>SKQW01000342.1 GCA_007118805.1 Rhodobiaceae bacterium | reverse complement strand
GCAGCGGGTGCGCCACTCGCCACTGCTCGTGCGGATACTCGATGATCGCGAAGTGATCCAAAAGACTGTGAAGGTGGGGCTTTTCGCCGAGGGCTTGCATGACCAGGCTTCCGAATCAGAGTCGAAGCCCAGGAAACCGTGCCCCGCGTCAATCCGGAATCGTCGTGAACCCGAGTTCGGAGCCGTGTCTTCGCGGGTTGTTGCCTTGCAATGGATCGACAACAAGGGCTAGTTTAACCGGCCTATTAGCTTCAATATCGGCCGATGGTACCCAGTCCAGCTAGCCGACCACAATGAGGGAGGATCAAGATGAAAGCATCCAGACGGACGTTCCTGGCGGGCGCTGGTGCCCTCGGTGCAACGGCTTATCTGAGAAAATACGGGGCGCGCGGTGCCCGGGCCGATCAGCCGGTGCGTATCGGCGGTCAGGGCGCGCTTTCGGGAGCCCATGCCGACTATGGGCGGCAGATGCGCATGGGCGCGACGCTGGCTATTGAGGAGATTAATGAGAACGGCGGGATTCTCGGCCGCCAGGTGGAACTCAACTTCCTGGACGAGGAGCTGCGGCCCGACGTCGCCACCCGCAATGCCCGCGTGCAGGTCGACGACTGGGGCGCGGACTTCCTGGTCGGCGTTGATTCGAGCGGATCGTCGCTTGCCGTCGGCCCCGTCCTCGCCGAGCTGGATCGCATCTGCGTCTTCACCCATGCGGCGACCCATCGCCTGACTGAGGAGCTGGTCGCCGAGGAGGGCATTCGGCAGATCTTCCGTGCCTCGGTGCCGATCTATCAGGACTCGATCCTCGCCGCCCACATCTTCGCGGAACGCGACGACATCACGCGCTGGGCCAATATCGGGGCCGACTATGAATACGGCCACGCCTCCTGGGCGATGTTCAAGCACACGCTGGAGCAGTTGCGGCCGGACGTGGAGTTTGTCGCCGAGGCCTGGGCGCCGTTCCACACTATCGACTTCTCCGGACACGTCTCCTCGGTGCTCGCCGCCGACCCGCATGCCGTCTTCGCCACACCATGGGCCGGGGAAGCGGTCACCATGCTGCGCACCTCGCTAGTCATGGGTGGCTTCGACCAACTCGAGGCTTGGTGGCAGGCCATGGGCGGCTCGGTCGACGTCCTCGAAGGGATCGCCGCCCAGATGGATGATTTCGACGGCAAGCTCTGGGCCACGGCACGCTACCTCTTCAACTGGAGCGAGGATGCGACGGCGGCGACGAATGCCGCGTTCAATAGCGCCTTCGAGGAGCGCTGGGGCCGCCACCCCAACTATTCGGCCGAGTGCACCTATGCCGCCGTCTACTCGCTGAAGGAAGCGGCCGAGACGGCGGGGAGCACCGACACCGCCGAGGTCATCGAAGCCATGGAGGGCATGACCATCGAGACGCCGGCCGGCATGCGCACCTATCGCGAGGAAGACCATCAGGCCGTCTACACCGTGCCAGGCGGCCGCGTCGCGGTGCTCGACGAATATCCCATCCCGGTGGTCGGCGAAGACCTCTACGTCATCGACCCGCAGGACTACTACCGCTGGCCGCCGTTCGAGCCGGTTGAATACTGAGGCCCTTCCGCGGGTGGGGCCACCAGCGGCGTGGCCCCACCAACAATCAGCTTGAGGCAGAGCGCACAGAAGGCGCCGGAACGGCGAAGACTGGGGCTTGAGCGGAGCGCGCCGAGGGGATCTCCGTGGAAATATACCTGTATCAGGGCCTCATAGGCCTGACCTACTCGATGTATCTCTGGCTGCTCGCCGCGGGGTTGACCATCGCCTTCGGCGTATTGGGCATCCTCAACTTCTCGCATGGCGCGCTGTTCATGCTGGGCGCCTATCTCGCCTTCACCTTCTACGGGATGGTGGGCCTGAATTTCTGGGTCGCCGTTCTGTTGAGCGCGGCCTCGGTGGCGGTCGTCGGTGCCTTCCTGGAGCGCTTCTTCTTCCGCCAGATCTACCATCTCGACCTGCCCTTCCAGCTCCTGCTGACCTTTGGTTTCGTGCTGGTGATCGACGACATCGTGAAGATGATCTGGGGCGGCATGTTCATGATCCCGCCCATCCCACCGTTTCTGACGGGCAGCGTTCCGCTCTTCGGCCGCCCCTTCCCGATCTACAACCTGTTCATTCTTCTGGTTGGAGTCCTGGTTGCGCTGGGGCTGTGGCTGCTGTTCGACAAGACTTGGTGGGGCCGCAAGGTGCGGGCGGCGGCCTGGAACCGCGAGATGGGAGCCACGCTCGGGCTCAATGTCCCACGCCTCTATATGGTGGTGTTCATGTTCGCGGCCGCGCTCGCCGCGCTCGGCGGCGCCCTGTCGATCCCGATGCGCCCTGTGACGCCGGGCCTTGGCACGGCGATGATCATCCAGGCCTTCATCGTCACTGTGATCGGCGGCCTCGGCAATCTGCGCGGGGCATTCGTGGGGGCGATCATCGTCGGCATGCTGACCGTCTATTCCACCATGCTGTTTCCCTTGTTCGAGCTCTTCCTGCCCTATGTGGTGATGGCGGCGGTGCTGCTGTGGCGGCCGCACGGCCTGCTGGGAGGGCGCTGAGATGAGCGCCACCCGCATTCTCGCCCTTGCCGGCCTGGCGATCCTGATCGCCGGCCTTGCCGTGGCGCCCTTGTGGGCCGGCAATTTCGGCACCTATCTGCTCATGCAGATGATGCTGTTGTCGGTGTTCGCCCTCGGCTTCAACCTGTTGCTCGGCTATACGGGACTGTTGTCCTTCGGGCAGGCCGGATTCTTCGCCATCGGAGCCTATGTCGCCGCGCTGATCCTGCTGGAGATTCCCTCGCTGGTGCCCGGCATCGTCGGCGGTGTGTTGGCGGCCGGGATTGCCGCGCTGGTCCTTGGCTATCTGTCGGTGCGCCTGACCGAGATCTATTTTGCCATGCTGACG
>SKQW01000012.1 GCA_007118805.1 Rhodobiaceae bacterium | reverse complement strand
GGCAGAATGGCGCCACGGAGAGCTTCATCGGCAAGTTCCGCGACGAATGCCTGAGCCTGGAATGGTTCCGCTCGCGGGCCGAGGCCAAGGTGGTGATCGAGAGCTGGCGTCGGCACTACAATCCTGCTTCATTACACCCATCTGTCTATGTCGTTGAAGAGAACAGGTTTTGTTGATCGGAACACGATCCCGCGGGGTATCTAGGGTTCTGTCGCGCCCGATGAGCAAGTTCGAGAGCTTGCGGCTTCTCGAGTTCTGATCGGCTGAAGATCCATGGCCCATCTGGCAGCGGATGGACACCTTCAATCCTGCCAGCTTCAGCAGCAAGCCTGAGCGTCTTGGATGTAATACCAAGCAGGCGCGCCGCCTTGTTCAGGTTGAGCCATGGCTTGTTGCCATCCGGTGCCGGCCGGAAGACCGGGATCTTGTGATGCGATCTGTGCGCGGTGACCCGTTCCCGTGTCCAGCGATTGCCATGGCCGGTGACCAGGCCGTTGCGGTTGAGAATGCCCGCGATAACGTCGTCGCTGGCGATCAGTACCAGTTGCCGGATGGCTTCGATGATGTCGTTGGAGGTGCTGCTACGCTGCCCGCGACGCCGCTTGGCCAGGCGCAGTTCAGTATGGACACCGCCAATCCAGTGGATCAGCAGAACGATTTGGGAGGCTTCATCGTCGAGATCGGCGATCACCTCCTGGATGACCGTGCGTATGATGCGCTTCTTGAGCCTGGCATCTGTCGTCGGCGCCGACCAGACGGCGCGAAGACCGGTCGCCAGCGCCTTGATGTCGGTTGCCAACCCAGCTGGCGGTACCGGTGTTGCGGCATCATGCGTGGCGATCCTGCTCTCGATCTCGCCAACCTCGTTGAGCGCCTGATTCCAACGCGCTTCCAGTTCCGCCGCGACCAGTCGGTTGTCAGGATCGGTGGCGTCGTATTGCCGGAAGGCGCGATCGGCGGCATAGCGGGCTGCTTCAAGGTCGCGAGTAAGGGCGTACCGGACCTGGTCACGGCGATCGGCTGCCTGCGCCTCGGCCTCGGCGGCGGCCGCGATTGCGCCCGGTTCGACGACACGCAGCAGCGCTTCCTCGATCGCATCATCGACGCGCAGTCCACCGAAGGCGATGCAACGCGGTTCGCCATTGTCGAGCAGACCCCGCCAGCAGGAATAGCGCGGGATGTTGTGCTTGATGCCCGTGTACCGCACCGTGAGCTTGCGTCCGCAGCGCCGGCAGCGGACAAGCCCGGCAAGAAGCGCATTGCCGTGCTTGGGCGCTCCATGGTGCCGGCCTGCAGGCACATTGTCGCTCACCATCTTGCGGATTGCCTCCGCCCGCTCCCAACTAAGATAGCCTTCATGGCTGTTCGGAATCAGCGCCAGCCATTCTTCGCGTCCCTTGCGTTGCACCCCTGTTCGAACCGCAGACTGGGCAAATCCGGGGACGGACCCAGTCTTACCATAGGCATAGGCGCCCCCGTAGACCGGGTTCTCGATCATCCTGTGGATGGTCGCATAACTCGGCCTGCGCCAGATAATGTCGCCATTCTTGCGCTTGGCGGGCAGATCCAGCCCGTGCTCGAGGAACCACATCAGGGCCTGCCGGGCGCTGCCGAGTTCGCCAACCTTGTCGAATACCAGGATGATCGCTTCCTGCACGCGGCGGTCAGGATCCTTCTCGAGGCGATCCCCGACCTTTACGAAGCCGACAGGGGCAGAGACGACAAGCTCACCGCGGCGGGCCTTTTCGTATCGGGCCGACAGCGAACGCTGGCGCAGAAGGTCGAGTTCATATTCGTTGAGACTGCCCTTCAGCCCCAGAAGCAGCCGGTCATTGCCCTGGCGCGGCGCATAGACCGTCTCCTGGTCGATCAGTACGGTGTCGACGACGCGGCACATCTCGATGAGCTGCTGCCAGTCGCGACTGTTGCGCGCAAAGCGCGATACCTCGCGTGCCGCAACGGCCCCAACCTTGCCCAGACAAACCTCGGCAACCATCCGGTCGAAGCCGGTGCGCGCGACACCGCCAGCGGCAGACCGCCCCAGATCGTCATCGATCGTCTCGATACCGGACCAGCCGAGTGTCGCAAGGCGCTCACGCATGGCATATTGGAGCGTCCCGCTCTCCCGATTGTGCAGAACCTGATGGGCCGACGACTGCCGCACATAGAGGATCGCCTTGCGCTCCAGGTGGTGCGGTCTGATCTTCTCATGCATCATCACGCTCCTCCTCTCGTCCGGGAGCGCTGTCGACGTGGCCGAGGATCAGGCTCACCATCAGCTTCGAGACCGATCGACGTGTCTCGGCGGGCAGCGTCTGCCAATGCGGCATCTGCCCTGTGGCGTGGTTCGGCTTGGCGAACAGATCCAGCTGGTGTGGTCTGGGCTGGCGCGGCATGGATGTCTCCCCGATTCGCCTCGTGGGACTCCAATGCTGCGCTCGTCTCCCGGGATTGCGAGGGGGTTCCTGTCTCCCGCAGCAGGGCGGTCAAGACGGCAAGTGCGGAAAGATCAACCTGCGGAGCCGCAGCCAAGCGCCAATCTGCGCTGGACGCCCGATCGAACATCCACGCTGGAACCTCCAGCCATCTGTCAGATGCCTGCCCGGAGAGGGTGCAGCGAAACACCGCTGCCGCACCCTTCTCGATCGCTTGATGAATATGGACTCGGCAACCCACCCAGGGATGCCATGGATAGAGAAGTTCGCGCTCCGCACCGGTCCCGTGGGCGTTCCGCTGCTGAGTTCTACAACGAGGTGCGCCCGCATTCCAGCCTCGGCTATCTCACACCGGCCGTTTTCGCGGCGAAGCTCACCGAGCAGGACGCAGCGCCCGCGCAAGCGACGGGACGGAGCGCTGCGGCATATGGAGCCTCCGCGCTCCACCCCGTCGCGCAACCGCCCCGCCAGGGGCAATCG
>SKQW01000298.1 GCA_007118805.1 Rhodobiaceae bacterium | reverse complement strand
TCAACCGCGCAGACCGCGTCGCTCCACTCTTTCGTGAATGGCCGCGTGCGCGCGACTGCCAGGTTGAAGCTGCTGAACAGAGCGCCGAGCTCGTCGTCGCTGCGACGGATCAGTTCGAACGCGGTTATCATCGTCATTGCTTCCTCCTTCGTCTGAAAGCCCGGACTGTCCGGACCTTGTGACGACCACCCGCCGGTATCGCTGGCGCGTAAAGCACCCCGCGGTAGGGGGAAACGGCCACACGGGCCTGCGCAGCAGGCCGCATTGTGCGGGCCGCCGTTGCTTTCTGGGCAGACCCGGCAAAGTCGGAACAAAGGGTCCCGGTCAGTCGAGGGTTCAGCAGACGGAAGGTGGAGGGTAGTGACCCCGCATCAGAGGTCCTCAGCCATTCGGTGCCGTCCTGGGGCAAGTTTATAGAGGATTCGGCCGCTCGGCATCACTCTGCGCGGGCGAGCACCGCGCTTGCCCCTCTTACACCGGGATTCGCTCGACCACCATCGCCCAACGGGTTGGCTGCAAAGCTGATATTCAGGCAACCAGCGCGCCCGGATTCATCATGTTCTCGGGATCCAACGCCCGCTTGATCGTGCGCATGACAGCGAGCTTTACCGGATCGCCCAGCCGTTCCAGCTCAGAGGTGAGCTTGCGGCCAATCCCGTGCTCAGCGCTGATCGTGCCGCCAAAGCCGACAGCTATGTCGTGGACCGCCTGCTCAACCTCGAGCGCCTTAGCCTCGCAGACCGGCAGTGACTGCCAGTATGCGTGCGGGAACATCAATGTGTAATGCACATTGCCGTCGCCAAGATGGGAGACGACCAGAACACGCGCCTCCCGGAAGCGCTTGGCTGACATCTCATCAGCCGCCGCGATGAAGGCCGGAACCGCGGAGGTGGGAACGGCGATATCATGAACGATCCCCACCCCATCGATTCTATGGGCCTCGGTCACCGAGTGACGAATGTGCCATATCTCCTGGGCTTGGGTCTCGTTCTGCGCGATCACCGCATCGTCGGCAAGACCGGCTTCCAGCGCGTCGGCCATCACCGCCTCCAAGGCGGCATTGAGACCGGCGTCGGGATCTGAATGCCCCAATTCGATCATCACCGACCATGCCGGCGTCGCCTCGAAGGGCAAGCGGGCGCGTGGAATGTGCTGAAGCACGCAGTCGACCTCTGCGCCATTAAGCATCTCAAAGGTCTCGATCGAGTCGCCGCACCGATCCTGGAGCCGCGACAGCAGCTCGACCGCCGCGGCCGGACCGGCGAGCGATATCCAGCCATGCGCGCGGGACCGAATGGGTTGATGCAGCCGCAGCGCCGCCGCGGTCACGACGCCGAGAGTCCCTTCGGCGCCGATGAGCAGATGCTTGAGGTCGTAGCCGGTATTGTCCTTCCGGAGCGCGTTCAGGTCGCGGAAGATGCGGCCATCGGGCAGCACCGCCTCGATGCCGCAGACGAGGTCGCGCATCGGCCCGTAGCGCAACGCGCCCGTGCCACCGGCATTCGTGGAGAGGAGGCCACCGATCTGCGCGGTTCCTTCGCTGCCGAGACGCAGCGGGAACCGCCGCCCCTCCGCCGCAGCCAGCTCACGCACGCGCGCAAGCGTCATCCCCGCCTCGACGGTAATCACGTTCGCCGACCGATCAACGGCACGCAAGGCGTTCAGTCTGCCGAGTCCGAGAACCAGGGCAGGCCGTCCGGCCGGAACCGTCGGAACCGCGCCGCAGCACAGTCCTGTATTGCCCCCCAAGGGAAAGATCGCCGTGCCGTGCTCACGGGCAATGGCGACGACGGCTGCCACCTCCTCGGTCGTTCCCGGAAGCGCCACCACATCCGCCGCGCCAACCATGCGGCCCCGGAAATCGGTTACGAAAGGGGTCATCTCATCGGGATCGGCAATCAGACCCTTCTCACCCAGAACCGCCGCAATCTGCTCCACAACAGTGCTCACGCCGCGGTCGCTTTCTCCATTTCAGCGAAGGCTGCCTCAAGCGCCCTCTTCGTGTCAGCGTTCGGCTCGCCCAGCGGCAGACGCACGCTGCCGGCCCGCATTCCCGCCAGGCGCATATAATATTTCAACGGACCTGGATTGGTCTCCAGGAAGATCGACCCGATGACCTGGTCGAGGTGCTGCTGATGCGCGATTGCGCCCTTGAGGTCACCGGCCTGAGCGAGCTTGAAGACCTCGATCCAGTGACGCGGATAGACATTCGCCGACGCCAGCACCCCGCCATGCGCGCCCAGCGCGACATGCGTGGCGAATAGCGGCTCCTCGCCACTCAGAACCGCGAGCTTGTTGCCCGCCAGCTTCATCGTCCGGATGAATTCCGGCATGTCGTATGAAGAATATTTTATCCCGACGATCGAGCTGTCATCGGCAAGAGCGGCGATGGTCTCGGCCTTCAGCGCAACGCCGGTGCGCCGCGGTATCTCATAGGCAAGGACGGGCGCCTCCACCGCATCGCGGTAGTTGCGGAAGTATTCCCGCATGCCGCCTTCCGTGCCTGCCGCGTAGTAGGGCGTGACGGTCATCACGCCGCTCGCCCCGGCCTTGACGAAGTCCCGCCCGGCCTCGACCGCGTCGGCAAAGCCGGTCGCCAGTACGCCCGGCAGCACAGGCGCCGGCCCGGCCGCCTCGACGCACGCCCGGACGATGTCGACCCGCTCCTGTCCCGAGAGGGCCGGGTATTCCCCCGTCCCGCCGATCGGCACGACACCACGCGCACCGGCTTCGATCTGAAAGCGCACGAGCGCTTGCAGCCCCTCAAAGTCGACCGACATATCGTCCCGCAACGGCGTGACGATCGCTGTGAAGAGGCCGGAAAGATCATCCTTTCCAAGTGTCATCATTCTTCTCCTTTCGAATGGTCCCAAGACGTCGAAACCGCCCCGTCAACAGAGCGGCCCGGCCCGCGGGAACCATGTGG
>SKQW01000284.1 GCA_007118805.1 Rhodobiaceae bacterium | reverse complement strand
GATCAGGGCCACCGACCCAATGCCGAGGATGGGTATCAGCTTTCGCATTTCAGCGCCTCAACCCGTCACCCGCTCGGCATCTTTGCTCGATGTGGCGGCCCTCTGGTGGCGCTGGAGCCGCTGGCCATTGTCGAGGCTGTTGATGTGGGATTGAACCAACGCCATCAGACCCGACCTGACCCAGCCTGCCAGCGTGGCGTCATCCAGGCCTAGGAGCTTCTCGGTGTCGACCAATCGGAAGCCGCTGACTCCGGTCTCACGCCGGCCTTCGTGGTTGATCTCGTAGCAGCGCTCGACCAGCACACCCGCATCCTCCAGCGGCTGAAGTAGCGCCCGCGTGCGGGTAAGTTCGCCCTGAAACTGCGAGAGGAAGGTACGCGCACGGGCAACAATTCCATTCTCGGGCGCCGCACCGTCCTTTGCGAACAGCGCCTCCCCTTGCCCGTCCGCGACGTCGAACTGCGGCGCGTCCCGGTCGATCATCACGACGAACCGATCCTCCTGCCCGGTCTCGCCGAGCACGAAGGGATAGCGCCGGATATGGGCCGGCACGTAGTCGGCCTCCCAGCGCCCGTCTTCGGACACAAAGGCATTGCCACCCCCGCTCACGGAGAACAGGGCCACCGGAAGGAGTTTTCCGCGCCCGGTGAAAACGATGGGGAACTCCCGGGCCGCCTTGACCACCTCCGAGGCGGCAAGCGGCGCCGAGATCACCTTTCGGGCGAACCCGTAGTCTGGGACGCCGCGATACATCACCTCCCTGTGCCGTGACGAATCGAGCGGCTCGACGGACTTGAACATGGCGATCATCGGCGCGCCTCACTCTTAGAATGGCCGTGGTTCCCCGATGCCGCTTATCGCACCCTATGGTTGTTTATGTCTACATTGATCATCTCTTGCTTGCATTCAAGCGCGCGCTTTTAGTATCGGCGCGCGCACGCGCCGACTGCTTCCACGACCGGGGCCTGCTCTTGGGTGCCTATCCGGCACCCTCCTGCGCGTCCTTCGGCTCGGCCGCCTCGGCTTCCGCCGCCCGGCGAGCAAGCAGCTGTTGCAGCCCGAACGCAGCGGCAAGGCCCAAGACCACCACGAGCACGGCGATCAGCGGCCGGTAGGCCAGCCAGGCAAGGGCGATGACCAGTGGCGCCAGGACCAGCGTCGCCACGCCGGCGACGAGACCGATGCCGCCGCGCAACAGCCGCCCGACAAAGGGAATGACGTCGCCCACCACGGCGATGGGGCGGAACACCATCACAAAGCCAAAGAAGATTGCCGCTGCGCCCACCAGGCGGAGCCCCCATGTCATCAAGGTATTCTCCCGTTCGGCCGCCCGGATCATGGCGTCGGCGGGCACGGTCCCCGACTGTGCCATCAGGATCGCATCGCCCGCCTGGGTCTGGTACGGGCCGATGCGATTGCCGGTCTGGCGCCCGACCACGCTGATCTCGCTGGTCGGTGCTGCAGCAAAGGAGATTCGAAGATCGCCAATCTGCGGATTGCCGGGGTCCTGCGCCACGAGGAGACGACCATCGGAAACCGACACGGGACGTTCGAACCGGTCCGCCAGACCTTCAGCCAGCCCGCGATCGACTGGCAGGTCGCGATCCGCCGTGAGCAGGCGCAGGACCTGATCGCCAACCCCGAATGCCCCGATGCGGGCATTCTCGGCCAGAATCTCCCGGTTTCCGTATGGCTTGGGCGGATTGCGGTGCTCGGCGGCCAGCTCGAACCGCGACGAATCGATCTCTCGATCGGACCAGACTGGCCTGTATTCGTAGGTCGTCACACGCTCCTCGGAGCCGCCGGTCTGGGTCCGCGTCTCGGTTCTGCGCTCTTCCTCCCACTGATACATCTCGACTGTACGCACCAGCTTGGCCGCCTCTGCCGAAACCTCGAACTCGGGATCGGCGACCGGCTCCGGCACGTCGAGCGGTCCGACGAGGTGGATGAGTTCGCCCTCCCGGGCCGCATCGACCTCGCCGGCATTGACGCTAACCACCACAGAGCCGGCTTCGGCAAGAGACCGCGCCGTCTGGACCGCCCTGCCCTCGTTCCAGAACAGCAGGACCAGTCCCACGACCACGAGCACCAGGCCGATGACGATTCCCTTGAACGCATCGCCGAGGCGGGAGCCCCATGAAACGCGCGTGCGTCGGGTCACGCTGCGGGGAGTGGGCGACGAGTCCGACATCTGTTGCCTCCACAATGCTTTGCTTGCGCGCGCATCTGCCGCGCGCGGCCGGTTGGCGATTGAACGCCGCACGGGGCAGGCTAGCCGGACAAAGTGTTGCGCGCCCCATCCATGCAGAGGGGATCTTGCGTCGATCGGGCGGTGCGCGCAACGTTCATGCGCCGCCGCCGCGCACGGGGCGAATAACAACCGAGACGTCGCGGGTGGCTCTCGGCTTCTAGAACTTCCAGCCGCGCGCCTTGGCGACCACGAAATCCTTGAAGACGACGAGCCGGGCGGTGTCCTTCATCTCCTCGGGAAACACGAGATAGGTGTCGAAGGAGGGGATCTCCTCATCTGGCAGGACCACCACCAGATTGGAGTCTTCGTCGATCAGATAATCAGGAAGCACGGCCACCCCGATTCCGTTCTGCGCCGCCCGCTTGATTCCGTGAATGGTGTTGATCGTCAGCGTCGGCGTGCGCGGACTGCCGGGCTCGCGGTTGACGGTCTCCAGCCAGTTGATATCGCGCAGATAACTCGGCGCCGGCTCACCGAAGGTGATGAGCCGGTGGTGGTCAAGATCGTCGACCGAGCGTGGTGTGCCGTGACGCTTGATGTATTCGGGCGAAGCGTAGATGTGGAAGTGAACGGTGAACAGCCTGCGCTGGATCAGGTCGGGCTGGGACGGCTGGCGCAGCCGTATCGCCACGTCGGCCTCGCGCATCGAGATGTCGAGCTCGCTGTCGTTGAGAATGAGCTGGATTCGAATATCGGGATAGAGCTCGACGAACTCGGTGAGCCGCGGAGTCAGCCAGTTGGTCCCGAGCCCGAGCGTCGTGGTCACCCTGAGTTCGCCATCCGGCTTCTCGCGCGAATCGGTCAGCCGCGTGCGCACATGGCGAAGCTGCATGAACACGTCATGCACCGTGCGGTAGAGCAACTCACCCTGCTCTGTCAGGATAAGACCGCGCGCATGGCGGTGAAACAGCGGCACCTTGAGCTCGCCTTCGAGCGCGCTGACCTGACGGCTCACCGCTGACTGGCTGAGCCCCAGCGTATCGCCCGCATGCGTGAAGCTGCCCGCATCCGCGGCCGCGTGAAACACGCGCAGCTTGTCCCAATCCATTGTTCCGCCGCCCCCATGCAGCGCGCCGATCATGCCTATTCGGCGGCGGCGCGCGCTTCAACTCCGGCCAAATGACGCTCCGCGTCGAGCGCCGCCATGCATCCCATACCGGCCGCCGTGACCGCTTGACGGTAGACATCGTCGGTCACATCGCCGGCGGCGAACACGCCGGGCACGCTGGTCGCCGTACTACCGGCCTCGGTCACGATATAGCCGTTCGGCCGCATCTCGAGCTGCCCCTCGAACAGCGCCGTCGACGGCACATGCCCGATGGCGACGAAGACACCATCCACCGATTTCTCCACGACTTCGCCCGTTTTGACGTTGCGCAGCCTGACTCCGTTGACCGAGAGCGGATTCTCGGCACCGACCACCTCTTCGAGCACGGTGTCCCAGACCACCGTGATCTTGTCATTTCGAAACAGGCGATCCTGCAGGATCCGTTCCGCGCGCAGCGCGTCGCGGCGATGAACCAGGGTCACCCTGGAGGCGAAGTTCGTCAGGAACAGCGCTTCCTCCACCGCGGTGTTGCCGCCGCCGACCACGATCACTTCCTTGCCACGATAGAAAAACCCGTCGCAGGTCGCACATGCCGACACGCCAAAGCCCTTGAAGCGCCGCTCCGAGGGCAGATCAAGCCATTTCGCCTGCGCGCCGGTGGAAATCACCACGCTGTCGCCGAGATACTCGTCGCCGGAATCGCCGATCATACGGAACGGGCGACGCGAGAAATCGACCTCCACCACATGGTCGCGAATCAGCCGCGTACCCACATGGGCGGCCTGGCGTTCCATCTGCTCCATCAGCCAGGGACCCTGGATGACGTCGGCAAAGCCCGGATAGTTTTCGACATCGGTGGTGATCGTCATCTGCCCCCCCGGCTCAATGCCCTGAATCAGGATGGGATCGAGCATGGCGCGCGCGGCGTAGATTCCCGCCGTATACCCGGCCGGTCCGGAGCCGATGATGACAAGCTTGGAATGATGGGTGGCCATGAGAAACGATCTTTGCGGCTTGGGCGTGGGGCGATTGCCACCAGATATATGCGCTGGCGCTCAGATTCGGAAGCCTTCGCGATGTGCCTTGAGATAGCTGGCTAGCGCCGCAGCCACCTCTCTGGTTGCATCTAAGGGGCGATAACACCACCGATCAAGGCTGCCGTCGAACCAGCGCAATGCGCCGTGGCGCTCCATGTCGGCATGTAGCTGGCGAAAACGGGCGTTTCCGCCCGGCAGCCGGTAGGCATAGAGCGGCCGGCCGGTATAGGCCGCCTCGCCCAGCATATTCGCCGATTCACAGGTCACGATAAAGGCGTCGGCCAGTCCGACATAGCCGAAATAGGGGTTGTCGCCCGTCTGATCCCAGACCTGGGCGGGCGCGTCCTGCAACCGCTCTTTCAGAATCGCCACAATCTCTGTCCCGGTACGGCGCGACGGCGCGACCATGAGACCGCATCCGTGGCGTTCGGCGAAGGCGCGCAGGTCTTGAGCAAGCCGCTCGGCCTCCGCCGTGCCGAGTCGGAACGACCCGCTGGAGCCGCCGACCAGCACGCAGATCCGCGGTTCCGGCAGCGCCGCGACGGCCGGCGCGCACTGTCGTGCCGCCGCTTCAAGCCGGGCCGGCGTCAGGCGATGCGGCGAGGTCAGCGTGGTGACCACATTGTCGCCGCGCAGCGGGTCGTGTTGCGGCACCCACACGAAATCGAACTGCGAGGAAGATATCCTTGGGTCCTGGAGCACGGCCACGAAGGTGCGCCCGCCGGATCGGCGCCGGATCATCCGGGCATGGGGAATTGCCCGCCGCCCGGAGGCGACGACGAGATCCGGCCAGGGCGGCGCGATGCTGGGATGGGGGGAGGCCGGTCCGCGCGGGGCCA
Source organism: Rhodobiaceae bacterium (assembly GCA_007118805.1). GTDB lineage: Bacteria > Pseudomonadota > Alphaproteobacteria > Rhizobiales > Tepidamorphaceae > SKQW01. The sequence continues at coordinate 25,208 of SKQW01000284.1, read as the reverse complement.
GCCATCGCCACGGCACGCCCAACGAAACCCGCTTGACGACGGGGGCGATGCCGAGCGCCTCAAGGACTCCGATGCACTGGACCTCATTGCCGGCGTAGCCGGGCGTCACCGCCCACCCGACGAGGTCGCTGAACGTGCCCGCTGGCGCCGGTCCCGCGCCGTCGGTTGCCAGGCTGGCCATGCCGATATCCTGCCGCCTCCGAGATCGCGGGCCCGGACCGCGCAATACCGGAATACCTTGCCCCGATTAGCCGAAGCGTATGTCGAGAATCTCGTAGCCGCGGGCACCGCCGGGCGCGGACACCTCGACGAAATCTCCGATCTTCTTGCCGATCAGCGCCCGGGCGATCGGGCTCGACACCGAAATCTTGCCGCCCTTAACATCGGCTTCGAGGTCGCCGACAATGCGATAGACGCGCTCTTCCTCGGTATCCTCGTCGAGAAGCTTGACCATCGCGCCGAAGGTGACCGTGTCGCCGTCGAGCTTCGATATGTCGATCACCTCGGCGCGACCGAGCTTGTCCTCGAGTTCCGCGACCCGCGCCTCGTTCATCCCTTGGGCTTCCTTGGCGGCGTGATACTCGGCGTTCTCCGACAGGTCGCCATGGGCGCGCGCTTCGGAGATCGCCTGAAGGATGCGTGGGCGCTCGACCTGCTTGAGCCGCTTCAGCTCGGCTTCAAGTTCGGCATACCCCTCGGAAGTCATCGGAACCTTGTTCATCGCGTCACGTCTCGATCAGCAGTCAATCCCCCACCCGCTGGCGGAAACGCCCGCCGGGGTTCTGTCATCATGCTCGGATAGCGCCCGAAAAAAGGCAATGCCACGGGCCGGCATGACAGCTCAGCGCGCGGCGCTGAACTGGCCGCCGGGCTGGGCAGCCACATAGGCCTGCAGGGGTTCCACTTCAAGGGTCCCCTCCATCATGGCCCGGATTCCCGCCGCCGCGGCGGTCGCCCCGGATACGGTGGTGTAATACGGCACCTTGTGAAGCAGCGCCGCCCGGCGCAGGGAGCGGGAATCAGCCAAGGCCTGCGCCCCTTCGGTGGTGTTGAATACAAGCTGCACCTCGGCATTCTTGATCGCGTCGACGATATGGGGGCGCCCCTCGGAGACCTTGTTCATCTTGGTTACCGGAATGCCCTCGGCCTCGAGGTATCGCATCGTGCCACTGGTGGCGACGATCCCAAAGCCGAGCTCGGCAAGCTCGCGCACTGCCGGGAGGACTCTTGGCTTGTCGGAGTCTCGCACCGACACGAAGACGGTGCCCTCGCGCGGCACGCGCGTGCCGCCGCCGAGCTGCGACTTCGCAAAGGCCAGCGGATAGTCCCGCGCGATCCCCATCACCTCTCCGGTGGACCGCATTTCCGGTCCCAGCACCGTGTCGACCCCGGGAAACCGCGCAAAGGGAAACACCGCTTCCTTGACCGCGATATAATCGAGCGCCCGGTTGCGCAATTCGAAGCCGGCCAAGGCTTCTCCGGCCATCACCCGGGCGGCGATCCGGGCGATCGGAAGCCCGATCGTCTTGGCCACGAACGGCACAGTGCGGCTCGCTCGCGGGTTGACCTCGAGAACGTAGACCTCGCCATCCTTGATGGCATATTGGACATTCATGAGGCCGCCCACCTCCAGCGCGACGGCCATGGCCTCAGTCTGGCGCACCAGCTCAGCGATGGTCTCGGCCGGCAGCGAGTGCGGGGGCAAGGCGCACGCCGAATCCCCGGAGTGGATTCCGGCCTCCTCGATATGCTCCATGATGCCGGCCACGAACACATCCTTGCCGTCGGCCAGCGCGTCCACATCGACCTCGATGGCATCGGTCAGATAGCCGTCGAAGAGCAGCGGATTCTTCCCCAGAACGGTGTTGATCTGTCCGGTTTTGTCGTTGGGATAGCGCGCCTTGACCTCCTCGGGCACGAGCGCGGGAAGCGTTCCCAGCAGATAGTCGTCGAAGCTCTTTTCGTCGTGGATTATCGCCATCGCCCGGCCGCCCAGCACATAGGATGGCCGCACCACCAGCGGGAATCCGAGCTCCCCCGTCACCAGCCGGGCCTGTTCGATAGAATAGGCGATGCCGTTGCGCGGCTGGCGCAGGTGGAGCCGGTCGAGCAGCCGCTTGAAGCGATCCCGGTCCTCGGCGAGGTCGATCATGTCGGGCGAGGTGCCGAGGATCGGCACATTGGCCTCCTGGAGGGCTTCGGCCAGCTTCAGGGGCGTCTGGCCACCGAACTGGACGATGACCCCTTTGAGCGTGCCACGGCTCTGTTCGAGGCGGACGATCTCGAGCACGTCCTCCGCCGTCAACGGCTCGAAATAGAGCCTGTCCGAGGTATCGTAGTCGGTCGACACGGTCTCCGGATTGCAGTTGACCATGATCGACTCAACGCCCGTCTCGGCCAGCGCGAAAGCGGCGTGGCAGCAGCAATAGTCGAACTCGATGCCCTGGCCGATCCGATTGGGCCCGCCGCCGAGAATGATCACCTTCTCGCGGGCGCTGGGCTGGGCCTCGTCAGCCACCACGCCGTCGATGAAGGCGCGCTCATAGGTCGAATACATATAAGCGGTTGGCGAGGCGAACTCGGCCGCGCAAGTGTCGATCCGCTTATAGACTGGCTCGACTCCCAGCTCGCGTCGCCGCGCCGCCACCGCCCTTTCGTCCTGGCCCGACAACTCGGCCAGGCGCGCGTCGGAAAAGCCCATTGCCTTCAGGGTCCGCATCATTCCCGCACCGTCCGGCAGCCCGAGGCGCCGCACCTTGGCCTCTGTTCCGACGATTTCGCGAATGCGCTCCAGGAACCAGGGATCGATCCGGCACGACTCGTGAACCTGCTCCAGGGTGGCGCCGTGGCGAAACGCCTGGGCAACCTTGAGAAGCCGGTCCGGCGTCGGCAGCGACAAGGCCGCCCGCAGCGCCCCCCGATCGTCGCCCTGTCCGGTGCCGGGAATCTGCATCTCGTTGAGCCCGGTCAGTCCGATCTCCAGGCTGCGCAGCGCCTTCTGAAGCGATTCGGCAAAGCTGCGGCCGATGGCCATCGCTTCCCCGACCGACTTCATTGAGGTTGTCAGGATCGGCTCGGCACCAGGAAACTTCTCGAAGGCAAAGCGCGGGATCTTGGTAACCACGTAATCGATGGTCGGCTCGAAGGAGGCCGGCGTGGCGCCGCCCGTGATGTCGTTCTCGAGTTCGTCGAGCGTGTAGCCGACCGCAAGCTTCGCCGCCACCTTGGCGATCGGGAAGCCGGTCGCCTTGGAGGCCAGCGCGGAGGATCGCGATACGCGTGGGTTCATCTCGATGACGACGAGCCGGCCATCCTCCGGGTTGATCGCGAACTGCACGTTGGAGCCGCCCGTCTCGACGCCGATCTCGCGCAACACCGCAATCGAGGCGTTGCGCATGATCTGGTATTCCTTGTCGGTGAGCGTGAGCGCCGGCGCCACGGTTATCGAGTCGCCGGTATGCACGCCCATCGGATCGACATTCTCGATGGAGCAGATGATGATGCAGTTGTCGTCCTTGTCGCGGACGACCTCCATCTCGTATTCCTTCCAGCCGATCACGGACTCCTCGATGAGCACTTCGTCTGTCGGCGAAGCGTCCAGCCCGCGCTCGATTATGTCGAGATACTCCTCCCGGTTATAGGCGATGCCGCCCCCGGTCCCGCCAAGGGTGAACGACGGGCGGATGATCGCCGGCAGGCCAATCTTCTCTAGCGCCTTGAGGGCTTCGGCCAGCGAATGGGCAAGCTCGGAACGCGGCGTCTCCAGGCCGATCGCCTTCATCGCCTCGCGAAACAGCTCGCGATCCTCCGCCTTGTCGATCACGTCGGCGCGCGCTCCGATCATCTCGACGCCGAACTTTTCGAGCGTGCCGTCGCGGTTGAGCGAAAGCGCCGTGTTCAGGCTGGTCTGCCCGCCCATTGTCGGCAGGAGGGCGTCCGGCCGCTCGCGCTCGATGATCTTGGCAACGATCTCGGGCGTGATCGGTTCGATATAGGTGGCGTCGGCCAATTCCGGGTCGGTCATGATGGTCGCCGGATTGGAATTGACCAGGATGATCCGGTAGCCCTCCTCCTTCAGCGCCTTTACCGCCTGGGTCCCGGAATAATCGAACTCGCAAGCCTGACCGATGATGATCGGGCCTGCGCCGATGATCATGATCGACTGGATGTCGGTACGCTTTGGCATGATGTCCGGCAGGGTAATGCGCCGCCCGCCCCGTATCGGGGCGCGAGCCTGCGCGAGGCTGTCGTTGAAAAAGCGTCGAGGTCCCCTCGGCGCCGGACGCGATTCATAGGGGAAAAGCGCCCGAGGCGAAAGCCCGACCAGCAGCCGATTGGCCCCTTGTGCATCCGGAACGCCCCCTGAAAGCGGGCCGCGGTGCGAACCAGCCTCATTGCCGCTTCTCCCTATGTCCACTTCGCGGCATACTGATCACCTCGTCAGGGTGGTGGAGGCAGAGGAGGGAGTCATGCGCCCAGTGGTCGCATTGGTCGTCTGGTTGGCCGCACTGTCCGGGGCGCTTGCCCAGGATGTGGACGGCGGTGCCGATCATCCCATGATTCCGCGCTACGACGGATCACAGATCGTGAGCTACGACCAGGCCGCGTTCACCGACTTTGCGCTGCTCGTTGCCCCGGCGATGAACTATGGCGGGCTGGAGCAGAACCGCGACGCAACGACCATGCTTGAAGGCAGCCTTACCCGCATCACCTATCGCGGGCCGGCAGACCGCTCGACGCTCGAGGTCATGCGCAATTACGAAGAGGCGCTCGCCGCCACCGGATTCACCACGATTTTCGCCTGTTCAAGAGACGAGTGCGGTGGCCGGAACTTCAACCACGCAGCCTCACCGCGGGGCTATTATCTGGGGTTCGGGGAGTACCACGCAGACCAGCGCTACCTCGCCGCGCGCCTGACGCGCGCCGAAGGCGATGTCTATGCCGGGCTTTATGTCGTGCTCAACCGGGCCGGCGGCGGGCCCGACAAGGATCGCCCGATGATCCAGCTCGACGTGATCGAGATCGCGCCGATGGAAGAGCGCATGGTCGTCGTCGAAGCCGATGCCATGGAGCGCGAATTGGCCGCCGAGGGCCGAGTGGCCGTCTATGGCATTCATTTCGATTTCGATCAGGACACAATGCGCGAGGACTCCCGGGACCAACTCCAGGAAATCGCGGCGCTACTGTCCGCCAATCCCCAGTTGCATGTGCTGATTGTCGGTCACACCGACTCCCAGGGCAGCTACGAGTACAATCAGGACCTCTCGCAGCGCCGGGCGGCCTCGGTGGTGGCGGCGCTGGCCAGCGAGTTCGGCATCGACCGGGGCCGGCTTGCGCCGGTGGGCGTCGGCATGGCGGCGCCGACGGCGACCAACCGCACCGAGGACGGCCGCGCCCTCAACCGCCGCGTCGAACTGGTGGAGCGCTAGCTACGGGGTAGTGACCGGTTGTGGTGGTGAACGAGCTGTCGCGGGACCTGCTGGAGTTCCGCCATGACGGGGTGGCCGGCGCCCGACTCGCCATCGTGATCCTCGCTGCCATCCTGGGCATGGGCGCGGCGCTGGTCGCGATGAGTGGTAATCTGTGGCCACTGGTGGTCATCCTGCTGCTGGGGGCGTTCTTCTACAACCTGCTCCGCCGCTCCTCGGCGCTGAGCGTGGCCCTGTTCGACCGCGGCGCGCGGCAGGTGACGATCACCCACAGCCGCAACGGCAAGGAGATCGAGCGCGAGGAGATCCCATTGCGCGCGGTCGCCCGAGTCATCATCGAGCAGGGCTCGGGCACCAAGGGGCACCGGGTGCGGCGCCCGGCGCTCCTGGTGGGCACCCGGATCGTGCCGCTCACCTGGCGGGCCTTCGAGGCCGGCGATGCCGCGGTCGAGGCGGCGCTAGCCATTCGCCGCTTCCTCGGCCAGTCCGAGTTCCGGTTGATGGAGGATTCCAAGGAGGCGTTCGAGCGCTATTCCGAGCGCTCGATCAGACGCGCCGCCCGCATCGCCCGCTATGGCCACGGGCCCAGCTGAGGCAGGAGCGCGTCAGCCGGCCACCGGGCGGTTCGACGTTGTTGCCAGATACGACCAACGCCGGCCAAGAATGTCGGCGAGGCGTTCCTGCGGCACCGCGAGCACAGCGGCATAGGCGCGCGCGTCATCGAAACGTTCAAGCCTCACGCCCGGCGGCGCACCGACCATGGCGCGCCGCTTGCGCGTTCCGATCAGCATATAGCCGGACAGAAGCCGATGCAGCGCCGCCATCGCGTGTCCGCCGCTGGTGACATAGCGCTCGAACACGACGATCGGCCGAAACCGTTCGATCGTTGCTGCGAGCCCACGCAGAACCTGCGGCTCGTGCCCCTCGACATCGATCTTGACGAGATCGAGCCCCGAAAGTTGTCGGTCGGCGGCGAAGGCATCGCCCATGGTGACCTCCACAGGCAGCCCGCCCTTGTCCTTTCGCGCCAGCGCCCCCCGCTCGATACCCCGGTTATCGGTTTTCAGCCAGCCGTGCCCGGAACGATCCGACAGCGCCAGTTTCAAGGGCACGACATTGTCGACCCGGTTGTGCGCGATGGTCCAGGCCAGGCGCTGATGTAACAGCGGGTGGGGCTCGAACGCATAGATCGTGCCGGCAATATCACGCAGGCCGACGCTATGATTGCCGACATTGGCGCCGATATCGAACACTACCGGCCGATGGACACTGCGCAGGGCCCATCGCATCAGGGCGATCTCCCGCCGATTTACCGCGCCGGCCAGGAAGATCGTCCGTTCCATGGTTTCGCGGAGGTCGAGCAGTGTCGGCAGGCCGAACATGCGGCCGAGCACGACCGCCTTGTCGGGATGCCGGGCAAGATAACCACCAACAAAGCGATGGCAGTAGCGCCGAAGCGGCGACAGCCGGCCAAGCAGATAACAGGCGCGCAGCATCGGCGTTAGATCGGCAGGCTCCACGCCATCCGGCAACGTCGCCCGGTCGTCCGGCGTCATTGGCCCCCAATCGGGCCCGCCGCGGCCTTGTCGAGGCAGGCGACGAACCGCGAGAACAGATAGTGGCTGTCCTGGGGGCCGGGCGAGGCCTCCGGGTGATACTGCACGGAAAACACGGGCCGATCCTTGAGACGGATGCCGCAGTTCGACCCGTCGAACAGCGAGACATGGGTCTCCTCCACCGTCGCCGGCAAGCTGTCCCGGTCGATGGTGAAGCCGTGATTCATCGAGGTGATCTCCACCTTGTCGGTGGTATGGTCCTTCACCGGGTGATTGGCGCCGTGATGGCCCTGATGCATCTTGCGGGTGCGCGCGCCCAAAGCGAGCCCAAGCATCTGATGACCCAGGCAGATCCCGAACATCGGCAGCCCGCTATCGATGAGCCGGCGGATCTGCGGCACCGCATATTCGCCAGTCGCTGCCGGATCGCCCGGCCCATTCGACAGGAACACGCCATCGGGCTTCAGGGCGAGAATATCCTCTGCCGAGGTCGTCGCCGGGACCACCGTCACCCGGACCCCGCGCCCCGCGAACTGACGCAGGATGTTGCGCTTCAGGCCGTAGTCGATCGCAACCACATGATAGCGCGGCGATTCTAGCCGGCCGTATCCCTTGCCCCACTCCCAGGGGGTCTCATCCCATTCATAGCGCTGCGCCGTCGTCACCTTGGGCACTAGATCCATGCCCTCTAGCCCGGGCCAGGCGGCAGCCTCGGCCTTCAGGGCCGGCAGGTCGAATTCGCCCTGCCGGTCGTGGGCGATCACCGCATTGGGCATGCCCCGGTCGCGAATCAGGCTGGTCAGCGCCCGGGTATCGATCCCCGACAATCCGATAATGTCGCGACGCTTGAGCCATTCATCGAGATGGCGCATGGCGCGCCAGTTCGAGGGATCGGTGACCGCGGCCCGCAGAACGCAGCCGCGCACACCCGAGGCGGCCGCGAGATTCGATGTCTCGATATCCTCGTCATTGGCGCCCACATTGCCGATATGGGGGAAGGTGAAGGTGATGATCTGCCCGGCATAGGAGGGATCGGTCAGGATCTCCTGATACCCGGTCATCGCGGTATTGAAGCAGACCTCCCCGACGGCGTGGCCCTCTGCCCCCAGGCCGAAGCCTTCAAGAACGGTACCGTCGGCGAGAACCAGAACCGCGGTGACAGGCGTTTCGGACCACCCCTCTTGAGGGTCTTGCGCAGCCATGTAAGACTTCCTAGATAATCGCGCCGCGACTGGATGGGGCGCGGCTGGACCTGACGAAATGGGTGGGACGATACCCCGGTTGGCGCCAGGCGCAAGCTAGGGCAGCACCGAAACGTGGTCAAGCATGCCTGCGGTTTAAAAGAATCAAATATATCAAAAGACTAAGCTGGGGAGTGCGGTTGCGCGGCAGGTTGCTGCGGGCCGAATCTAAAGTTTGTCCGGGGCAACCACGGGATACGGAGCGTGTATCGACATGCTGCGCGACGACATCAAAGAGGCGCTCGCCGCCGCAATGAAGGCGCATGACAAGCGGCGGGTCTCGACGCTCAGGCTGATCAATGCTGCCATCAAGGACCGGGACATCGCCGCCCGCACCGATGACGGCGAAGGTCTGGGCGACGAAGAGATCCGGCAGCTGCTGGCCAAGATGGTCAAGCAGCGCGAGGAATCTTCGGTGATCTACGCCGAGGCCGGCCGGCCGGAGCTTGCCGAACAGGAGCGTGAGGAAATGGAGATCATTCGCTCCTTTCTGCCGCGCCAGCTCTCCGAGGAGGAGATGCACAACGCCTGCGAAGCGGCGGTCAAGGAGGTCGGCGCGACCGGCCTGCGCGACATGGGCAAGACCATGACCACTTTGAAGCAACGCTATGCCGGGCAGATGGATTTCGGCCGGGCGAGCTGCGTGGTGAAGGGGATGCTCAGCTAAAGAGGGCCAGATAGAGGCCGCAGGCAACCGTAACCCCGCTCATTGGCGAACTGGCCGAAAGCCGGCCCTTCCGTGCACAACGGGTTGACACGCCGTACAGCCAGGCGGCCTGCCGGTTATTCGGCGAAACCTGACCTTCCTGTAATCGACGTGCCTCCCGTCAACATGTGTCCACAGGGGATGGCTCGCCACCGGCCGTGTCGGCTTCTATATTCCGTGGGCATCAACCAACTTTGCGTGCGACATGCGCTTTCCGCCCTCGCTGCTCGACGAGATCCGTGCCCGTCTGCCGGTGTCGCAGGTCGTCGGCCGTCGGGTGCGGCTCCGGCGGCAGGGGCGCGAGTTCATCGGCCTGTCGCCGTTCAATGCCGAGAAGACACCGTCCTTCACGGTCAATGACCAGAAAGGGTTCTACCACTGCTTCTCGTCGGGCAAGCATGGCGACATCTTCCGCTTCCTGACGGACACCGAGGGCGTGTCGTTTCCCGAAGCGGTCGAACGACTGGCACAGGAGGCCGGCGTGCCCTTGCCGGCGCCCGACCCGCAGGCCGTGGCCCGAGAGCGCCAGCGCACCGATCTGCTCGAGGTCATTGAAGCCGCAACCTCCTTTTTCGAGGCGGCGCTTGCCAGCCGACAAGGCGACGAGGCGCGCGACTATCTTCAGCATCGCGGTGTCTCCGACGCACTGCAACGCCAATTCCGCCTGGGCTATGCGCCGAACAGCCGCCATGCCCTCAAGGAGCATCTGGCCGCCCGCGGCATCGGCACCGACGACATGGCACGGGCCGGCCTCATCGTGAGCGGCTCCGATATCGCCGTTCCCTTCGATCGCTTCCGCGACCGCCTGATCTTTCCGATTACGGACTTCAAGGAGCGGGTGGTCGCCTTTGGCGGCCGGGCGCTGTCGGCCGAGGCCCAGGCCAAATATCTCAACTCGCCGGAGACCGAGCTCTTTCACAAGGGCCGCGTGCTGTTCAACCTCGCCAGCGCCCGTCGCTCGGCGCAGGAGGCGGGCACGATCATCGTGACCGAAGGCTATATGGACGTCATCGCCCTGGCCGGCGCCGGAATCCGCAATGCGGTCGCCCCCCTGGGCACGGCGCTGACCGAGGACCAGCTTGCCCTCTTGTGGCGCCTGGCCGACGAACCGATCGTCTGCTTCGATGGTGACGATGCCGGCCGCCGCGCGGCCTTCCGACTCGTGGACTTGGCCCTGCCGGCCCTTTCACCCGGCAAGAGCCTGCGTTTCGCCCTGCTGCCCGAGGGTCAGGACCCCGACGACATTGTCCGCGAGCATGGCGCCACGGCGATAAAGGAGCTGATGCGCGGTGCTCGGCCGCTCTCGGAGATGGTCTTTCTGCGCGAGGCTGAAGCCGGACAACTGGATACGCCGGAGCGACGGGCCGCCTTCGAGGCGCGGCTGCGCGCGAGCGTTGAGCGGATCGCCGATATCCGGGTGCGACGGCATTACGAGACTGCGGCGTTCGAGCAGCTTCGCCGATTGTTCGCCCCGGCCAGAACCCGTCAGCGCAAGCGCGACGGCACCTCCAGCCCGAGCAAGTCATCGCTGGGGCTGGCCGCCAGCTCGGCGCTCGTCCAACGGCTGGCGGCATCGTCCGGAGGGATGCCACGCCGCGAGGCGATCCTGTTGCTCGCGCTCGTCAATCATCCGGCGCTTCTGGCCGAGCGGGCGGAGGAGGTTGCCGCGATGGAGTTCACGGCGTCGGCCCTCAACCGATTGAAATCCGCCCTCCTCGACATCGCCGCCGAGGACACCATGTCGCCCGAGGACACGCGGCGTCATCTCGAACGCACCGGCCGCGCCGACATGCTGGCGCGCGCCGAACAGGTCTGGGAAGCTTCGGGCCGGGCGGAATGGTGGGTCAGCGCAGATGCCGCCGACATTGACGCAGCGCGCGCATGGGATCATACGGCGGCCTTGCACCGCAAGCACGTCACGTTACATAAGGAGCTCAAGGCTGCGGAGATCGCGCTCCAGGGGGAACTGAGCGAGGAGAACCTGGCACGGCTGGCCGATATTCAGGACCAGTTGGCGAACATTGCAGGGACAGAAGCGCTCGTAGAAGGTTTTGGCCAGGCGTCCGGACGATCGACCCGGGTCTTTTGACCGACGCCAGAACAAGGCCGGGACGTATTGAGGTTAATCTTAATCGCGGATTAAGGCAGCAAGAGCTAACAGATTTGGGCCCGTGATCGCTGAGGGTGCAATGCGCACCGGCGCTCCGGGCTGTTGGCGGCCAAGCCCGTGATATCGCATGTCCATTAGGAGAGTTACATGGCCAGCACCGCGAAACAGGCGGAAGTGACAACGGAGCAGGCCCCCGCCGAAGGAGCCGACGGACCGCTGCTCGACTTGTCGGATGCCGCAGTCAAGCGGATGATCAAGCTAGCCAAGAAGCGCGGCTACGTCACATATGAGGAGCTCAACGAGGTCCTGCCTTCCGAGGAGGTCAGCTCCGAGCAGATCGAGGATACGCTGGCGATGCTCTCGGACATGGGCATAAATGTCGTCGAGACCGAAGAGGCCGAGGAAGCCGAGGAAGGCGACCAGGACGAGGCCTCCGGCGAGCTGGTGACGGCTCAGAAGACGGCGGTGGTCAAATCGGAGAAGGCGAGCGAGCCGGCCGACCGGACCGACGATCCGGTCCGCATGTATCTGCGCGAGATGGGCTCGGTCGAGCTCTTGTCGCGCGAAGGCGAGATCGCCATCGCCAAGCGCATCGAGGCCGGCCGCGAGGCCATGATCGCCGGGCTGTGCGAAAGCCCGCTGACCTTCCAGGCCATCATCATTTGGCGCGACGAATTGGCCGAAGCCAAGATCCTGCTGCGCGACATCATCGACCTCGAAGCGACCTATGTAGGCCCGGACGCAAAGGCGGCGCCGACCCCCGCCCCCACTGACGGGGCCGGCACCGACGGGACCGGCCAGGCCGTATCCTCGGCATCGGGCTCGTCAGGCGCCAACGGATATGCCGAGCCCGGCTCGGCGCAGCCGAGTGAGCGTTCTGCCACCGGCGACGATGGCAACGCCGAAAGGGAGTCGGAAGCGGAAACCGACGGCGAGGCGGAGGACGATGACGACTACGAAGCCAATGTCTCCCTTGCGGCCATGGAGGCCGAGCTCAAACCGCAGGTGGTCGAGACCTTCGACCGGATCGCCGGCAGCTACAAGAAGTTGCGCCGGCTGCAGGACCAGAATGTCGAGAACCGGCTGAAGAACGAGAAGCTCTCGCCATCCCAGGAGCGCCGCTACAAGAAGCTCAAGGAAGACATCGTCGCCGACGTCAAGAGCCTGTCGCTCAACCAGAACCGCATCGACTCCCTGGTCGAACAACTCTACGACATCAACAGAAAGCTGATCGGGTTCGAGGGGCGGCTTCTCCGCCTGGCGGAATCCTATGGCGTCGATCGCACCGAATTCCTGCGCCAGTATTACGGCCACGAGCTCGACCCCAACTGGCTCCGCCGGGTCGCCAATCTGAAATCGCGGGGCTGGCGCGATTTCGTCGCGACCGAGAAGGACGTCATCAAGGACATCCGCGCCACCATCCAGCAGATCGCTACCGAGACCGGCCTCGAGCTCGGCGAATTCCGCAAGATCGTCCATATGGTCCAGAAGGGCGAGCGCGAGGCGCGCCAGGCCAAGAAGGAGATGGTGGAGGCCAATCTGCGCCTCGTCATCTCGATCGCCAAGAAATACACCAATCGCGGGCTTCAGTTCCTGGACCTTATCCAGGAAGGCAATATCGGCCTGATGAAGGCGGTGGACAAGTTCGAGTACCGGCGCGGCTACAAGTTCTCCACCTACGCCACTTGGTGGATCCGCCAGGCGATAACCCGCTCGATCGCCGACCAGGCCCGCACCATCCGCATTCCGGTGCACATGATCGAGACGATCAACAAGATCGTGCGCACCTCGCGGCAGATGCTGCACGAGATCGGCCGCGAGCCCACGCCGGAGGAGTTGGCCGAAAAACTCCAGATGCCGCTTGAGAAGGTCCGCAAGGTGCTCAAGATCGCCAAGGAGCCGATCTCCCTGGAGACGCCGATCGGCGATGAGGAGGATTCCCATCTCGGCGACTTCATCGAGGACAAGAATGCCGTGCTGCCGATCGACGCGGCGATCCAGGCGAACCTGCGCGAAACGACCACCCGCGTGCTCGCCTCGCTGACCCCGCGCGAGGAGCGCGTCCTGCGGATGCGCTTCGGCATCGGCATGAACACCGACCACACGCTGGAGGAGGTCGGCCAGCAGTTCTCGGTTACCCGCGAGCGCATCCGCCAGATTGAGGCCAAGGCCCTGCGCAAGCTCAAGCACCCGAGCCGAAGCCGCAAGCTCCGGAGCTTCCTCGACAATTGAGGCTGCCAGGCTCCGCGACCCGACGTCACGGGGCCGCGCTCCGGCTATCGCCTGAACTCTGCGTCATGACGTGAATTCCCTCCGCGACCAGCGAGACTGTCGCCGCCACCCCCGGTGCGATGGCGTTGCGCTGGGCGACATGGAGGGACACGGAGAAATGGATGGGCAGCGCGGGCGCATGATCGGGGCACAGGCGCAATTGGGCGGTCTGTCCGAGCACGATCATCTCGTCGATGCGGCCCGGCACCGGATTCTCATGTTCGCCGCGCGAGGGCCGGTCGCGACGATGCAAGACGACGAAGCCATCGGGGATGGCCCAGACGACCGGCGTGCCCGGGGCGCAGCCGGCCTCGGTTTCGATTTGCAGTCCGGCCCAGTCAAGGACGGCCTGGCCCGTGTCGCTGCGCCCGGCAACGGTCGCCTCGAAAAGGTTGCGAATGCCCATGAGGCGCGCCACCTCGGAGCTGGCGGGCCGCATTATCACCTCATGGGCAGGCCCCTCCTGAAGCGTGCGGCCGCGATGAAGCACGACAAGCCGATCCGCCAAACGTGAGGCTTCCTCGATGTCGTGGGTCACGAGAACGACCGGCATGTTGAGCCCGCAGCGCAGCTCGGCGATCTCACGATAGAGCCGTTCGCGGGTTGCCCGATCGACCGCCGAGAATGGCTCGTCGAGAAGCAGCGCGCGGGGCTCGCGCGCCAGCGCCCGGGCAACTGAAACGCGCTGCTGCTGGCCACCCGAAAGCTCCGCCGGCCGGCGTTCGTCCAGCCCGCCCAGATTGACCTGGACAAGCAGCTCCCGCGCCCGTGCGGCCCGCTGGCTTGCCGGCAGGTGGCCGAGCGCGGCGGCGACATTGTCGCGCGCCGCCAGGTGCGGAAACAGCGCGTAGCTCTGGAACACCATGCCGACCGCGCGCCGGTGGGGCGGCAGCGAAACACCGGCCGCAGTGTCCAACCATGTCACGCCATCAACAGTCACACGGCCGTGGTTCGGCTGCCACAGGCCGGCAATGCTGCGCAGGATCGTCGACTTGCCCGAGCCGGACGGCCCGACTAGCCCCACGACCTCGCCCGGCCCCACCGTGAAGTCCGCCGCAAGCGGGATCGGCGCGCTGGCCTCGAGTTCGACGGTCAGAGCCATCAGCCCAGCCGCCGCCCGATGCGCCGCGACAGGGCAAAGGAAGTCGCGATGGTCAGGATCGAGATGGCGAATAGGACCATCGACATCTGGGCGGCCGAGGCGGTGTCGAAGGCCTGAACCCGGTCATAGATGGCGATCGCGATCGTCTTGGTCTCGCCGGGAATCGCCCCGCCAACCATGAGCACGACGCCGAATTCGCCCAGCGTGTGGGCAAAGGACAGCACCATCGCCGTCATGACGCCCGGCCAGGCCAGCGGGAGCTCGATCCTGACAAGCGCCCGCCACGGGCTCATGCCACAGCACGCCGCCGCCTCGCGCACATCCCTGGGGATCGCCTCGAAGCCGCGCTGGGATGGCTGGATCGCGAACGGGATGTTGACGATGATTGAGGCCAGCAGCAGCCCCTGAAAGCTGAACACGAGCTGGGAGCCGAACACCGCCCGCCACGCCTGACCGAGCGGTGAGTCGCCGCCGAAGCTGACCAGGAGATAGAAGCCGAGCACGGTGGGCGGCAGGACGAGCGGCAGAGCGACCAGCGCCTCCACCACGCCCTTGCCGCGAAACTGCTGGTAGGCCAGGAAGCGGCCGGCGATGATCGCCACCGGCAGAAGTACGATGACGGTCCAAAATCCGAGCCGGAGCGAGAGCCAGAGCGCGGTCCAGTCCATCGGGCTTCCTCGTCTCCGGGGCTCGGTCAGCCCGACTCGTCGGGCCCCTCACCGGGCAGCAGGAAGCCATGGCGCCGCATGATCTCCCGCCCCTCGGGCCCTTTCACGAACGCATAGAAGGCCTCGGCCACCTCGCCGGCCGCCGGCAGAAGCACCATGCGCTGCACCAGCGGCTCGTGCATTTCCGCCGGCACGAGATCGAAGGTGCCGCGATCGCCAAGTTGCGGCGCCAGCGCCAGCGAGTAGGCGATGATACCGCCCTCGGCGCTGCCCGACAGGGCGAACTGGGCGGCCTGGCTGACATTCTCGCCGCGGATCAGCATCGGCTGGATGGCCTCCCAGAGTCCTGCCGAGCGCAGCGCCTCCTCGGCCCGCATGCCGTAGGGGGCATGCTCGGGATTGGCGATCGCGAACCGGGAAAGCCGCCCATCCGCCATGGCTTCGCCAAGATCGGAGAGCGTTCCGTCGGCGGCGAGCGGCGAGTCGTGGGCGCGCATCAGGACGATCCGTCCGACGGCATAGATGTCGCCCTCGTCCCGGGTCAGGCCATCGGCATATAGGTCAAGGACGAAGCTCTCATCGGCGGCCATGAAGATCTCGAAGGGCGCGCCCTCTCGAATCTGGCGCGCGAAGTTGCCGGTCGACCCGGTGGACAGCCGGACCGATCGGCCGGTCTCCTCCCGGAACGCCGCGGCAATCTCCTCGACGGCGAATTGCAGGTCCGAGGCCGCGGCGACCACCGGGGCGTCCTCGCCATGGGGCGTTGCCGGCCCAAGCAATGCGAATGCCCCCAGCACCACGGAGAACAGGCATGCGCGTGCCGGCCTCGAAATCATGCGCCAACCCCATCGATAGGTATCGGCGAACATAACGAGATGCGCCCGCGCCGACAAGCGCCGCGCCGTGAGGCGCGCCTTCGCCGGACGGCGGCAGCGCCGCCAGGACTATCGCCGGCTGCCGCGAGTGGAAGCGCCTGCGGGAGGACGAGAGCTTCGCCTTACGCCTATTGCGTCTCTATGGACTCCGCCACCGGCATCTCCCGCGTCGTATTGACGCCGATGCCGAACAGGCGCCAGTCCCCATCCACCCGTTCAAAGGCGAGGTCGAAATTCACCTGCTCGGGCTGGCTCGGAAAGAAGCCGGTCAGCCGCAGCCGGCCCCGCTCATCGAAGGCCGGCTCGCGAAAGAGCTGCGGATTGATCACGGTGATCGGACCGAGATCGAGGTCGCGCTCGCGGAACTCGGCAAAGATGTCGCGCAGCGCCTCGGGGCTGTTGCCCTCCTGGAAGCTCGCAGAGCCGAGCTCGTGCAGAACCGTGTAATTGTCGGTGCGGTTGGCGTGATTGAGCGCAATGAGGGTGGTGCGGATCAGGATCGCGATCTTGTGGGCGTCCGGCATGGCCGGTCGCCCCTCCTGGGCGAGCACCAGGCCGGCCGGTGGTTCAGCGCCCGGGCCGGTTGCCCCCGGCAGGGCACTTGCCGACGCCGCGCCCATCGCCAGGGACAGGGCGGTTGCCAGCCCCACGATACGCGCCAGACTGTCACGAGTGGCATTCACGGATGGCTCTCCTTTCGCACTGCATCGATCTCGGGCCCTGCCCCCACGACGTCGGGGACGCCCGTCTCCGGGCGTCCCCCTGGCTACTCTCAACTGACTCTCAACGTCCGCGCCGGGCCCTTACTTGATCGGCATGGGCGGCGGCGCGATCGGGTCCGGGTCGAAGACCGGCTTGGGTTCCGCGCCCCAGGTCCACTGGACGCCGGCCCGGCCGCCCCAGACATTGCTGCCCTGGCCCTTGGAGAAGCCGACGCCGACCCCGCCGGAGACCGCAACCCGGTCGCCCGGTGAGAAGACGTCGCGGCCAACCACGCCGATCGCCGACACGCTGAGCGCATGCGCGCCCTTGAACGTGCCCCAGTTGCCCTTGATGCCGAACGTCTCGTTGCCGACCAGATCCGGGTTCTGCATCGACATGGCCAGGGCGATCCCCGAGGTGTGCTCGTCGAGGCGCTTCTCGTGGACATCCAGGCGGAACTCGGCCACATCCAGGCGATGGAAGATCTCCCCGCCATCGGTCGCCAGATTGCCGCCGGCGTCGGACGTAACCACCTCGAGCGGGCCGGACTGGCGCGCCCGGCTCTGATTGGAGGTGATCCCCGGCGCCGTGTAGGTGTGGTTCTCGGTGCCGAGCACGAACTGGTTCTCCTGGGTCGAAACCGCGCCCTGTCCGGTGGAGTCGACGCCGATGGCCACGCCGCCGGACGTCTGGGCCACCGTGTTGGCACCGACCGCCGTGCCATGCGGCGCGCCCACATGGGCGTTGGCCCCGACCGCGGTGTCGTTCTCGCCATGGGCGTGCGCATCATGGCCGATGGCCACCGAGGACGGCCCCGCGCCGAGGGCGCCCGTGCCGATCGAGATCGCGTTCGACGCGGCGACCTCGTTGCCGGCCCCGGTGCCGATGGCGATGTTGTTGTCGCCCGCGACCTCGTTGCCCGCCTCGGTACCGGTGGCGATGTTGTTGCTGCCCGCGACGAGATTGCCGGCAGCGGTGCCGCTCGCCTGGTTGCTGTCGCCGACGACCGCGTTGCCGGAGGCAACGCCGCTGGCCTGGTTCGCCGAGCCCTCGACCGCGTTACCGGAGAACGCCCCGCTGGCCTGGTTGAAGTCGCCCTCGACCGCGTTGCCGGTCACGACGCCGGAGGCCTGGTTGCCCGAGCCGAGGACGGCATTGCCCGAGGCGGTGCCGCTGGCCTGGTTCCCGTCACCGGCCACCAGATTGCCCGAGGCGGTGCCGCTCGCTTGGTTACCGTCACCATCGACGAAGTTCCCTGACGCGACGCCGCTGGCCTGATTGCCGTCACCAAGCACCTCGTTGCCCGAGAACGCCCCGCTGGCCTGGTTGAAGTCGCCCTCGACCTCGTTGCCGGTCACCACACCCGAGGCCTGGTTGCCCGAGCCGAGAACGAAGTTGCCCGACTCGAACCCGCTGGCTTGGTTGTCGTCGCCTTCGACGAAGTTGCCGGACGCCTCGCCGCTGGCCTGGTTGTTGAGGCCCGCAACGACATTGCCGGTCTCAGTGCCACTGGCCTGGTTGCCGTCGCCTTCGACCAGATTGCCAGATGCGAACCCGCTCGCCTGGTTGTTATCGCCCTCGACAAGGTTCCCGGTCAGCGTGCCGCTCGACTGGTTGTTATCGCCGTCCACCAGATTGCCCGAGGCGGTGCCGCTGGCCTGGTTGCCGTCGCCGAACACGGCATTGCCGACAGAGTCGCCGCTCGCCTGGTTGTTGTCGCCGACGACAAGGTTGCCGGAGTCAACGCCGCTGGCCTGATTGTCGTCGCCCACGACAAGGTTACCGACGAAGTCGCCACTCGCCTGATTGTTGTCGCCGTCAACCAGATTGCCCGAGTCGACACCGCTGGCCTGGTTGAAGTCGCCTTCGACTTCGTTCCCGACATTAACGCCGCTGGCCTGATTGCCCTCGCCGACAACCTCGTTGCCTGAGATCGCTCCGCTCGCCTGGTTGTTGTCGCCGTCAACCAGATTGCCAGTGACCACACCGCTCGCCTGGTTGCCGTCGCCCTCAACGAAATTCCCCGAGGCAGTACCGCTGGCCTGGTTGAAGTCGCCGATCACGACATTGCCCGAGGCAACGCCGGCGGCCAGGTTGTTGTCGCCTTCCACCACGTTGCCGGACAGCACGCCGATCGCCGTGTTGTTGTCGCCATCCACCGCGTTGCCGGAGAGCACGCCGATCGCCGTGTTGTTGTCGCTGCCGACATCGTTTCCGACCCCGAAGCCGATGGCCGTATTGGCGCCTCCCTCAACCTCGTTGCCGGAAAGGCTTCCCAGGGCAGTATTGAAGTCGCCCTCGACGTCATTGCCCACGACGAAACCGCTGGCGAAGTTCGCATCGCCCTCGACCGCGTTACCCGAAAGCGCGCCGCTGGCGAGGTTGAAGTCGCCCTCGACGTCATTGCCGACCACAAAGCCGCTGGCGAGATTGCCATCGCCCTCGACCGCGTTGCCCGAAATAGCGCCGCTGGCGAGGTTGAAGTCGCCCTCGACGTCATTGCCCACGACGAAGCCGAACGCACTATTGAAATCTCCGATGACGTCGTTGCCGGAGGCAAAGCCGAACACATTGTTGAACGAGCCGGTCACGTCATTGCCGGAGAAGTGGCCGAAGATGTTGTTGAACTGCGACTGATCGCCGAAGCCGATCCCCGAGCCGTCGCCAATGATCTGGTTGTTCTGAACCCCCTCACCGGCTTCGTTGCCCGAGCCGTCGCCGATGATCAGGTTGTTCTCGAAATCCTCTCCGTTATCGTTGCCCGAGAGGTCGCCGATGATTGTGTTGCCGGCAAAGCCGTCCTGGTTTCCGGTTCCCGAGCCATCGCCGATGATGGTGTTGTTCACCACCGAGCCTTCATTGCCGCTGCCGGACCCGCTTCCGATCACGGTGTTGCCGGTGATCTCGATCTCCTCGTCGGTATCCGGCGCGTTGTTGCTCAGCGAGCCGTTGCCGAAGACCAGGTTGTCGGAGATCGTGGCATTGGTGTCGCCGTCACTGTTCACCACGTTGCCGCTCAGCGAACCATCGCCGATAACGGCATTGTTTTCCATGGTGAGATTGGCGTCGATGCTCTCGCCCACGCCTGTATCGCCGGAGGCTCCCGCGTTGCCGGTGCCGGAGCCGGTGCCGAACACCGTGTTGTTGTCGATCACCGCGGTCGCGGTCGCTCCGCCGTCTCCACTGTTCTCGGCATTGGCATTATCCGACAGGTTGTTGCCGCCGAAGGACAGGTTATTGGTTAGCTCCAGAAACGAGTGAGCCTCCTCGCCCCCTTCAGCATTTGCATTCCCGCTGCCGATAAAGTCGCCGGTGAACATATTGTCGGAGATGGTCGCGTCGGAGGTGGCATCGCCCTCATCGATACCGCCGACCCCCTCGACGCCCCCCGCCGTGGCGTTGGCGTTGAAGCTGCCCGTGTTGTTGCCCGAAATCGCGTTGTTCTCGATGGTCAGGTTCGAGATTGCGTTGGTATTCGCCGCGACGTTTGCGTTGCCACTGAGCGAGTTGTGACCGTTAACCGTGTTGTTGCTCAGCAACGCCTCCGAGCTGACAGCTAGGCCACCATCGCCGACAAGCGTGGCGTTGGCGTTGTCCGATAGCGACTCGTTGCCGAAGATTTCGTTGTCTTCGATAGTCAGATCGGTCGTCACAGACACCCACGAGCCTTCCGCTTCGACATTGGCGTTGCCGCTCGCCGAGCCGTCGCCGAAGATGGTATTGTTGGCGATCACCGCATCAGAGGTGACCTCACCTCCGAGGAGGCCAGCGTTCGTGGCGGTCGCATTCGCATTGTCCGAGCCCGACCCGACGCCGAACACGAAGTTGTCGCTGACGTCGAGATTGGTCTCAACGTCCCCGATCAGGGTCGCGACATTGGCGTTGCCGCTCAGATTGTCGGCGCCGATCACCGTGTTGTCGGTGAAGCTGGCCGTCGAATCCGCGTTGCCAAGCCCCACCGTGGCATTGCCGCTTCCGCTCATATTGGTCGCGCCGAGCACGAAATTGCCTTCGGCGGTCAGTTCGCTCGACGTATTGCCAATGCCAGCAGTCGCGTTGCCGGTGCCGCTGAGGTTCCCTACTCCCAGAATGGCATTATTCTGGATCGTCGTAGTGGTTTCGGCATCGCCGAATAGCACCGAAGTCGCGTTGCCGCTCCCCAGCACGTTTCCGACCCCGACCATCAGGTTGCCGGTTATGGACGTGTTCTCGTCGGCGGAACCAAGGAAGCCGGGTGTCGCATTCGCGGAGAAGGACATGTTGCCGACGCCGATAAAGGCGTTGAAGGTACAGTCGCCCGGGTCGCCGCCGACGGCGATGCCGTTCAGCGGCGGCAAGTTGATGTTCCCCACGGAGCAGGCGGCCTCGGCCTCCGAGACCGGCCCCACCGGCACCATCAGGAGCCCGAGCGCCATGGCGCTGGCGCCGAGCAGCAGCCCCCGCCGAAGCACCCGTGCCTTCTCGTTTGCGTTGTAGTTGGTCGGCATCATTACCCCCGTATTTGACTGGCAATAGCCCATTTCGGTTCACATTCGGGGGTAACCATCGATTATCCATTTCACACGTGCAAGTTGCATATCACTACCCATGATGGATTTTTCGGCATCTGTGACCGAATTGCTACTTATACGTGCATAATGTGCGATGAATAGGGGGTGGGCCCAGCGGGCCGCCAGCCATCGGCGCGGGAATCGAGCCATGGCACGGATTCGCGACGATCTGCCCGGTACGCCACCGGGCTCTATCGGCCGGCCTCTGTCGATCGGTGGCAAAGCGGGGCGCCGGCGCGCGATGCACTCAGGGCCCTCAGGACCGCCGATAGCGGCGAGTCGGCGACAGAGCCGCCCGCTCCTCCGGTGGCCTGCTGTCGTGGGTCGCGGGGCCGGCCGGTCAGTCGAGCGCCACCGGCCCGGTGGAGACCACCTCCAGCTTCCAGCCCTCGGCCTGGGTGCCGTCGAGATTGAGATGGCCGACCAGGAATTTCAGGCGCTTGGCGTCGTCGCCGCCGGAGGTGCAGAAGCGATCCTGCAGATAGAAGGGCGGGGTCGCCTGGTAATAGAGCGTCGCCTCGACCGAGGCCGGTGCCCGCCCCTCCGGCAGCTCGTTGAGGGCGATCTCGTAGACCAGCGAATCGCCGCCGCCGGTTTCGTAGTCCGGGTCGTCCCCCACCCCGACGGTGCCGGCATCGAGCGCAAGGTCGGCGCCCGCGCCCAGCGCCGCGGCGATCTCCTGGCGGTCTTCGAGCCCGAGATAGCCGTGCGGCAGCAGGCGGTTGTCCTTCACCGTGGCGCAGATCGACAGGAAGCTCGTCGTCAGCTGTCCGGTGGGCTCGGCATCGCGGCCGCAGATCGCCGCGCCGCCGTCGAGCGGCGGGGTGGAGACCAGCTCCTGATAGATCTGCGTTTGATTCTGGGCCGTGATGGTCTCGAAATGGGGCTGGTGCAGCCTCGCCTCCGGCTCGATGCGCGCCGAGCAATCCTCTTCCCACCAATATTCGCCGTCGATCGGCGCGCCGGTCTCGTCGACGATGGCGCCGGCGGCGTTGGTCCGCCCCGATGCCCAGAGCTCCTCGCCACGATCGTCGAGCACGCGAAAGGCCAGGAAAGCCCGCCGGAAGCCCACCCCGGACGGGAACTTGTGGCCAACCTTGCTCTCCACATTCACCGTTGCGCTAAGGCGGCTGTCGTCGCGCGTGATATCGCTGATCGAGATGTCCGCTGTCTCGTTGGCGGCGAAGTCGAGCATCGCCTGCTCGGTGCGAATCAGCGGGTCGACACCGCGCCCCACCAGCATCGGATCCTGGGTGCGGATGCCGAGCACGTCGGGGAACTGCTGGGCCATCTTGATCAGGAACACGTTGAGCCCGACCAGCGTATGCACCGAGAACCCCTCGCGCTCCTCAAGGTCGATGTCGTCGGGCCCGAGATTGTGCTCGGCCTGCGGGAAGCTGCTGTATTCCTGGATGCTGGCGATCTTGCTGCGGCGCGGTGTGCCGTCCGCATCGCGCGAGGGCATGTGGCAGTCCTGGCAGGATTCGGCCCGCTCGCCCGCCCCGTGGGGCAGCTGCCCGTCCGCCGCATCCCCGGTGCGGTAGGCGCTGAACGCCCATTCGGGATAGGTGGTCTGCTCATAGGTATGGCCGATGATCTCGCCGTCCTGGAGGATCGGCAGATGCACGGTGTGGCAGGTGCCGCAGATCTCCGAATCGGTGATGGTCTCGTCGTGCTCGGGCGTGATGCCGAGCGCGGTCTCCATCGGCTTGGTCTTGGGGTCCTCGAAGGGGCCGATCAGGCGGTCCGGCGGCCCGACCCAGAAGCTCCCGGTAAAGGTGCGGGCAAAGCCCGTATTGTCGGGGTTCAGAAGCTCTTGCCGCTCGGCGACGCAGGCATTCTCGGGCGCCGCCTGCATGGCCTCGTCGTCGAAGTCGAGCGACATACGATGACAGGCCGTGCAGGAGATCCCGTCGCGCGCCAGCGCGCCGTAATTGGCATGCCCGGCGGAGGGATTGTCGGCCGGCCACGGCACCGCGTCGACCATCTCGCGCGTGAAGGGCTGGCACTCGCCGGTCTCGGCGAACTCGTCGATATGGTACTGGCGCTGCCCGGTCACGCCGTGACAGCCGAGGCAGGTGTCCTGCACGAGGTCGCTCTTGTCGGGGTGGAAGGTTTCCGTCTCGCTGGCAAGCTGGGCGAAGAAGATGGGGTCGCGCCCAGCAAGCCCCATGGGCGAGGTGCGCCACGACGCGTAAGGGGACAGGTTGAGCAGTCCGTCGCCGTGCGGGTTGGGCTTGGTCATGTCGAATTGCAGCCCGGTGCTGCCCGCGTCGTGGCAGCCGAGGCACTGGCTCGAGGTGAGAAAGGTATCGGCGGCGTCCGGCCCGCCACTCGAGACCCAGGTGTTGTCATAGGTCTGCGAGGGCATCTTGGAGACGTCATCCCAGCTCGGCAGCTCGAGCGCATAGGCACGCAGCGCGTCCAGCACCTCGCTGTCGGAGCGGTAATGCGGCTGGCCCAGGCGGCGCACGTCGTCGTCGGGAAGCGCCACGGTCGCATGATGGGTTTGCGGCGCCGCGTCGATCTGGCCGCTCTGGTCGAGGAAGACGAGCGGGCGTCCCGGCTCGCCCTCGATGTTCTGGCTGGCCGCGAAGGTGAGATTGTCGGCCGCCGAGGCATGGCAGTTCATGCAGTATTGGGCAAAGCCCATATTCGCCATGGGATTGGACGGCGCCGGCGGCCAGTCCGGCGCCCAGCCGCTGTCCGGGCCGAAGCCGTACCAGCCCCAGAACCAGCCATCATGGGAAGCCTCGCGGTCGCGCACCATGACCGCGGCGCCGGCGGTGGGATGGAGCCGCTCCGGCGCGATGTCGGCGCAGGCGCTGGCCGGGGCCGGATACATCTCCTTGACCATGATCGCCCCGTCGGGCACCGGCGGCGGATCGGCCGGGCCTCCGCCCTCGGCCGGCCGGTTGTCGACCAGCCAGTCGGCCATTTCGGGGCTGTACCAGATGACCACCGGCGCATGGGTGCCGTGATAGGCCCCCTCCCAGGCCCCGTCGGAGAACCGGGCGGTGAATGGGCCGGTATCGCGCACCTGCTTGTCGCGCCGCCAGCCGGCGTCGGGGTCGCGGTGACAATAGTTGCCGAGAAACTGGTTCAGCACCGCTTCGTACTGGTCGAGCGGCAGCGCGCCAGGCGCGCGCATCTGGGCGGAAAGCTGGTCGCAAATCGCGGTGTCTGCGGGCACAAGCGGCTCTGGCCGTTCAGCCGGACAGCTCGCCGCAAGGGCCGAGCCTGCCCCGACCAGGGTAAGCAACGCCGCCACCGCACTACGACTCAAGCAAGCAGTCTGTCGGGCGCCGAAGACAGTGCGGCTCATGCGACCCTCCCCCCAAGAGTTTCCGCGGCAGAGCTCGACGACTTCCGTGCGACGCTTCCGCTCTGGAGGACATAATAGCGGCATTTCGGCCACAACGCAGCGGAAAACTTCGCCGCCGTCCCGCGGGACGGGCTGGCGGGTGCCGCGGCTTAACGCCCGTATCGCGCCTTCGCCTCCGCACGCCGGCGATGCAGGATCGGCTCGGTATAGCCGTTGGGCTGCGTGATGGCCTCGAAAACCAGCTCGCAGGCCGCCTGAAAGGCGATGCTCGCCTCGAAGTCCGGCGCCATCGGCCGATAGGCCGCATCGTGCGCATTCTGACGGTCCACCACCTCGGCCATGCGCTGCATCGTTTCCATCACCTGGTCGCGGCTGCACACGCCATGGTGCAGCCAGTTGGCGATGTGCTGGCTCGAAATGCGCAGCGTGGCCCGGTCCTCCATCAGGCCGACATTGTTGATGTCGGGCACCTTGGAGCAGCCGATGCCCTGGTCGATCCAGCGCACCACATAGCCGAGGATCCCTTGCGCGTTGTTGTCGAGCTCCTGCTGGATCTCCTCAGCCGACCAGTTCCGCTTGCGGGCCAGCGGAATCTCGAGAATATCTTCCAGCCGGGCCCGCCTTTGCCCCCTCAGCGCGGCCTGCCGGGCGGCCACATCCACCCGGTGATAAT
>SKQW01000073.1 GCA_007118805.1 Rhodobiaceae bacterium | reverse complement strand
CCAGGGCGAGCGCCAGGGCGAATTCCTGGTTCGGGCCGCCGCGCCCGTCGCCGCGGATCGTCACCGTGGCCTCGCCGCCGGATAGGATCGCGACGGGCCTGCCCGCATCGGCGAAGGCGCGTGCCAGCTGAGCGTGGCCGGCGGCGATGTCGCGCGCCTCGCCTTCCAGGTCCGCCCCCACGAGCTCGGTCCCGTAGCCGAGCTTGGATGCCGCCTGCGCCGCCGCGTTCAGCGCCTCCTCCGGCGTCGCCACCAGCCGGAACGTCGCCTTGGCGAGCCGGGGATCGCCCGGCTTCGGGCTTTCCGAGGCGGGATCGTCAAGCAGGGCCTGGACGGCAGGGTCGGCAACGATGCCATACCCGGCGAGCACGGCGCGCGCCTCGGCCAGCGTGGTCGCGTCGGCCACTGTCGGGCCGGAGGCGATGGTGGCCGGATCGTCGCCAGGCACATCGGAGATGGCGAGCGTGACGATCGGTGCGGGATGCGCCGCCACGGCCAGCCGGCCTCCCTTGATGGCGGACAGGTGCTTGCGCACCGTATTGATCTCGCCGATGGTCGCGCCGCAGCGCAGCAGCTCGCGCGTCAAGGCCTGCTTGACGGGAAGCGAGATGCCGGGCGCCGGGGCGATCCAGACCGCCGAGCCGCCGCCGGAGATCAGCGCTAGCACCAGATCGTCGGCCCCGGCGGAGCGGGCCAGGTCCAGCGCCTCGTTTGCCGCCTGGAGGCCGCGTTCATCGGGCACCGGGTGTGCTGCCTCGACCATGCGCACCGCCCGGGTCGGCCGGGCGTAGCCCTGGCGGGCAACGGCGAGCCCGGCAAGACGTTGCGGCGCCAGGCCGAGCGCGTCGAGATAGTGGCGCTCGGCCGCTTCCGCCATGCTGCCGGCCGCCTTGCCCGCGGCGAGCACGATGATGCGGCCGGCCGGCGGCTCGGGAAGGTGCGCGGGCAGGCAATGGGCGGGATGGGCGGCCGCCACCGCGGCATCGAAGATCGCCTTCAGCGCCGTTCGTCTGTCGTTCATCGCTTCTCGCCTTCGACCTCTTCAGCCTACTGGTTCGCTCTCGCCATGCCGCTGCGGCCGACGATCTTCGGCTTCGGCGTTGCGCCGGTCGGGCGCCTTGGCCTATGACCGGCCCACTTCCTATGCCAGCCTTCCAATACGGTCACGCGGAATCCATGCTCGAATCCGACAGCGCGTCACCAGCCCTTCCCACGGCCGAGTCCGGTCCCGTCGAACTGATCGGCGGCCGGGCGGATTGCGGCTGGCTGCTGGTCTGCGACCACGCGTCGAACTTCATGCCGCCGGAATACGGCGCGCTCGGTCTCGATTCCGCCCAGCTCGAGCGGCACATCGCCTATGACATCGGCGCGGCCGCGCTCACCCGGTGCCTTGCCGCGCGCCTCGGCGCGCCGGCCGTCCTATCGCGATTTTCCCGGCTGCTCATCGACCCCAATCGCGGGCCCGACGATCCGACTCTGATAATGCGTCTGTCGGATGGCGCGGTGGTTCCGGGCAATGCGCGACTCGACGAGAGCGAACGGCGACGCCGGATCGAGCGCTTCTACGCCCCCTATGACGGCGCCATCGCGACGGCCATCGAGCGCGCGATCAGCGCCGGGAATCCGCCGGCGATCGTGTCGATCCACAGCTTCACGCCGCACTGGCGGGGCACGGCGCGGCCTTGGCAGGTCGGCATATTGTGGGACGAGGACCCCTGGCTTGCCCGGCCTCTGATTGCGCAGCTCGGTCGCGAAGGCGACCTCACCGTCGGGGACAACGAGCCCTATTCGGGCAAGCTCGAAGGCGACACCATGTATCGCCACGGCACAAGGCGCGGCCTTGCCCATGCGCTCATCGAGGTCCGGCAGGACCTGATCTCAGCGCCCGACGGCATTGCCGAATGGTGCGAACGGCTCGGCGATGCGCTGAACGCCCTTGCCGGAACGCCCGGCCTGAACGACATTCGCCACTACGGATCGGCGACCTGCGCAAACCGGAGAGATGAGCCATGAGCGACCAGATCGATGACAAGACTCGCACCGAGCTCGAGGCGGCTGCGTTCCGCAGGCTGATCGGCCATCTGCGCGAGCGCACCGATGTCCAGAATATCGACATGATGAATCTGGCCGGATTCTGCCGCAACTGCCTCTCCAACTGGTATCGCGAGGCGGCCGAGGAGAAGGGCATCGACCTTTCCAAGGAGGCGAGCCGCGAGATCGTCTATGGCATGCCCTTCGATGAGTGGAAGGCGAAATACCAGCGCGAGGCGACACCGGAGCAGCAGGCCGCTTTCGCCGAGAGCCACCGCGACCACCACTAAGGGCTATTCGGTCCGGCACTCGCCACCCGAGGGTGCGGCTCAGGGGTGCAAATGCCGGAATCGAACCCCTAGAGTGGCTTTCGATCAAGTCGATCCGCCTCGATTCTCCGCTCATGTCCGCGCAGGCGGGCATCCAGTATTGGGTCCCCGCCTTTGCGGGGACGAGCGGGAAGCGGCGGCGTTTCGATCTGCACGGATCCGGACTATCCATCGCTGAATGGCATGCGCCCCGCCATGGGCTCCTTGGCTCGCGCGGCAATGTGCGTTCATGCGGTGCGCCGATTCGGGTGGCAGTTCTAAAGGTAAGGTTTCGCAGGACGGAGGGACGACAGATGAGTGAGTTGAGTGAGATGGGTGAGCAGGACGTGGCCACCAACAATGTGGCGGCCGACGAGCTGCGCCAGTTCGTTGAGCGGATCGAGCGGCTCGAGGAAGAGAAGAAGGGCATCGCGGACGATATTCGCGATGTCTACCAGGAACTTAAAGGGCGAGGCTACGAGCCGCGCGCGGTCCGGCGGCTGATCTCCCTCAGGAAGAAGGACCCCTCCGAACGCCAGGAGGAAGAGGCGCTGCTGGAGACGTACAAGACTGCCTTGGGCATGGTGTGAT
>SKQW01000215.1 GCA_007118805.1 Rhodobiaceae bacterium | reverse complement strand
TATCGAAGTTTATGCTGGACTGGATGTTGGGTTCAAGCGGACGGCGATTGCGGTGGTGGCGAACGATGGCCGGGTGATTTGGCGCGGGCATGAGGCGAGCCAGCCGGAGCTTCTGGCGCGGGCGTTGGCGCCGTTCGGCGATCGGCTTGTGCTGGCAGGGCTGGAGACCGGTTCGCTGTCGCCCTGGCTGTGCCGGAGCTTGACGGAGTTGTCAGAGCTATGACCAATTCTGGGTGACAGGCTGATCAGGCAGCGGCGGTTTGGTTGGCATCGCTGGCGTTTTCGCTCGCCTCGATCCCATCGCGGAATTTGACACCCTCGATCACCTTGGGCAACTGATTGTTCCCGTTCAGGTGCCGCCAGGTTCGGCTGGCTGCCGTGATCAGCTTGAACACCATGACCATCGCGGTGGCGTGCGACAGGCAGCCCTTGGCGCGTACGGTTCGATGACGCACGGTGGCAAAGACGCTTTCGATCGGATTGGCCGTGCGAATGTGCTGCCAATGCTCAGCCGGGAAGTCGTAGAAGGCGAGCAACGCTTCACGGTCCTTGGTCAGGCAGGCCACCGCCTTCGGGTATTTCGCGTCGTACTTGGCTTCGAAGGTCGCCATGGCCTTTTCGGCGGTGGCGCGGCTTTCGGCCATCCAGATCGCCTGCAGGTCGCTATTGCTTTTCATCCTCCAGGCGTCCTTGCAGGTAGACGCCGTCGGCCCAGAGATAGACGTAGCGCCGCGCCGAGAGGTCGCGCTCCTGCCAGCGCTCGTAGTCGCCCGCCCACTCGGCTTTCAGACGGCCCAGCGCCTGCGGCGAGAGCGCCGGCGCCTCCTGGCCCATCAGCGCCGAAAGCGCTTCCTGGAGATCGCCGCTGGAGAGGCCGCGCAGGTAGAGCACCGGCAAGACCGCGTCCAGCGAGCGCGTCCGCCGGGCAAAGCGCGGCAGGATGTGCGATGTAAACCGGATGCGTTCGCCCGCGGCCGTCGCGCCGCGATCGCGCACCTTGGCCCGGCGCACCGCAACCGGCCCGATCCCGGTCAGGATCTCGCGCTCGGGACCATGGCCATGGCGGACAACGCGCTGCCGGCCGTCCTCCGTCGTCTCCTCGCCATAGGCGGCGAGGAAGGCCGAGACCTCCGCCTCGACGGCTTGTTGCAGCAGCTGCCGCGCGCCCGCGCGCAGTACCTCGGTCAGCGGATCGTCAATCGGCCCTGGCTGCGGAAAAGAAATCACCGTATCGTCTGTCATGGCGTATCACTCCTCTTCTGGAGATGTGGCCGGCTTCATACACCGCCACGATACGCCACCCCCTTATCCTCCCGTCACCCACTTTCCGTCATAGCTCCGCAGCGCCGCCCAGCGCCGTGTTCACCGAGAGGGAAATCGCCTTTCTTGACACTTCACTCCCAAGCGCCGGCGCAGCGACAGAACAAAACCTCGATGCCTACATGATCCGCGTTGCGCGTCTTGGGGGCTATCTCGCGCGCAAGCACGACCCACCACCCGGGGCAACCGTGATGTGGCGCGGCTTCTCACGCCTAGCAGATCTCGTCGAAGGCTTCATTGCCGCACAGTATGAAACACCGACTTGTGGGTAATTGAAAGCCTCACCGGATGGGTACTGATGGACGGCGGCGTGTACGCCGAGACGGTGGAAGGAACCCCGCAAGGGGCGGGACTCAGCCCTATGCGGCTGGTGCGATTCGCCGATGACTTTCTGCTGACCTTCGAGCGGCGCGCGGATGCGGAGGCGATGCTGGCGGCCCTCTCAGACCGGTTGGCAAAGTTCGGTCTTCAGCTCCATGACGGCCACCGCCGCGATAGAGAAGTACTACAGTTGATGTGGGCTTCCACTTGCCGTTATACCCACCAACTGCCGCTTTAAGGTTGGAAGGCGTGTCGCGACGACAACTCCGCGAACGGCGCGGCCGTTAACTGGCCAGATCAATCGGAGCAATCTTTTCCTCTCCAAATGGAACCGCTACGGTAATGGTCAGCATAATGTTTTTTGGAGTGCACGATGCGCA
Source organism: Rhodobiaceae bacterium (assembly GCA_007118805.1). Lineage (GTDB taxonomy): Bacteria > Pseudomonadota > Alphaproteobacteria > Rhizobiales > Tepidamorphaceae > SKQW01. The sequence continues at coordinate 913 of SKQW01000215.1, read as the reverse complement.
CCTGGACGTCACGCGAGGCGCGCCACCGGCTAGGCACATTAATGGATACCGTAAAACGGGAAGGGCCTCAGCGCGTTCGGGGCAGGGCCGACTCCACTTTTATACTTCTTGAAGAAGAGCAGTTCAAAGCCCTCCTAAACCAAGTCCCGGGTCTTGGTGAGCTTATTTCTTCCTCACCATTGGATCTGGATGATATTTCTGCGAGACTGCCAGCGAAAGTGTATCGCGATGACCCATTTGAATGATGTATTTGCTCGACACAAACGTGTTGTCTTCGACCTCGCCGACTGCGGGCTTTGAAGCGCGTATTGTTCGGAACTGGCTCTCGCAGAACGAGAGGCGGTGCTTCCTCAGTGTGATTTCACTTGCAGAAGTCAGCTACGGTATTGAGAACCTTGAACGCAAGGGGGCGAATCGAAAGGCACAGGGGCTCCGGAATTGGTTTGAGACGGTACGACTGCGTTTTCACAACCGCATCATCGACGTCGATCAGGAAATATCCGTTGCTGCGGGCAAATTGCTGGTTCAGGCCAAGTTCAATGGCGGGCAACCAAGCATAGAAGACGCCACAATTGCTGCTACAGGTGTTTGTCGAGAACTTTATATTCTAACCCGCAACGAAAAACATTTCCTCGCCATGGGCATATCGTGCGTCGACCCGTTCCAGCGACACTCTATGACTGGCTGACTCGATGAGGAGATAGGAGCGGGCAAGGGCTTCAGCTTCGAGGAAGCGCCGATCACGAATTTAAAGATATGGCCCTCCAATTTATTTTTATGCCTGCACCGACAGCCCGTTATGACAACACTCGAGTTGGTTCCTTTTGCGCGCATAATGCATATTATGAGCAATAAAAGTCCGGTCGTCGGCGGCAGCGAGGTCGCGGTCTCTGTAGCCGCTATCGCCGAGCCG
>SKQW01000258.1 GCA_007118805.1 Rhodobiaceae bacterium | reverse complement strand
CGGAACCTCGCTGGTCACCGGTCGGCCGGTCTGGAACCTGGTGATAGAGCGCTTCCCCGCGACACTCGAGTTGACGCTCGCCGCCATGTTCATATCGTTCCTGCTCGGCATTCCCATCGGCGTGATCGGCGCGCTAAAACAGAACAGCCTGATCGACAGGCTCATCATGAGCTTGAACTTCCTTGGCCTGTCGACCCCGAGCTTCTGGCAAGGCATCATGTTCATACTTCTGTTCAGTGTCATACTCGGGTGGCTCCCCAGCATGGGAAGGATCGACTTCGATCACGTTCCGCAGCGGGTTACCGGGCTGCTGGTTCTCGACTCGCTGTTAACGCTGAACTTCAGATCGCTTGGTAACGCCCTGAGCCACCTCATCTTGCCTGCAGCGACCGCTGGCACGGCTTACAGCGCCATTATCGCCAGGGTTGTGCGCTCGAGCATGCTCGAGGTGCTGCGCCAGGACTACATCCGTACTGCCTGGAGCAAAGGTCTGCTGCCCAGGACGATCGTACTGAGCCATGCGCTGCGCAACGCCATGATCCCGATAGTCACCATCGCGGGACTGGAAGCCGGCTCGCTGATGAGTGGCAGCGTCGTGATAGAAACCGTTTTCGCCTGGCCGGGACTGGGACGCCTGATTGTCGACGGCATATTTGCCCGCGACTACCCGCTGGTTCAGAGCGGCGTCATCATACTGGCATTCATGTTCGTGATGATAAGCCTGATGGTGGACGTGATCTACACGTTTGTCGATCCTCGCATCAAATGGTAAGCCAGGTTGCCCGACCGCAGAGCGATCCGACGCTGAGGCGACGCGGCGCCTTTCGCCGCCTGCTCAGCTATCCGGCTGCTGCCTTCGGCTTGATCGTGATCACCGCCTTCTTTGTGATGGCGGCCCTCGCGCCGGTGTTGGCTCCTCACGACCCCACCCGCGGCGATCTCCTGCAACGGCTGCAGCCACCCGCCTGGGCCCCCCGAGGCGAAGTGAGCTATTTTCTGGGTACAGATCAGCTTGGTAGAGATGTCCTGTCACAGGCAATTCACGGTGCCCGTGTTTCGCTCACCGTTGGCCTCGGCGTCGTTGCAGCATCCGGCCTTATCGGAGGCTTGCTCGGCCTTATCGCCGGGTTTTACAGGGGAACCCTGGACGACGTGCTGGCGAGGCTGGCCGACTGGACCCTGGCGTTCCCCTTCATTATCCTTGCGATCCTTCTCATGGGGGTGCTGGGCCCCGGCATAGTCAACCTCATCGTTGTGCTGTCCATCGCCGGCTGGCCACACTTCTTCCGTCTGATTCGTGGCGAGGTACTGGTCGAACGCGAGAAGGCCTACGTCGAAGCCGCCTTCGCGCTCGGCAAGAGCCCTTTCGTGATCATGATCGGGGAGATCGTCCGGAACATCATGCACACCTTCCTCGTTGTCGCCACGATCCGCCTCGGGATAGCCATCCTGTCAGAGGCGTCCCTCAGCTACCTCGGCTTCGGCGTGCCGCCGGACATGCCGGCTTGGGGCACCATGGTCGCATACGGCCAGCGATACGTGGAGATCGCCTGGTGGCTTTCCGCTGTTCCCGGCCTGGCGATCCTCAGCCTCGTCCTCTCCGTGAACCTCGTCGGCGAGGGTTTGCGCGATGCCCTGGACCCCAGGCTTCGGGAGTAACGACTGAGGGCGGCATCTAATGGGAGCATCACCTTGACTTTAAGCATTGCAGCGGACATCGGCGGCACTTTCACCGACTTCGTCATCCTGAATCACGAATCGAACGAGATCGGCACCTTCAAGGTCTTCACTACCTACCCCGATCCTGCCGAAGGACTGTTGAGCGGGCTCGATCGAGCCGTAGCGGAGCACCAGTGCGATCATGCCGACATTGCGTTCTTTGCTCACGGCAGCACTGTTGGAACCAATAGCCTGGTGGAGCTGAAAGGCTCAAGATGCGGTCTGATCACGACCCGCGGCTTTCGCGACCTACTGGAAATCAGGCGGCAGAAGCGCCCGCACCTTTACGATCTGCAGGTCGACAAGCCTCGCCCGCTGATACCGCGCCCGCTACGCAAGGAGGTCAACGAAAGGATGCGGTTCGACGGCAGCGTGGAGACGCCGCTCGCCACCGAAGAGGTGCTGCGGGTGGCGGCTGAGCTGCAGGGGGCCGGCGTGGAGGCGGTCGCGATAGTTTATCTGCACTCGTACGCAAACGCCGATCACGAGGAACGTACCGAGCGACTGCTCGCGCAGGCCGCCCCACAGCTCGACACTTACACCTCCACTGAGGTGGTGCCGCAGTTCCGCGAGTTCGAACGCCTGAGCACCACTGTTGTCAACGCCTATGTGGGGCCGGTGATTCGGCGTTACCTCCGCCACCTCCAACGTCGACTCGAGCAGCGCGGCTGCGCCTCGCCGCCGCTGGTCATGAAGAGCGACGGGGGCATTACCACGCCTGCGGAAGCGAGTCGAGCCGCGGTGACCACCGTCGGCTCCGGGCCCGCCGGTGGAGTGCGGGGAGCGCAGCTCGCCGCGGAGCAGGCCGGCGGCGAAGGTGATTTCGTTACATTCGACATGGGAGGCACAAGCACTGACGTCTCCCTGATCGCCGGGGGCCGACCCCTTACTACCGACGAGTCGCAGGTCGGCGGCTGGCCGATGAAGGTGCGAGCGATCGACATCCACTCCATTGGCGCCGGTGGCGGCAGCGTCGCTTGGATCGACCCCGGTGGCCTGCTGCAGGTCGGTCCGGAGAGCGCCGGCAGCAGCCCGGGCCCCGCCTGTTATGGACGCGGCGGCACTCGTCCCACCATCACCGACGCCAACGTAGTCCTCGGACGGCTGGACTCGCTGCTCGGAGGGGAGTTTCGGCTGGATCGCGGTCTTGCCACAGATGCTCTGGCCGTGGGTGTCGGCCAACCGCTCGGGGTAAGCGCGGAGGAGGCGAGCCGCGGCGTTCTCG
>SKQW01000081.1 GCA_007118805.1 Rhodobiaceae bacterium | reverse complement strand
GCATCCGACAGCACGTCCATCAGATGGGAGATCGGCGCCCCCTGATACCCGCCGACATAGCCGACCCCGCATTGCAGTAGCGCCTTGGTAATGGCCAGGATCGCCTCGCCTCGGAACGTCTGCCCTTCGCCGAGACGCAACTTCTCCACTTCCTTGATGAAGGAGCGTTCAGCCATGGGTGCCTTTCGCCGCGCCGGTGGAACTCAATAATATATTCATTTGCATATTTTATAGGTCACCCCGCGGTTCGGTCAAATCAACGTCCAAGCTGCGCCGGAAGCCACGTCCCGAGCGTCGGATAGGCGATCAGGAGCACTAGCACGGCAATCTTGACGACGAGGAACGGCGCCGCCGCCGCATAGACATGGCGGATCCTGATCCAGTCCGGCGCCACCCCCTGCATGACGAACAGCAACAGGCCGAATGGCGGGGTCAACAACGCGATCTCCAGGGTCAGCAGATAGGTCACCCCGAGCACCATGTCCGGGATGCCGACCGCCCGGGCAATCGGCACGAAGACGGGGACGGTGACCATCAGCATGCTGACCTGATCGATGAAGCAGCCAAGGAACAATAGGATCAGCACCATGCCGATGAGGATCTGGAGCGACGAGATGTCCAGCCCCTCGATGAGCCGGATCAGGCCGCCGGTGGCGCCGCTGAACGCCAGGATCTGACTGAAGGTCTGACTAGCCGCGATGATGAACAGGATCATCACCGACAGCTTGATGGTTTCCATGATGGCGACGCGCAGATTGGCAAAGGTGAGGGCGCGGTAGCCGGCACCGGCGATGAGGGCGCCGACGCAGCCCAGCGCCGCCGACTCCGTCGGTGTGGCGAGCCCTGCCAGCAGGCTGCCGATGACGACGACGAAGATGCCCGAAAGCGGCACGACATAGATCAGGAAGGGCCGCCAGCGCTCATACAGGCTCATCTCAGGCAAGGGCTCGGCGGGCGCCAGCTCCGGTCGCAGCCCCGCCGCGACGACGATGATGAGGACAAAGCAGATCGCCAGCAGCAGCGCCGGCAGGACGCCCGCCAGCAGCAATCCGGCTATCGAGAAGCCGGCAAGGCTGCCGACCAGAACCGCCAGGGCCGAGGGCGGGATCAGCATCGCGATGGCGCCGGAGGCCATGATGGGCCCCATGGCCAGCGTCGGGTGATAGCCGCGCTGAAGCATCGGCGGCAAAAGCGTCGAGCCCAGCATCGCCGTGTTGGCTATGGTCGATCCGGACAGGGCGGCGAAGACCGTGCCGGAGAAAACAGTCACAACGGATAATCGTCCGGGAACCCGCGTGATGACGCGGTCGATGGCGTCGATCGCCTTATGCGCGATACGCGTCTGGAACAGGATTTCGCCCATGAGGATGAACAGGGCGATGGGCGTCAGCTGGAAGCTGGTGATCGACTGCACCGAGTTGCGGGCCATCTGGATGAGCCCGACCTCGCCGCCAAGAATGAAGAAGGCACCGACCAGATTGACCGCGATGAAAGCAAAGGCCACGGGCAGGCCGGTCAGCAGCAGCGCCACCAGCCCGCCCAGCATCAGTGCCAGGATCAACGGCCATTCCATATCTCAAAGACCGGGCGTATCGCGGGGCTGGCTGCGGTCGCCGAGCCGCAGCACGAACCCGACCGTCAAAAGCGCCCCGCACATGACCGGTGCGACAAATGTCAGCCACTCTGGAATGACGATGATGCCGCGGACCATCGAGCCGCGCCCGACGGCAATCCAAAGCGCCTGCAGCGTGTACCAGAAATACAATGCCGAGATCGCCGCCCCCAGGAGATCCACGCCGATGGCAAGCCGTCGACGCGCCTGATCCGACAGCACCACGGTGGCGATGTCGATGGCGACATGCGCGTTCTTCCTGAGCACCCAGGGGGCGCCCAGGAAGGTCGCGGCGGCAATACCGTGTTCGGTGAGGTCACCGAGGCCGTAGACGGCTCGGCTGCAACATGCCCGCAGCGCAACGTCGATCGGGATGGCGACCGCAACCGCCCCCAGGATGACCCCAGCCACCAGGGCAAGCCCGGTAACGGTCAGGTCGAAAGTCGCCGAAAACCGGGCCACCGCTCCTGCAATGCCCCTGGCCGATCACTCGAAGCAGGGACGGATCTGATCCACGACCTCGGCATTTATGTCGGCCACGGCGGCCCATCCTTCGGCGTAGGCGGTGTCCAGCCAGGTCTCGCGATCCTCGCCGCTGAACTCGATGACCTCGATGCCCGCCTCGGCCTGCGCTTGCCGTTCGCTTTCGTTGACCTGCTCAGCGTCGGGATTTGTCCCTTCCAGCCACAGCGCGCCCTCTTCGAGCACAGCCCGCTGCTCATCCGTCAGGTCGTTCCACATGTCGAGATTGACCAGCACATTGACGTCGACCTGATAGAAGCCGGGCTCGACGCGGTAGCTGGTCTGTTCGTGCCAGCCCAGATCCAGCACGCCCTGGATGGGCCAGCCATAGCCGTCGATCGCGCCACGCTCGAGCGCGGTGTAGACCTCGCCGGGCGCCGTGCGCACCAGATTGGCGCCGAGCGCCTCGAACATGGCCTGGTAGATGGGCGTCGTCCGGATGGTCAGTCCCGAAAGATCGGGCCCATCGATCGAGCTTGTGAGGTAGAGGTGGAAGGCGACGTGATCGCCCGTCCGCGCCAGATATTTCACGTTCATGCGATCCTGATGGAGCGCGTCGAGGATGTCGTAGCAGCCGTTCTCCCGCTGCTCCTGCACCGTATTCTCTGCAAGCTTCAGGGCATCCGCCTCGGCAAGCAGATTGGTGTAGAAGGCTGCCGGGACATTGGCCATATCAACCACGCCGGTCGAGACGGCATTGCCGAGCTCGAAGGGCGGAACCGCCTCAGGTCCGCCGATGAGTTCAATCTGAACGACGCCTGCGCCATTCTCGTTGACCCAATCGACGAAGGTCTCGAACGGCTTGGCGAAGACCGTCCCCAGCGCGAAGCCGCTGGCCGCACGCAACGTTGCCTCCTCGGCCTGCACCGAGCTCGCGACCATCGCCCCAAGCGCAGCACCCACGACCACCAGTTTGCGCATGTTCTCCTCCCCTATGAGTTCCTGCATCGGATGAATGCAATTATATTCATTTGCATGTTTCTAAGTGCGCCAGAATGGCGCGTCAACTGCCTCCCGACGGCCGGCGCGACGGCCCAGGCCCCGGATTGACGCAATCCATGGACGCCTACACCGTCCCAACGAGAGCGGATCGGTCCCGGTTCGGGTGACGACGCTTGCGAACGCCTGCCCTGTGCGGCACCGGACTCACACGGCTCCGCTTCCGACCTCAGTGGCCCCAGGCCGCGAACGCCTCCTGAAAGACTTCCGTGCCGCTTTCGCCCTTGGCGATCGACAGAACGGCACGCGACTCATCCGCATAGGCAATCGGGATGTCGATAAAGTCCCGCCGGCGCAGTTCGTCGATGTTGCGGGCACGATCGAACTCGCTCTCCGACAAGCCCAGCAGATAGAACTCGTCGGTCACCGGCACCACTGCCCCGATCAGCGGCTGGCCGCTGGACTGTGGGGTCGCCTTCATGACGAGCCCGGCCACGCCGGCGATCCCGCCGCTCTCAAAATCCGCGGGGATATCGAACAGCAGCTCGACTGTATGGCTGGCCGGTAGATCCGGGTCGGTATTGCGCCGGATGGCCATGGTCAGCGACATGTTCTTGTCCGGCACCTGGACAGTGGCGCGGATCACCTTGGCCGCCTCCGCCGGCGCCTCGGGGTCGTCCAGCAGGGCCCAATCCACCGTCCCGCCGAGGCTGCTCAGCGACTCACCGGCCCCCTCTTCGACCAGCAGCGCCTGGGCCACGCGGGCTGCCTCCGCCGGCAGCGCTGCTTCGGCCGGGCGCGGCTGTTCGGCCAATTGTTCCGGCGGGATGGCTTCATCCTCCCGCGGCTCGGGGTCGACCTCGGTGGGCACTCGCTCTTCGATCTTGGTCTCTTCCGGCACCTCGGCGACCTCGACCTCGTCCTCGCCAAAGGACGTGACCACCTCGGTCAGGGCGTCGCGCTGCCAATAGGCAGCGCCGGCGATGCCGGCAATCATCAGGAATACGATCGCCCACATGGCGATCGTGACGGCCCGGCCGCCGCCGTCGTCATCATCTTCGAACGCGTCCGGCGGCGGTGCCCCATAATGCCCATCCGGGTGCGCCCGATCGTGGTCGTCATGGCCGATCGCGGCCGCGACCTCGTCAGCGGCGTCAAAGTGGTGCTCGGCCGGCTGGTGATCCGATCCGAACACCCCTTCGCCATAACTCTGGTCGTCGCGCGGCCGGTCGTCGCCGGCCGCCGCGCCGTCGTCGAATGCGCCATAGGCCTCTCGGGCCGACTGCGCGGCGTGTGACGTCGCCGTTCCCAGCGTCGAGGTTTCCGCCAGGGTGGAGCGAAAGTCCGAATAGGCAGGCTCCTCCGGGACGTGTTCCGAAGGCGCCGCCTGCCGGTGAGATCCGGTCCCGAGCTGCCGCTCGATGGCGGCGGCGGCGTCCTCATCCTGCGCCGCGGCGTATTCGGCTTCGACTTGGCTGATCGATTCGTCGAGATCGGCGATCTGGCGCTCGAGCTCGTCCGGCTCCAACGGCGGATCGGCATCGTACAACTGCGCCGACAGGGCGGACCGCGCCCGTTCGTAAATGTCGGCGCGCTCCTCTGGAGTATTGTTCTCCAAGTCTTCCACGGCGCGCCGGAGAACCGTGACGAAAGTCGTCATGATCGGGCGATCTACCTCGTTAGCTGAAGTTTATGGGGTCCGCACCATCCGCGCGCCCTAGCCTTAATCCTGAAAGGGATCATGGACAAGAATCGTGTCCTCGCGCCGCGGGCTGGTTGAGAGGAGTGCAACCGGGGCGCCGATCAACTCCTCGATCAAACGTACATACTTTACCGCCTGGGCCGGCAATTGGGCCCAGGAACGGGCACCCTCAGTGCTCCCGGTCCACCCTTCCACCGTTTCGTATACCGGTTCGACCTCTGACTGCAAATCGCTGGCCGCGGGTAGATGGTCGACGGCCCTTCCGTCAAGCCGGTATCCGGTACAAACCTTTATCTGCGAGAAGCCGTCAAGCACGTCAAGCTTGGTCAGCGCGATACCGTGAATGCCGCCGGTGCGCACCGCCTGACGCACCAGCACCGCGTCGAACCACCCGCACCGGCGCCGGCGCCCCGTGACGGTGCCGAACTCGCGGCCGCGCTCCCCAAGCCGACGGCCGTCTTCGTTGTCCTGCTCGGTCGGGAACGGCCCGCCGCCCACCCGGGTGGTATAGGCCTTGGTGATTCCGAGCACATAGCCGAGCCCGCCCGGCCCCACGCCGGCCCCGGTCGCTGCCTGCGCCGCCACGGTGTTGGACGACGTCACGAACGGATAGGTGCCGTGATCGACATCAAGCAGGGCACCTTGCGCGCCCTCGAACAGGATCCGGCTGCCGCGGCGGCGCTTGGCATCGAGCAGCGACCAGACCGTGTCGGCGTACGGCAGGATGCTGGGCGCGATCTCAACCAGCGCGGCTTCGAGCGCCTTCGCGTCGATCTCCGGCCGGCCCAGCCCACGACGCACCGCATTGTGATGGACGAGAAGGCGCTCGATCTTTCCCTTCAGCGCCTCAGGGCGCTCCAGGTCGCAAACCCGGATCGCCCGACGGCCGACCTTGTCCTCATAGGCCGGCCCGATGCCCCGGCGCGTGGTGCCGATGCGCTGGGCGCCGGCGGCCTCTTCGCGAAAGCCGTCGAGCTCGCGGTGAAGCGGCAGGATCAGCGTCGCATTGTCGGCGATCCGCAGATTGTCGCGGGAAATGGCAACGCCCTGCTCGCCAAGCCGGCCGATCTCGTCGGCCAGCGCCCATGGATCGATCACCACCCCATTGCCGATGATCGACAGCTTGCCCGGCCGCACGATGCCCGAGGGCAACAGGCTGAGCTTGTAGGTCGCCCCGTCGACCACCAGCGTGTGCCCGGCATTATGGCCGCCCTGGAAGCGCACCACCACATCGGCCCGCTCCGACAGCCAGTCGACGACCTTACCCTTTCCCTCGTCGCCCCATTGGGAACCGACGACGACGACATTGGTCATGCTCTCTCCATCCTCGGAAAATCCGACGGAAGCGCTGCATCCACTGTCGAACCGGCGTCACGACGGCCCCGGTCAAGGCGAACCAGCAGATGGCGAGGCGCCCCTAACACGTTCGAAGGTGCAATGCACCTGATAGCTTAACCAGTGCCGGCGAGATGCCGGCCCGAGCATAAGCCCCCATCCCCTCTTGATCGCAGGCGTCGATCGTACCATTTTCAGCGTCGCCCAAACTTCGCACGTGCCTATGGTCACCGGGCAACCCGCCAGCAGATCAGCGGAAGGTGGCCGAGCGCAACGACGGTGCGGGCTTTTTTGGTCTCTTCCGGCATCGCGCCGGGGTCACTGAAGAGGCACGAAACCATCCTTGCCGGTCGTGCGGTGCGGGCTTTTCCGTCCCAAGCAAAGGCAACCCCTCGCCGCGCGCGGCAAGGCCGAACCGGGTCTTGCCGCAACACGGCATTGATGGCGGGGCGAACGATGCTCTTGCCGTCGAACGGCTTGACGGAGGACTTGTCCGATGATGACCGACCGCATCCGCACCTTTCTTGACGAGGTTCGCCCTGACAGCCCCTGTCTGGTCGTCGATCTCGAGACGGTGCAGGAGCGATATCTCGCCTTTCGCCGGGCCCTGCCGGACACCGCGGTCCACTATGCCGTCAAGGCCAATCCGGCGCCCGATGTCCTGCGCCTGTTGGTGCAGCTTGGCAGCGCCTTCGATGCCGCATCGCTTCCCGAGATCCGGGCGGTCCTGGCGGCAGGCGCCAGTGCCGAGCGGATCTCCTACGGCAACACCATCAAGAAGGAGCGCGACATCGCCGCGGCCCATGCCCTTGGGGTGCGCATGTTCGCCGTCGACAGCTTCGCCGAGCTCGACAAGGTGGCCCGCGCCGCCCCCGGCGCTGGGGTCGTCTGCCGCATCCTGACCGACGGCGCCGGTGCGGACTGGCCGCTCAGCTGCAAGTTCGGCTGCGATCCGGACATGGCCGCCGAAATCCTGGTGCGGGCGAAAGCGTTGGGGCTGGTTGCGCACGGCATCGCGTTTCACGTCGGCTCCCAGCAACAGGAGCCCGATGCCTGGGACCGTGCCCTTTCCATGGCGGCAAGCGTGTTCCGCAGCGTCGCTGAACGGGGCATCCAGCTCAACCTGGTCAATCTTGGCGGCGGATTTCCTGCGCACTATCACGGCAATATACCCAACCTGACCGAGTATGCCCGCACGATCAAGGAGGCGTTGCACCGGCATTTCGGCAACAGGATCCCGGAGACCGTCATCGAGCCCGGCCGTGCCATCGTCGGCGACGCCGGCGTGATCCGGTCGGAAGTGGTGCTGATCTCCCGCAAGTCGGCGGGTGATTCGGTGCGCTGGGTCTTTCTCGACATCGGCCGGTTCAACGGCCTGGCCGAGACGGAGAACGAAGCCATTCGCTATCCGATCCGCACAGCCAGCGATCATGCCAGGCGTGAACCCTGCGTCATTGCCGGGCCGACCTGCGATTCGGCCGATGTGCTATATCAGCACCAGCCTTATCCCCTGCCGGTCTGTCTCGACATCGGCGACGAGGTTCTGATCGAGTGCGCCGGCGCTTACACGGCGCCCTATTCGTCGGTCGGCTTCAACGGCATCCGCCCGCTGCAGACCTATGTGATCTGACGCGGCGCCGCAGCGCTTAGCAGCCGGCGCAAAGTCGCCCGTGTGGAAACATCGGCGCGCCCGTCGACGCTTGACGGTCTGAAATGGCGCTGGAAGGCGGCGACGACCTGTTCGGTCGCGTGGTCATAGATTCCGTCTCTCAAGATGCCATAGCCATAATCGGCGAGGTCGCCTTGCAGGGCCGAAACCAACTCGCCTGTTTCGCCCGGCCCGATCACTTGGCCTTCCGTGCGCGGAGCCGGGGCGACCCAATGCCCCACGCCGTTTTCGTGAAGCAATTGCCACGGGAACTTCTCGCCCGGATCGACCTTGCGTGCGGGCGCCACGTCGGAATGGCCCAGCACCAGGTGGGGCGGAACGGGATGGCGCTGGACAATCTCTCGGCACAGACCGATCACGGCCTCGATCTGCCGGGCTGGAAAATCGGGATATCCGAAATCGTGCCCGGGATTGTGTATCTCGATGCCAACCGAGCAGGCGTTGATGTCGCGCCGGCCTGCCCAGCTCGACACGCCGGCGTGCCAGGCGCGGCGATCTTCGTCGACCAGCGGGACGACCTCGCCGGACTCCCTTACGAACCAATGCGCGCTGACCCTCGCCTCGGGATCGCAGAGGCGCTGCAGGGCCGCCTCTTCATCCGCCATGCCGGTATAGTGGAGGATCACCATATCGACGGTGATGCCGGCAGGGCGGGCGTCGTGGTTTGGCGACGGGCGCGTATCCCAGCGCATCACGAAGAGCCGTCCTGCGCGGCCTGAGCACGGCGAAGCCGACCCTCGCGCCATGTGATGATCATCACGCCGGCCAGGGTCAAAATGCCGCCCGCCACCATGCGCCAGGTCAGCGTGTCGCCGAGAATCAAGACGCCACCGAGCGCGCCGACAACGGGCGCGATCAGCAGCAAGGGCGCCATGGAGCTGATCTCGTTGCGCTGGACGATCCAGTAGAGCGCGGCATGACCGATCAGGCTGACCCCGATGACAGTATAGGCAAGGCCGCCCCATCCAATCCAGCCGGCCTGGGACAGGGCGTCGAGCGGCGCCGGTTCCCAGGCCAGGGACCAAACCAGCAGCACCGGCCAAGTCGTTATGGCGATCCACCCCTGCATGTCATAGACCGGCACGCCCTGCACCTTGCGCATGAACATTGCCGACAGCGCCCACATGAAGGCCGCTCCGGTGGTCAGGGCCAGGGCGCCGAGATAATTGAACACGCCCGGATCAAACCCCATGAGCATCACGCCGGCAAAGGCGACGACCAGCGCCGAACTCCGCCAGATGCCGAGCCTTTCCCCCAGGAACAGGACGGACAGCAGCGTCACGAACGGAACGCCGAGCTGCATGGCGATGGCGATCGGGGCGATGTCGCCAGCCATGTCGAGCCCCTGGATCATCAACCCGAAATGCGCCGCCCCGCCGGAGATGGCGATCGCGAACACATAGCGCATCTGACCGGGATGCCAGCGGATGAAGGGTGCGACGATGAGCGAGATCGCCAAGAATCTCAGCGCGATAAACAGAAGCGGCGGAATCTCGTCAAGCGCCAGCTTGGAGACGACGAAGTTGCCGCCCCATATCACCTGAAAGAACACCAGGAGCGCGATGTGACTGGCCGGGACGGCTGCTAGACTTACGGGTGGTGATTCCCTCACCGCCTACCTTCTTGCCATCTGGGCCCGCCAGAGCGGGGCCGCGCCTGTCGTTGGTCGGCGGCAAAGCTTAGGGAAGCGCTCCCCGAATTGCGACAGGTGACTGTGCAATGCTGCTTTGCAAGCCCTGTGCAGAACGCATAGCCGTGAAAACTGTTCAGTTGCCGCATGGCGTTCGCGAAGGAAAGCGGATATCAGACGCTCGCCAACCAACCAGCATGGCGGGGTATCGATGACCAGCGGCAAGTGGGATTTCTGGATCGATCGCGGCGGCACCTTTACCGACATCGTCGCCCGTGCGCCCGATGGTGCGATCCTCGCCCACAAGCTGTTGTCGGACAACCCGGAAGCGTATCGCGACGCTGCCATCCAGGGGATTCGGGAGCTGCTCGGCATCGCTGGCGATGCGGCAATCCCCGCTGAGCGCATCAACGCCGTGAAGATGGGCACCACGGTGGCGACCAACGCCCTGCTGGAGCGCAAGGGCGACCGCACCGTGCTCATCGTCTCGGAGGGCTTCGCCGACGCGCTGGAGATCGGCTATCAGGCCCGCCCTCGCCTGTTCGACCGCCACATCGTCAAGCCCGAACTGCTCTACGAGAAGGTGGTCGAGGTCCAAGAGCGCGTCAGCGCGTCCGGCGAGATTCTCACGCCGCTCGACCTGGAAGCTGCGCGCCGCGAGCTCCAGGCGGTCTTCGACACCGGCATTCGTGCCGCCGCCATCGTGTTCATGCACGGCTACCGCTATGTCGATCACGAGAAGGCAGTGGCCGAGCTGGCCCGGGAGATCGGCTTCACCCAAGTCTCGGTGTCCCATGAGGTATCGCCGCTGATGAAGCTCGTCGGCCGTGGCGACACCACCGTGGTCGATGCCTATCTCTCCCCGATCCTTCGCCGCTATGTCGAGCAGGTAGCGGGCGAATTGGGGGCCAAGGGCAGCGACGCGCCGGAACGGCCCGATTCCGCCAAGCACATGCCGCGCCTGATGTTCATGCAGTCCCATGGCGGGCTGACGGCGGCCGATCTGTTCCAGGGCAAGGATGCGATCCTGTCGGGTCCGGCCGGCGGCGTGGTCGGCGCAGTCGAAACCAGTCGCATGGCAGGCTTCGACAGCATCATCGGCTTCGACATGGGCGGCACCTCGACCGACGTCTCCCACTATGACGGCGCACTGGAGCGCACCTTCGAGAGCGAGGTCGCCGGGGTGCGGATGCGCGCGCCGATGATGCTGATCCACACGGTGGCGGCCGGCGGCGGCTCGATCCTGCATTATGACGGGGCCCGGTTCCGCGTGGGGCCGGATTCGGCCGGCGCCAACCCCGGCCCGACATGCTACCGGCGCGGTGGCCCGCTGGCGGTGACCGATGCCAATGTCGCGCTCGGCAAAATCAATCCCGACTACTTCCCGAAGATCTTCGGCCCCGACGGCGATCAGCCGCTCGACGCGGAGGCCACCCGGCAGGCCTTCGCGCAGCTTGCCGACCAGATCGGCGATGGACGATCGGCCGAAGAGGTCGCTGAGGGCTTCCTCAAGATCGCCGTCGAGAACATGGCAAACGCCATCAAGAAGATTTCAGTGCAGCGCGGTTACGACGTCAGCGACTATGCGCTGTCCTGTTTCGGCGGCGCCGGCGGCCAGCATGCCTGTCTGATCGCCGACACGCTGGGAATGAAGACCATCCTCATTCACCCGCTGGCCGGCATCCTGTCGGCCTATGGGATGGGGCTCGCCGATATCCGCGCCAATCGCCAGCAGGCAATCGAGCGCGTCATGGACGAAGCGGCCATGGCGGAGGTCGGTGCGCAAACCGAGCGCCTCACTCAGGAAAACCTTGCCGAACTCGAAAGTCAGGGGATATCGCCGGACCAAGCGACGACAGTCCGGCGTGTCCACCTGAAATATGCCGGCACTGACACGCCGCTCACCGTGGAACTCGACACGCCGGCCCGGATGCGGGAGGCCTTCGAGACCGCCCACAAGCAGCTCTTCGGGTTCGTGACCCCGGAGAAGGCGGTCATGATCGAGGCGATCGAGATCGAATCGCTGGGCGGCGGTGCCCATCGGGATGAACCGGCGCACCCGACGATGGACGAAACGCCAGATCCGATTTCGCAGACCCGGTTCTTCTCCGGCGGTCGCTGGCTTGACGCCCCGCTTTTCCGGCGCGAGGGGCTCAAGGCGGGACAGCGCGTCGCCGGGCCCGCCCTCATCATCGAGGCCCACAACACCATCGTCGTGGAGGATGGCTGGGAAGCCGAGATCACGGCCAAGCTGCACCTCCTCATGAGCCGCGTGAAGGCCCTGCCGAAGCGGGTCGCGATCGGCACCGAGGCCGACCCGGTCATGCTGGAGGTGTTCAACAACCTCTTCATGTCGATTGCCGAGCAGATGGGCGTGACGCTCGAGCGCACGGCCTACTCGGTCAACATCAAGGAGCGGCTGGACTTTTCCTGCGCCATCTTCGCGCCGGACGGCAACCTCATCGCCAATGCGCCGCATATGCCGGTCCATCTGGGCTCGATGGACCGCAGCGTCATGGCGGTCATCGAGCAGAACCCGGAAATCGCGCCCGGCGATGTCTTCGTGCTCAACGCCCCGTACAATGGCGGCACGCATCTGCCCGACATCACGGTGGTCACGCCGGTGTTCAACGACGCCGAGACGGAGATCCTGTTCTGGGTGGCCAGTCGCGGCCATCATGCCGATGTCGGCGGGATGGCGCCCGGCTCGATGACGCCGCGGGCCACCTCGATCCATGAAGAAGGCGTCGTCATCGACAACTTCAAAATGGTCGACCGAGGCCGGTTCCGGGAAGCCGAGCTGCACGACCTGCTGTCCTCTGGCCCCTACCCCTGCCGCAACCCGGAACAGAACATCGCCGATCTCGTCGCCCAGGTCGCCGCCAATGAGAAGGGCGTGCAGGAGATCAACAAGATGATTGCCCAATTCGGCTTCGACGTGGTGCGCGCCTATATGCGCCACGTCCAGGACAATGCCGAGGAGAGCGTGCGCCGGGTTATCGACGCGCTGCATGATTGCGAATTCGCCTATGAGATGGATCAGGGCACGGTCATCAGGGTGAAGATCACCGTCGACAAGGACAAGCGCACGGCAACCGTCGACTTCACCGGGACGAGCCCACAGCAGCCGACCAACTTCAACGCGCCGCAGCCGGTGACCCGGGCCGCCACCCTGTATGTGTTCCGCTGCATGGTGGCCGACGACATCCCGATGAACGCCGGCTGCCTCAAGCCCATCGAGATCGTCATTCCGGACGACTGCATTCTGGCGCCGAAATACCCGGCCGCGGTGGTGGCCGGCAATGTCGAGACCAGCCAGGCCGTCACTGATACGCTGTTCGGAGCGCTCGGCGCGCTTGCCGCGGCGCAGGGGACCATGAACAATCTGAATTTCGGCAACGAGGCCCACCAGTATTACGAGACGATCTGCGGCGGATCGGGCGCCGGCCCCGGTCATGACGGCACCTCCGCCGTGCACACGCATATGACCAACACGCGCCTGACCGACCCGGAGGTGCTGGAGTTCCGCTACCCGGTGCTCCTCGAAAGCTTCCGGGTGCGCCGCGGCTCCGGGGGCAAGGGCAGATGGAACGGCGGCGACGGGACCCTGCGCACCATCCGCTTTCTCGAGCGCATGGACGTCTCGCTCTTGACCGGGCACCGCAGGGTGCCGCCTTTCGGGCTCGAGGGCGGCGAACCGGGCGAGCGCGGTGAGAATAGCGTGCGCCGCCGCGATGGCACCGTCGAAAGCCTCGAAGGCTGCGACCAGACGGTTTGCGAACCGGGCGAGGCCATCATAATCAAGACGCCGTCCGGCGGCGGATACGGAAATCCACAGAAAAGGGGTAAGGGCTGATGGCGACACGGGTAATTGTCGGCGGCGCAACGGGTTGGGTCGGCCGGGCACTGGTCGAGGCGGTCGCAGCGCGCGACGATCTGGAACTGGCGGGCGCGGTGGCGCGCGGCGCGGCCGGCCAGGACGCCGGAACCGCGATCGGCCTGCCGGCCCTCGGCGTGACCATTTCCGGCTCCATCGAGGAGGCGCTTAAGGCTCCCTCGGATGTCCTTGTCGACTACACCAAGCCGGATATCGTCAAGGCGCATATCCTGGCCGCGATCGGTGCCGGGCGGCATGCCGTGGTCGGCACGTCGGGGCTCGTCGCCGCCGACTATGCCGAGATCGACGCCGCGGCCAAGGCGGCCGGCGTCGGCGTCCTGGCCGCCGGCAATTTCTCGGTGACGGCCACCCTCCTGCAACGCTTTGCGCTCGAGGCGGCGCGCTACGTGCCTGATGTCGAGGTGATCGACTATTCCAAGCCGACCAAGCCGGACGCCCCATCCGGGACCGGCGTGGAGCTTGCCGAGAAGCTGTCCGAGGTGCGCATGCCCTCGACGGCCCTGCCGGTCTCCGAAGTGGGCGGCGTGCGCGAGGCGCGCGGCGGGACGCTGGGCTCGGTGCAGGTCCATTCGGTGCGGATGCCGGGCTATGTCCTGTCCTGCGAGGCATTGTTCGGCCTGCCCAATGAGCGGCTGTCGATCCGCCACGACGCCGGCGGCGGCGCGGATCCCTATGTTGCCGGCACGCTCCTGGCTGCCACCAGGGTCGCAAGCTTCACCGGGCTGAAGCGCGGCCTGGACGCGATCATGGACTGAGGGCCGAGTGGGTTAACGGCGCGTTCATCAGGCTGAACGCCGGCTGAACGGCCGCCTCAGACCCGGTTCAATTGCGGCGCGCCATACTCTCCTCCACAGTTCGAGGAGGGTATTATGCGTCGCGTGATCTCTTATCTTTCGGGAACGATATTCGCCCTGACCGCGGCGGCGCTGATGACCGCGATCGTCGTCCTGGTCGCGGCCGACCGTTCGGTTGAGCCGGATCATGGCCATGCACCGGGCCTGGCGCTGATCGTTCTTCTCAATGGCTGAATTGTCGGAACGGAGCGAGCTGCGTTGATCTGTCGCACAATCCCGCTTTCGGCCAGCTCTCACAGAAAAGGCCGATCATCTGAGTGGCTTATCGGGCGCGCACCCAAGCCGCGATTTGGTTTCGTGGACGAGCTGTTCCTGTAACCGGCCGGGGGAACAATCTCGATCATCCTCTGTTCTGCTCGCAACGCTCGTCCATTGGCCGGGCGCGTTTTGAAGCAGAGCAAATGGAGGCCACAAATGCGCTTTCTCCTAAGTACTGTTGCGGCGACCGCCCTTCTGGCGACGCCCGCACTTTCCCAGACCCTCGACAACGACCTCGACGAACCGCGCGCCGCCGAACCGGGCGCCGCCCAGCCCATGGGCGCGGGCGTCGACATCGGGCAGCTTCAGCAGGATCTGTCCGCCGCCGGCTTCATGGACGCCACGGAGCTGACCGGCGCCGAGGTGTTCCACTCGACCTATCAAGGTCAGCAGGCTCTCGTGATCATCTTGGACGAGGAGATCCAGGGCGTGGCGGCTGCGGATCAGCCGGATGCGCCGGATACGACGGCCGCGATTCCCGATGACGAGTGGGATGACGAGTTGGCCGAGTCGCCGGCCGAGCCAGGCCTCGACGATGAGCTGGCGGGAACGCCGGACGATCCGGCGCTCGATGAGGACTTCGCCGACGCACCTGAGTTCGAAGAGCCCGCCGCGACGGGGACCGTTCCCGGCGAGGGCATCGAGGACGACCTGACACAGTCCGGTTTCGACATGCCGCATGCCGCGCAAGACGGTCAGGTCTTCCAGACCACGACGGCTGACGGTCGGACCATGCTGATCGTCTTGGCTCAGGATTTCGGCCCAGGACCGGGCGTCGGGCCGGCAGAGCCGGGCGCTGCACCAGGGACGCCGGCCGAACCGGGCGCTGCGCCGGAAAGCCCGGAGCTGCAGAACGGCGAACTGGACGAGGACTTCCAGTGAACGCCTGATCCGCTCGGATCCACAATCCAGAAGGAATCTCAGGCCCCGCCGATCCTTGTCGGCGGGGTCTCAATTGCCGAGGTCAGTCGGAGCCCGCGACAGGAACCTCCTCGGGCAAGGGAACGCTGCGACGCAGCGACACCCACCGGCTCGGATCGGCCGCCGACTGCCGCTTGACGAAACGATAGGACGTCTCGTGCCACGGCAGTACCTTCGAGGTCAGGTTGTCGAGGATCAGGTCGCCTTCGTCGGTTGCCACCGTCAGGACCGCGTGACCGCCGCCATCGCTATCGAGCACCACGGTAATCAGCAGGACGTGCTGCGGGACCCCCATCTCCATGAGCAGACGCCGCTTTTCCAGCACATAGTCTTCGCAGTCGCCATACAGGCGCCCGTCGCGCTGAACCGGGTAGCTCCAATGATCGACCACACCCCACAGTTCCTTGTCGGTCACAGGAACGACGTGGCGGTTCACGGCCTCGTTGACCTCATGGATCTTCTTGCGGAGCGTCTCGGTTAGCGCAACCCGCTCGCTTCCAACCGAGTACGGCCCGCAATCGCCGTCATAGTAGTCGTCACAGAACTGCACATATCCCGGCTGGACCTTGGCCGAGCCGAATTCGGCCATGCTGTCCGGTGGCGAAAAGCCTCCGCCGGCGGCGAAGGCCGCAGTGGTTGCGCTCCCGCAAAGCAGGATCGCAGCAAGCAGCAATCTATGCATGCCGTCCCCGAAAAGTGCAGTGTGCCTCAACCCCTCCCGCGGCCCCTCCACAGGCCTACGAGCGGCAATCAACGTAGCCGAGTAGGCGGCTCGTGTCTTCCCCACGAATGTGGCGGCGCGTTGGCGGGGACGTCAGCGTGGTACTTCAGCGACAGTGTCGATAGGAACCCGAGGCGTTGTGGCGCGCCAGGTCGAAATGGAAATGATCCTGATGGTGCCGGTCCCCGTCGGGCCCGATCACCGTCGTGAACACGCTGCATGCCCCGCGATGGACCTCGCGCAGGAACACGCGTTCCGCAGAATCGCCACGCCAGCCGTTAAGCACGGTCACTTCGCGCCCGTCGGACATCCGGAAGGCGGCGATGTCGATGGCATTGCCGAAAGAATGCTCGCTCAGCCTAGCGCCGCGCCGATTGTTGCGTGTGCGGCAGTTATACGAGCCCATCGTGCGCACCTCGACCACCGGCACCCCGAACGTCTTCAGCGCCGCGGGCTGGACCGAGTGCCAGAACCAGCCGTCGAGCGCCGACGTCATCGGGCAGTTGAGTGTTTCCGGCTCGCTGAATGCCACCATGCCGCCGAGGGCCGCCGAGACCCGTAGAGGCTGCCAGATGCCGCACGGTCCGCGCCCCCGGATCCGGTCGACTGGCCGCACATAGTCGCTGATGAAGCTGCCCTTCGCCATGCAGGCCGCTTCCGCTTCCGCCCGCCACGCATGCCCGCTGCGATCAACACGATCACCGCAGCCCGCAAGCAGCGCTGTGCCAACGACAATCCCCGCCAATGCCCGCAACGTCCGTCTCATGCGGGCATTACTCAGCCTTTTATCCAAATGTCGGCTTAACCGTCAGGGTTACTCGGGAGTTAACCCGCAAGATGGGATGACCCCACGGCCATTGGCCGGGCATTCGGCCCAGCTGTAAGGAGCGCTCAGGGTGTTTTCCCCATCCCAAGATATTGCACTGCATTCAGAATCCCGCACCCGGGCGCGGATTCATCCATGACTTTCAGACAGTCATGATGCGCCTTGTCCCGATGTCGCTTTTTTGCCGGCGCCCGCGGCACGGACCGATCCGGCGGCCCATCAACGGCCGGGGCAAGGGCGCGGAATCTGAGCGGATCGCTTCGCAATGCAGCGACGAATTTACATTGACCTGAGACATTTGGTTATTAATCTCTTACAGCCTGGGAGGCAGAGAGAAGGATTCTCGCCATGACCCTGACACGGCGGCTGCATGTTATCGTAACGGGTGCGGCGTTCCTGTTTATAGCGGCCATAGTGCTGGGCGCCTTCTGACACCGCACCGCTCGCCCGCCGCCTATGGGTGCGGCGGGACGCAAGACTTCTCATCAGCCTTTGAGCCGCCCGATCAGGCGGCTTTTTCTCGATGGGCCTCAGGCCGATAGTTGAGGATCGGCGCGAGCCACCGTTCGGCCAGTTCAATGCTCCAGCCCTTGCGGGCAGCATAATCCTCGATCTGGTCGCGCTCGATCTTGCCGATGCCGAAATAGCGGCTCTCGGGATGGGCGAAATAGAGGCCCGAGACCGACGAGCCCGGCCACATGGCAAAGGACTCTGTCAGTTCAATTCCCGCCTTCGCCTCCGCGTCGAGCAGTGAGAACAGGGTCTGCTTCTCCGTGTGATCTGGCTGGGCCGGATAGCCCGGCGCCGGCCGAATGCCATGATAGGCCTCCGCAATCAGCTCGTCATTGGACAGGCTCTCATCTGGCGCGTAGGCCCAGAACTCCTTGCGCACCCGCTCATGCATGTGCTCGGCGAAGGCCTCGGCCATCCGGTCCGCCAGAGCCTGGAACAGGATCTTGCTGTAGTCGTCATTGGCGCGCGTGAAGCGCTCGAGAGTGGCCTCCTCACGGTGGCCGGCAGTGACGGCAAAGCCGCCAATATAGTCAGCCCGGCCCGACTCGGCCGGCGCGACAAAGTCGGCCAGCGCCAGATTCGCCCGGTCGCCGCCGCGCCGCATCATCTGCTGGCGCAGGGTATGGAACGTTGCGATCTGTTTGCTTCGATCCTCGCCGGCAAAGACCGCGATGTCGTCCCCGACCGCCTGGGCTGGCCAGAAGCCGATTACTGCGCGCGCCTCGAGCCACTCCTCCTCGATCAACTGGTCGAGCATCCTCTGGGCGTCTTCATAGAGCCCACGCGCGGTCTCGCCCTGCTCGGCATCGTCGAGAATATCGGGGAAACGACCCTTCAGCTCCCAGGTCTGGAAGAACGGCGTCCAGTCGATGTAGCGGCGCAGCGTCGCCAGGTCGTAGGTCTTGAACTCTCTGGTGCCGAAGAAGGTCGGCTTCGGCGGCTCGTAGCGCGCCCAGTCGAGCTTCAGCCGGTTCTCGCGCGCGCCTTCGATCGTCTGGCGCTCCTTGCTTTCCTCTCCGCGCGCCCGCTTTTCGGCGATTTGCGCATATTCTTCGCGAACCTCCGCATAGACGCGTTTGCGATGCACCTCGGACAGCAGATTCGACACCACGCCGACCGCCCGGCTGGCATCGGCGACATAGATCGCCTGGCCGCGGGCATAGTTGGGATGAATCTTGACCGCTGTGTGCATCTTGGAGGTCGTCGCCCCGCCGATAAGCAGCGGCAGATCGAGGCCCTGGCGCTCCATTTCGGCGGCCACGTTGCACATCTCGTCGAGCGACGGCGTGATCAGCCCCGACAGGCCGATTATGTCGGCGTTCTCCTCGCGCGCCGTGTCGATGATCTTCTCGGCCGGCACCATGACCCCGAGATCGATCACCTGGTAGTCGTTGCACTGGAGCACCACGCCGACAATGTTCTTGCCGATGTCGTGGACGTCGCCCTTGACAGTCGCCATGACGACCTTGCCCGCCGGCGGCTTCTCGGTAATGCCCTTCTCCTGGCGTTCCGCCTCCATGTAGGGCTCGAGATAGGCCACCGCCTGCTTCATCACCCGGGCCGACTTGACGACCTGCGGCAGGAACATCTTGCCGTCGCCGAACAGGTCGCCGACGATGTTCATGCCGTCCATCAGCGGCCCCTCGATGACGTGCAACGGGCGCTCGGCGGCCTGGCGGGCCTCCTCCACATCCTCCTCGATGTAATCGGTGATCCCCTTGACCAGCGCATGCTCGATGCGCTTGTCGACCGGCCAAGAGCGCCATTCGAGGGTCTTTTCCTCCTTCTCGGCGCCGCCTTCCTTGAACTTGTCGGCATTCTCCACCAGCCGCTCGGTGGCATCCGGGCGCCGATTGAGCACCACATCCTCGCAGAGCTCGCGAAGCTCGGGATCGAGCTCGTCATAGATGGCGAGCTGACCGGCATTCACGATCGCCATGTCCATGCCGGCGGCGATCGCGTGATAGAGGAAGACCGAGTGCATCGCCTCGCGCACCGGCTCATTGCCGCGGAACGAGAAGGACAGGTTGGACAACCCGCCCGAGATGTGCGCGTGCGGCAGATTCTCGCGGATCCAGCGCGCTGTCTCGATGAAGTTGACGCCGTAGTCGTTGTGCTCCTCAATGCCGGTCGCGACCGCAAAAATGTTCGGGTCGAGGACGATGTCCTCGGGGGCGAAGCCGGCCTTCTCGACCAGGATATCGTATGACCGCTTGGAGATCTCGGTCTTGCGCTCGAAGGTGTCGGCTTGGCCGTCCTCGTCGAACGCCATGACGACCACCGCCGCCCCGTAGCGGCGCACCTTCTTGGCCTGGTCGAGAAAGGCCTCCTCGCCTTCCTTGAGCGAGATTGAGTTGACCACCGCACGGCCCTGAACGCATTTCAGGCCCGCTTCGATGACCGTCCACTTCGAGGAGTCGATCATGATCGGCACCCTCGAGATGTCGGGCTCGGCGGCGACCAGGTTGAGGAAGGTCACCATCGCCTCCTCGGACTCCAGCAGCCCCTCATCCATGTTGACGTCGATGATCTGGGCGCCGTTTTCGACCTGCTGGCGCGCCACCTCGAGCGCGGTGTTGTAGTCGTTCTCCTTGATCAGCTTCTTGAAGCGCGCCGAGCCGGTGACGTTGGTGCGCTCGCCGATATTCACGAAATTGGTGTCCGGCGTCAGCGTGAAGGGCTCAAGGCCCGACAGCCGCATATAGGGCTCGGCCGTCGGGATCTGGCGTGGCGCAACGCCATCGACGGCGGCGCGGATCGCCGCGATATGGGCCGGCGTGGTGCCGCAACACCCGCCGACGAGATTGACCAGCCCGGCACGGGCGAACTCGCCGATGAACTCGGCCGTCTCCTCCGGCGTCTCGTCATAGCCACCAAAGGCGTTGGGCAGCCCGGCATTAGGATAGGCGCAGACCAGCGTATCGGCAACGCGCGAGATCTCGGCCAGATGCGGGCGCATGTCCTTGGCGCCCAACGCGCAGTTGAGGCCGATCGACATCGGCGCCGCATGGCGCATGGAGTACCAGAAGGCGGTCGGCGTCTGGCCCGACAGCGTGCGGCCCGAGCGATCCGTGATCGTGCCTGAGATCATCACCGGCACGCGATAGCCGATATCCTCGAACAGCTCCTCGATGGCGAAGATCGCCGCCTTGGCGTTCAGCGTATCGAAGATCGTCTCGATGAGCAGAAGGTCCGCGCCACCGTCGATCAGACCGCGCGCGGCCTCGCCATATGCCTCGGCGAGCTGGTCGAAGGTCACCGCGCGATAGCCGGGATCGGTCACGTCGGGCGAGATCGAGGCGGTGCGGTTCGTCGGACCAAGCGCGCCGGCCACGAAACGGGGGTTACCGTCCTCCTTCTCGGCGGCATCCGCCGCCTCGCGGGCCAGCCGGGCGCCCTCGCGGTTCAGCTCCACGGCCAGCTCTTCCATGCCGTAATCGGCCTGGGCGATGGTCGTGGACGAAAAGGTGTTGGTCTCGATGATGTCCGATCCCGCCCGCAGATACTCCAGGTGGATGTCGCGGATCGCATCGGGCTGGGACAGGTTGAGCAAGTCGTTGTTGCCCTTGACCTCGCTCGGCCAGTCGGCGAACCGCGCGCCGCGATAGTCGGCCTCGCCCAGCTCCAGATCCTGGATCGCCGTGCCCATGGCGCCGTCCAGAAGGAGAATACGCTCCTTGGCCAGCGCGCGCAGCCGGGCTTCGGTTTCGGAGAATCCATTACTCATCGAAGTCATAACCTTCCTGGGTCGCTGTTCGGTGCGTTAACCCTAGTTCTGTGAATTTGTCGCGGAGCCTCGAAGACCCCGTTCCAGCGGTAAGACCGCCGAGCCGTCTGCCCTCCCAATCAAGACAAGAAGGGAGCGTTTGCGGCCCGGCGCCTGAGAGAAGCCTTCGCCAG
The DNA here is from genome assembly GCA_007118805.1 of Rhodobiaceae bacterium. Taxonomy (GTDB): domain Bacteria; phylum Pseudomonadota; class Alphaproteobacteria; order Rhizobiales; family Tepidamorphaceae; genus SKQW01. The sequence goes on along the minus strand of SKQW01000081.1, from coordinate 9,443 downwards.
TCAGGCGGCGGCGCGGGCCTGCCGCGGCCGCATGCCCAGCATATGGCAGGCCGCATAGACCAACTCGGCCCGATTCAGCGTATAGAAGTGGAAATTGCTCACCCCGTTGGCCTGCAAATCGAGAATCTGCTCGGCCACGATGCTGGCGGCGACGAGCCGGCGCGTTTCCGCGTCATCGTCCAGGCCATCGAACTGCTTGGCCAGCCACTCCGGAACCTTGGCGCCGCAGCTTCCGGCAAAGCGCGCCGCGGTCTTGAAATTGGCGATCGGCAGGATGCCCGGCACAAGCGGCACATCTATTCCGCGCTGGGCCACCCGATCCCGGTAGCGGTAGAAATCCTCATTCTCGAAGAAGAACTGCGTGATGGCGCGGTCCGCCCCGGCCTCCACCTTGGCCTGGAGCACGTCGAGATCGGCGTCCCAATCCGGCGATTCGGGGTGCTTTTCGGGATAGGCCGAGACCGAGACCTCGAAATCGCCGATGCGCTTGATCGCCGCCACGAGCTCGGCGGTCGACTGGAAGCCGCCCGGATGCGGGGCATACTTAGTGCCGACCCCCTCGGGCGGATCGCCCCGCAACGCCACGATATGGCGGATGCCGGCGTCCCAATAGCCGTAGACGACCTCCTCGACCTCCTCGCGGGTAGCGTTGACGCAAGTCAGGTGCGCGGCCGGCCTCAGGGCGGTCTCCTGCTCGATCCGCGAGACGATCCCATGGGTGCGCTCGCGCGTCGAGCCGCCGGCACCATAGGTCACCGAGACGAAATCCGGCTCAAGCGGGCCAAGCCGTTCTACGGCGCTCCACAGGGACGCCTCCATCGCCTCGGTCTTGGGCGGAAAGAACTCGAAGGATACCGACAGCCGCGACGGCTTGCGTCGGCTCGAGAGGTCGGATGAAACGGTCATTATGCAGCCTCCTCGGCTTGATTGACTCTTGTTGCCGGCTCGCCCGTTCGGCGGCCGAGCCATAGCGATACGGTGAGCCGACCGATCTCCGCAGCATCGGGATCGTCCGGCGGGAATTCCTCATGCGCGGCAAGCTCCACGCCGGCGCTCGCCATCCAGTCGGCGATCTGCTCGCGCGCAAAGCCAAGCCGGCGATGCGCATGATCGGACCGCAGGAATTCGAGGCCGTGCGGGGCAAAGTCGACGATGAGCAGCTTGCCGCCCGATTTGAGGATTCGGGCGGCCTCGGCGATCGCCCGTTCGGGCTCGTCGAGATAATGGAGCACCTGATGGATGGTCACCGCATCGGCGATGCCGTCCTCCAGCGTCAGGTTGAAGATGTCGCCGTGCCGCACCTGAAAGCCGGACAAGCCGGCCCGCTCCAGGCGACTACGGGCATAGCGCAGCATGTCGTGCGACAGGTCCACCCCGACGCCGCGACCTGCGCAATCGGCCAGAACCTCGAGCATCCGGCCGGTGCCGGTACCGAGATCGACCACGTGATCGAGACGGTCCTGGCCCAGCATGCGGCGAGTCGCCTCCTCGATCGCGTCGTCGCGCACATGCAGCGAGCGCAGGCTGTCCCATTGCGGCGCGAGACGGCGGAAATAGGCAGCCGCGGCCTCCGAATGCGCCCGCCGGACGGCATCGAGCCGCATCCGGTCGCGCACCAGCACCGGATCGGACCGATCGAGCTTGTCGACGAGATCCTGGGCGAACGCCGCCCCCGGCCCGTCATCGGCCAGCCGGAAAAACGCCCAGGCGCCTTCCCGATGGCGCGCGATCAGACCGGCATCGGCCAGCAGCTTCAGGTGGCGGCTGATCCGCGGCTGGCTCTGACCGAGAATATCGGTGAGGTCCTTCACGCTGCGCTCACTCTCGGCAAGCAGCGCCAGAATGCGCAGCCGCGTGGGCTCTCCTGCCGCGCGCAGGGCTGTCAGCAACCGATCGGTGGTGATGAGCGACGTGTTCATGGGTCAAACCTGATTGCACATATAAAGATATCTTTATGCCTGAATGTCAACCTCTCGGACTCGCCTGTCGCCATTATGAGGCGTCCGGCTTAGAATCTGACGCAGCGCGCAGCCGCCGAGTTCCCCCCTGCCCCAAGGCGCGCAAGAGGAACCCGAAATGCCCGATCCCGAACTGATCGAACGCCTTCCCGAGCTCGTCGTCCTGGGTCACATCCGCACACCCTGGGCGCGCGCCCAGGATTGTCCGCGCAACGCCATGGAGTCCGACGCCACGGCGCGCGTCGAGGTCCTGCCGCCCTGGCGCCCCGGGCTTGCCTCGCTCGAGGGCTGCACGCACGTGATCCTGCTCTACTGGCTCCACCAGGCCGATCGCAGTCGCCTGGTTCAGACCCCGGCCAGCGACGACAAGCCGCACGGCGTGTTTGCCCTGCGCACGCCGAACCGGCCAAACCCCATTGGCCTCGCCGTCGCCGATCTCGTCGCGGTCAGGGACACGTATTTGAAGGTGCGACACATCGACTGCGTCGACGGCACCCCGCTGCTCGACATTAAGCCCTATTTTGCCTCGGTCGACGCCAAGCCTGAGGCGCGTGTCGAGTGGTGGGAGGCCCGGGCCTGTCCGCAGCCGCCGCGCGGACAGGTCACGGAAAATTGAGATCCACGACCCGCCGCTGGCCGGCGTCGGCGAGGGATACCGCGCAACTGGCCGCACAGAATCGGGCGAGCAGCGTCACCAGATCGTCGGCCGCCGCCGCGACATCGCCCCAGCCATTTGACTGGAGGGTGACCACCGCCCGCGTCGTGCGGGTTGTGACCAGCGAGCGCGCATCCTGCCGCCAGTTCCAGCGGCGGCAAAGCACCTTCCTTGCATCGGCATAGACAACCTCGCCGGCCTTGGGCGGAGATTCCGGATACCCATTCTCATCCTCATCCGCGCCCATGTCCTGAAAGCTGTCACCCTCCTTCGCATAGCGGAAGGCGAAATCGCCGATGACGCCGTCGAGATCGTCCGCGCCAATCGGCAGCACATGAGCAAGCGATACGGCGTTGTAGGCGTCGACGAAGCCATTGATAACGGGAAGCGACCGCCCGGCTAGTACGTTCTTCAAAAGTCGCTCGACCGAGGAACGGTAGCTCGTCCGCTTGATCCCGAAGGCGCGATAGGCCTTGCGCCAGGCGGCAATGCCAGGGATCTCGGCCAGTTCCAGCCCCGACCAGCGCTCGCGCGCCGCCGCCTCGCGTTCAGCGATGAGGCGGTCGAGCTCGGCTGGCCGCGTCTCGCCGATCTCAAGCCCCGCCGCGACCACCACGGCAACCCGAAAACTCGGGAAGTCGTCGGCGACCCCGGATACATCCAGTTTCATTGGCCCCGGCCCGGCGCCTTGACTTCGGCGCGCTCGCGCGCGCAGGCTTCGCGCACCGCACAGCCTTCGGCATGATCGTTGACCAGTCCCATGGCCTGCATGAAGGCGTAGACCGTGGTCGGACCGACAAAGCTGAAGCCGCGCTGGCGCAACGCCTTGGACAGGGCAGCCGACTCCGGCGTGTGCGCCAGATGCGGCGACGGCGCGCGATCGGCAGGTGGCGCAAAACGCCAAATAAAGCCGGCCAGCGAGCCCTCCGACTCGATCAGCTCGAGGGTGCGCCGGGCATTGTTGATGGTCGACTCGATCTTGCCGCGGTGGCGCACGATCCCGGCATCGCCAAGCAGGCGGTCGACGTCGCTCTCGTCGAACCGCGCCACCTGCGCGACGTCGAAGCCGGCAAAGGCGGCCCGGAAGTTCTCGCGCTTGCGCAGGATGGTGAGCCAGGACAGCCCGGCCTGAAAGCCCTCAAGGCACAGCTTCTCAAACAACCGCCGGTCATCGGCCGTCGGCCGGCCCCACTCCGCGTCGTGATAGGCTTCATACAGCGGATCGCCGCCGTGCCACGCGCAGGTCGGCCTGCTCGCGGCGTGACGGGGCGAATCCTTCGCTCCCGGTTGCCCCCGATCCGGATCGCTCATGGTCGGCGACGATTGGCGTCGACCGACAGCTCGGGCGTCCGGTTCAAGCTCTGGAACACGACGCAGTAGCGCTCCGTCAGCTTGAGGAGCTGGTCGATCTTGTCCTGCGGCGCGTCCGTATCGAGGTCAAAGGATAGGCGGATGGCCCGAAAGCCCACCGGTGCCTCGCGGTCCACCCCCAACGTGCCGCGAAAGTCGAGCTCGCCTTCCGCCCGGATGGTGGCGTCGCGCAGCTCCACCTCGAGGGCCGTCGCGACGGCCTTCAGCGTCACGCCGGCGCAGGCGACCAACGCCTCCAGCAGCATGTCGCCGGAGCATGCCTCAAGCCCGGAGCCGCCCGTGGCCGGGTGCAGCCCCGCCGTGACCAGCGCCTTGCCCGTATCGACCTTGCAGGCAACATTCGCCTCGTCAATGCGACCTTCGGCCTTGAGGGTCACCAAGGCCTCGCTCGGCGCCTCGCGATACCGCGCCTTCAGCGGCGTCTGCAGGTCGCGCAGGGCTTGAGCATCCATCCCGGCCTCCTTGTCTTAATCCCTACAGCCAGGGCCGATCTTCTCCCGTCCTGCTTTCGAAGGCCTCGATCTTGTCGGCCTGTTCCAGCGTCAGGCCGATATCGTCGAGCCCGTTGAGCAGACAATGCTTGCGGAACGGATCGATGTCGAAGGTGATGGTCCCGCCATCCGGCCCGGTGATCGTCTGGCTCTCCAGATCGACGGTGATCGTTGCATTGGCACCGCGGCTCGCATCGTCGAGCAGCTTGTCGATCTCCTCCTGAGGCAGGCGGATCAACAGAATGCCGTTCTTGAAGCTGTTATTGTAGAATATATCGGCAAAGGACGGCGCAATCACGCAGCGTATACCAAAGTCCTGCAAGGCCCAGGGGGCGTGCTCGCGGCTCGACCCGCATCCGAAATTCTCACCGCCGATCAGGATCTTGGCGTTGCGATATGCGGGCTTGTTGAGCACGAAATCCGGGTTCTCGCTGCCGTCTTCCCTAAACCGCATCTCGTAGAACAGCGCACTGCCCAGCCCGGTGCGCTTGATCGTTTTGAGAAACTGCTTGGGGATGATCATGTCGGTATCGACATTGACCATCGGAAGCGGCGCAGCAACGCCGGTAAGCGTATCGAACTTGTCCACAATCCGGCCCTTTCCTCTTTCCCCTGTCTTGTGCCGTCACGCCCCGGAAATCAAGCCCTGGCGCCTGGCCGACAGCCGACACCCTGTTGGGGTCGCGTCGGTTCGGGCCCCCCGGCCCGGTTAAGGCACTGCCCTTGAATGAGGGCGCCCCGGACGCAACGCGCCCGGGGCTGATCGTAAGGATAGCCGAAGGACGAGCCTTACTCGGCGGCGTCCTTGGCAATCTCGCTGACCGAAACGCCCATGCGGCTCGCCACGCCCTCGCCATAGGCCGGGTCGGCCCGGTAGAAATGGACGATCTGACGCTTGACGATCTCCTCGGGGACGCCCTGCATGGCTTCGGCGATGTTGTCCATCAGCCGGCCCTGCTGTTCGGCGGTCATGAGACGGAACAGATCGCCCGGCTGGCGATAGTCGTCATTGCCCTCCCGGTGATTGAAGCGATCCGCGAAGTCGGCGTCGATCTTGAGCGGCGGCTCGGCGTAGCGATCGTCCTCGGCGGCGCCATCGAACGAGTTCGGCTCGTAATAGGCGTCCACATTGCCGGTCAGCGGCTCGAAAAACCGCATCGGGCCGTCCTTGTGGTAGTGGTGGACCGGGCAGCGCGGCCGATTGACCGGCAGCATCTCGTAATGGGTGCCGAGCCGGTAACGGTGCGCGTCGGCGTAGGAAAAGATGCGCGACTGCAGCATCTTGTCGGGGGACCACGAGATTCCCGGCACGATGTTGGACGGTGAGAACGCCACCTGCTCGATCTCGGCGAAGTAGTTTTCCGGATTGCGGTTCAGTTCCAGAACGCCCACCTCGATCGGCGGATAGTCGCCGTGCGGCCAGACCTTGGTCAGATCGAAGGGATTGTACCAGTGCTTGTCGGCGTCCTCCTCCGGCATGATCTGGACCTGCAGCGTCCAGCGCGGGTACTCGCCCTTGTCGATCGCCCCGAACAGCGCCTCCTGATAGGATTCCCGGGTCTTGCCGACGACTCCCTCGGCTTCCCGGTTGGTCAGGTGCTTGTGGCCCTGTTGAGTCTTGAAGTGGAACTTGACCCAGTAGCGCTTGTTGTCGGGGCTGATGAAGGAATAGGTGTGGCTGCCATAGCCGTTCATGTGCATCGGCGAGACCGGCAAACCACGATCCGACATCAGGATGGAGACCTGATGCAGGCTCTCCGGGCTCAGCGACCAGAAATCCCAGGCCGCCGTCATCGAGCGCAGATTGGTCTTGGGATGGCGCTTCTGGGTGTGGATGAAGTCGGGGAACTTGTAGGGATCGCGCACGAAGAAGACCGGCGTGTTGTTGCCGACCAGATCCCAGTTGCCTTCCTCGGTGTAGAATTTCAGCGCGAAACCGCGCACATCGCGCTCGGCGTCGGCGGCGCCAAGCTCGCCGGCGACGGTCGAAAACCGCGCGATCATGTCGGTCACCGCACCGGGCTGCAGGCACTTGGCCTTGGTATATCGGGAGATGTCGCCGGTGATGGTCAGGGTACCGAAGGCACCCCAGCCTTTCGCGTGAACGGTCCGCTCCGGAATCCGCTCGCGGTTCTGGTGCGCGAGCTTTTCGATGAGCTGATAGTCCTGCAACAACAGCGGTCCGCGCGGACCGGCGGTTTGCGAATTCTGATTGTCGGCAACAGGGTTGCCAGCGGTGGTTGTGAGCGTGGGGCGCTTGCTCATGGCCCAGCCTCCTGCGTTACTGAAATCCGGCCCTTATTGCCCCAAGCGGACGATCAAGGCAATTCCGACTCCCTTGCGGACCTATGTGTTTTTCTTATGAATGTCACGCTCCGCCAGCAGCGGCATCGCCGCACGCGCACAAGCTGTGGCCGAGTCGTGCAAGCGACCGGCCGGGGCCGGACGGCAGGTCATCGCGAGGACGAGAGTTGCGGGCTTAAGCCGCCTCCTTCCTGTGGCTTTCGATAACCTGCTCGGCGAGCTTGCCGGTCAGCTCGGCCAGATGGTCGAAGCGATAGACATATGTCCCCACCCCGGCGGTGGCGCTGCGCAATTCGATGATGAGATCGCGCATTTCCGCTTCCGGCATCTGGGCCTGAACGGTGTCCCATCCCGGCCATCCCGGCCTGGCGTCGAAGCCCAGTATCTGGCCGCGGCGCTGGGAGACCATGGCGTTGACCTTGGCGGTGGCCTCCGAGGGGACCATCACCTCGACATGCATGACGGGCTCCAGCAGAACCGGGTTGCATTGCGGCATCCCTTCGCTCATCGCCAGGCGGCCGGCGGCCCGGAACGCCATGTCGGAGGAATCCACCGTATGATAGGAACCGTCGGCGAGGTTGACGGCGATATCGACCACGGGAAAGCCTAGCGGCCCGGATTTCATGTAGTCGCGCACGCCGGTTTCCACCGACGGGATATACTGGCGCGGCACCACGCCCCCGGAAATCGTCTCGGTGAACTCGAAGCCGGCGCCGCGCGGCAGCGGGCGGATTTCCAATACCACATCCCCGAACTGACCGTGACCGCCCGACTGCTTCTTGTGGCGCCCGCGCTGGGTCACCGACTTGCGGATGGTTTCCTGATAGCCGACTACCGGCTCCCGGGTCTCGACCTCGACGGCGAATTTCTTGGTCAGCCGCTCAAAGGCCACGCGCAGGTGCATCTCTCCCTGCCCCCAGAGCACCATCTGCCCGGTATCCTGGTTCTGATCGAGCGAAAGCGAGGGGTCTTCGTCAATGATCTTGGCAAGCGCGGTGGTCAGCTTGACCTCGTCCTTGCGCTCCTTCGCGGCGATCGCTCGCGCGAACACCGGCGGCGGCGGCGCCACGTCAACCAGCTGCGGCGGCGCCTTGTCGCTCGACAGGGTGTCGCCGGTCGCCGCGTCCTCGAGGCGGCCAAGCGCTACCGTATCGCCCGCCCTGGCCTTGTCGGACTTGGCGAACTCCTGGCCCTTGACGGTGAAAACCCCGGCCACGCGCTCGTCATCGTCGCCCGGCCCGTAGAGCATAGTGCCGTCGGATATCTCGCCCCGCAACACGCGCGCAATCGACATCTTTCCGCCATGCGGGGTGTGAACGGTCTTGAGCACCTGGGCGACGCTGCCGCCCCCCTCGCTCAGACCCAGCCGCTGCGTCGTCGCTTCGAGGGTCGGCGCTTCGTGACGCAGCGCCTTCATCAGCCGCAGAATGCCATTGCCGCGCTCGGCCGCGCCCAGCAGGAGCGGCACGATGACACCGTTGCGCAGCTCCTGCGTCAGATCGTCGAAGACCTTGTCGCGCGGAGGTTCGATGTCGCTGAGGAGCTGTTCCATCAGCTCGTCGTCATAGTCGGCCAGCTTCTCGAGCATGGAAAAGCGCGCCTCGGTGCGTTCCGACAATGATGCGTCGCTAACGTCAACGACCTCGCTCGGCGCATGTTCGCGGTAGATAAAGGCGCGGTCGAGAGCAAGATCGATGAAGCCGCTAACGACGTCATTCTCCCAGATCGGCAGCTGCCGCAGCACGATCGGCACGCCGGAGGCGGGCGTCATCCACTCCAGGAGCTCCTGGATATTGCCGCCCGACTTGTCGACCTTGTTGAGAAAGATGAAGCGGGGAATGCCCAAATCCTCCAGTTCCTTGAGGATGAGCTGGAGCGCGGCGACCTTCTTCTCGTCGGGCTCGGCAACCACCACCGCCGCGTCGACGGCCGGCAGCACGTTGCGCGCTTCGTGCAGAAACTCGACCGAGCCCGGGCAATCGATGAAGGTGTAGCTGTCGCCCATGAACTCCGTCGTCGCCACATTGGCTTCCACGCTCATGCCGTGGGCCCGCGCCTCAGGACTAGAGTCTCCGACGGTGTTGCCCTCGCTGGCCTTGCCCTGCCGGTTGATCGCGCCGGTTCGCGCCAGGATCGCCTCGAGGAGCGTCGTCTTGCCGCTGAGATACGGGCCGACCAGAGCGATGCACCGGGCGGCCCCGCCTGCCTTGCCGTTGGAGTCCGTCATTGTTGATCCTCCCTGGGGAGGACGGACGCCCCATTCGAGTTATTGTCTCGGACGCCCGCCCACGACTACGCCATAAGCCATCGTTTCAAGCGACGACCGAGCTGGCAAGAGGGTTGCCATTGCGAAGCGCAAGAGATTGATGCATAGCCTCGATTCCGGCCCGCGATGCGGGCGGGCAGGCCTTGATCCGGCCACGGTCTTGGCCCAGGGAAGCGACATGCAGGATCATCCGACGGCCCGCGCGAGCGCGGGCCACTTGGTGAAGACAGAGCTCGGCCGGGTACCGGTCGTCGCACGGGATCGATGCCCGGCCTGCGGTGCGCCGAGTGCGGACGCGCCGGCCAACAGATACTCCAGTCCACCCTGGGCGATCCGGGATTGTGCGTCCTGCCATTTCGTCTATCTCGATCCGGTGCCCCGATACGAGGCATTGAGTG
>SKQW01000036.1 GCA_007118805.1 Rhodobiaceae bacterium | reverse complement strand
TGGCGCCATCTCGATGCTCGCCAATTTCGCTCTTTTCTTCGGCGGCAGCCGCAACAATCCGCTGGGGCTCGTCGGCGTGCTGCTCATGGTGATCCTGGCGCCGCTCGCCGCCATGCTGGTGCAGATGGCGATCAGCCGCTCCCGTGAATACGAAGCCGATCGCATCGGCGCGGAGATCGCCGGCAATCCCATGTGGCTGGCCTCCGCGCTCGAAAAGATCGCCGGCGCGGCCCGGCGTGTCGAGAATGTGCCGGCCGAGCGCAACCCGGCGACCGCGCACATGTTCATCATCAATCCGCTGTCGGGCGAGCGCGCCGACAGCCTGTTCTCGACCCATCCGGCCACCGAGAACCGTGTCGCCGAGCTGCGCAAGCTCGCCGGTTCCGCCGGGGGCGGCGGTGGTCCCTCCGGCCCCTGGAGCGGTGGCGGGACATCGCGCGGCACCCCGCGCGGGACGTCCGTGCCGCGCGCCGGCGGGTCCCGGGGGTGACGGGCCGGCCTGCGAAGGGCGTTTCGAAACGCGCGCCGTCACCGCCACGAGAGCCTGCCGGACTGGCCGCGCGGCGCGCAGCGGTCAATATCGTCTCCGACGTGCTGGCGGGCCGCCGCACGCTGGATGCTTGTCTCGAGGATATCCAGGCGGGCGCGCCTTATGCCGCCATGGCCGGTCGCGATCGCGGCTTCGTCAAGGCGCTGGCCAGCGAGACGCTGCGTCGCCACGGCCAGATCAAGGACGCGCTCGCCCGATTCATGGATCGCCGGCCACCGCGCCGCGCCGGGCGGCTGGAGGCGATCCTTTCGGTGGGCGCGTGCCAGATCCTGTTCCTCGAAGTGCCGCCCCATGCTGCCGTTGATCTCGCCGTGCGCCTTGCCGGCGAAGACAAGGATGCGCGCCATTACAGCAAGCTCGCCAATGCCGTCCTGCGCCGATTGGCCGATGCCGCGCCGTCGATTCTCGCCGACCAGCATGCGGCGCGGCTCAATACGCCTGAATGGCTGGCTGAACGCTGGGCGAGGGCATACGGCACCGAGACCGCGCACAGCATCGCCGAAGCGCATCTGGCGCTCCCGCCGCTCGACATCACGGTGAAGTCCGATCCCGGTGACTGGGCCGAGCGCCTGGGCGGCACGACGCTGCTCACGGACACGGTGCGCCTTTCATCGGCGGGCGACGTCACGCGACTTGATGGCTATGCCGAGGGTGCGTGGTGGGTCCAGGATGCCGCCGCCGCCCTCCCGGCACGGCTTATCGGCCAAGTGGCGGGGGCGCACATAGCCGATCTTTGCGCGGCGCCCGGCGGCAAGACGCTGCAGCTCGCCGCCGCGGGAGGCAGGGTCACCGCCGTCGAGCGCGCCACCGCGCGACTGAAACGGTTGCAAGGCAATCTCGAGCGTACCGGTCTCGCCGCCGAGCTGGTGGAAGCCGATGCTGCCTCGTGGCACCCGGCAACGGCATTCGATGCGGTGCTGCTGGACGCGCCCTGTAGCGCCACCGGGACCCTGCGGCGCAATCCCGACATCGCCTGGACGCGGCGGGAGGCGGACATAGCCGCGCTGACCGAGCTTCAGCGCCGTTTGCTCGACAACGCCTTGTCCATGCTCCGTCCCGGGGCGCTTCTGGTCTACACGGTGTGTTCGCTGGAACCCGAGGAAGGCGCCGAGCAAGCCGAACGTCTGTTGGCGGAGGGCCGCGTCACGCGGGTGCCCATCGAACCCGCGGAGATCGGCGGCCTTGCCGGTTGCATCACCGAAGCGGGAGATCTGCGCACGCTGCCCTGCCATGATCCAGGCGCGCCGGGCGGGATGGACGGTTTCTACGCCTGTCGGTTGCGCTTGGCCTGACGCTGCCAAGCGTTTACCAATCGTTTACCATCATCTTACGAAATGGCCCATGCAATCCCGGCCGTCGAATCGGCGGCCGGAGAAAAGCGAGTCCGCTAGGCATGAACGGTGCGGCGTTGAGCGAGCGGCTGCGGCTCGGCGCATTGATCGCCGGGTGCCAGGTCCGCGCGATTCTCGCAGCGCTCTACGCGAGCCCGCTGTACCGTTGGCGTTTTTCGGGCAACGCTCCCGAACGGCTCACGGTCGCGCCGCAGGATCTCAGGACCGCCGATCCGACCGTCGCGGCGGATCTCTATTCGGGACGCTATTCGCTGGCCGGGCGCATGGTCGAAAGCGGCGGCCAGTCGCCCTTCCACGCCTCGGCGCCGTCGCCCGAATGGGTTATGGAGCTGCATGGCTTCGGATGGCTCCGGCATCTGCGCGCCGCCGATACGGAGCTGGCCCGCGTTCACGCCAGGGCGCTTGTCGACGACTGGCTGGACGATTTCGGCGGCTGGCACCCCGTTGCCTGGGACGCCGAGGTGGTGGCGCGGCGCCTGATCTCCTGGCTGAGCCATTCGCCGCTCGTTCTCCAGGGGGCCGAACGCGGCTTCTATCGCCGTTTCATGCGGTCGCTGGCCCGGCAGGCACGTTTCCTGCATCGCACCGCGGCCGACACGCGGGACGGCGCCCCCCGCCTCGAAGCCGCCATAGCGCTTACCTATTCGGGGCTCTGCATGGCCGGGCGGGAACGGCTGCTGCGACAGGCGACGCGCTGGCTGGAGGAGGAGCTGGACCGCCAGATCCTGCCCGATGGAGGCCATATCAGCCGGAATCCGCGGGTCGTGGTGGAACTGCTGCTCGATCTTCTGCCCTTGCGTCAGACCTTCCTGGCAAGCGACACGGCCCCGCCACGCGCGCTTCTCGCGGCGGTCGACCGGATGATGCCCATGCTCCGCTTCTTTCGCCACACCGATGGCGCGCTCGCGCATTTCAACGGCATGGGGCCCACCCATGCCGATCTCATGGCCACCCTGCTCGCCTATGATGAGACGCGGGGCGCGCCGCCAAGCAATGCCGCCCATTCGGGCTACCAGCGTCTCGAAGCCGGCGACTCGGTCGTTCTCATGGATACCGGCCGGCCGCCGCCG
>SKQW01000168.1 GCA_007118805.1 Rhodobiaceae bacterium | reverse complement strand
TTGATCCCGGTCGAGCTGTTGAATCGCGCGCAGTTCGGAGTGGAGATCATCGCGTCGTCCGCTCCCACCTCCGGCGTGAGCCGTGTCACGAACCGAGCCGTCATCATTGTGTGCACCATCAACGGAAGCACAGGCCGGGACATCATCACCGGTCGGCTTGGCATCCGCATCTCTATGACGGGAGCGAAGTCCGGGAGAGCCGAGCTTCCGGCTCTCCCCGTGCTGCCAATGCGGTGTCAAGCGGCGGGGCGCCGCAGTCACGCCGCCGCCTCGGCCAGGGCGGCGATGTGGTAGCGCCGCTCGCCATCGGATCCCTTCTCGGCGACCAGCGACAGACCGAGCTTCTTCTTGACCGTGCCGGCCAGGAACCCTCGCACCGAATGCGCCTGCCAGCCCGTAGTCTGCATGATCTCCGCCACGCTGGCACCTTCCGAACGCCGCAGCATGCCGATGATGGTCTCTTGTTTTGAGGGGATGCGGGGGATATTCAATTCCGGTGCCTGCTTCGAGGTCTCAGAGGAGGCTGCGGCATCAGGCGATGCCGCCTGTGCAGTCGATGAGGGACTGCGGCGACGATGAGGCGGCTCCGTTGGCATCTCAGCGTCACCTCTATCTGCGGTCGGCGCAGGAGCAGTTTCCGCGCCCTGGCAATCCTCTCGGTCCGGCTCGACGCCGATGGTGGACAGGCCTGCCTCGGTGAGGAGCAATGCACGCGGGCCCCCCACTTCATCACGGCGCCAGACGGGAAGCTTGTCCACGGCGGGCACTTGCCGCACCAGCCTCGCATCGAGAAGCTTCTTCACTACCTTCTGTGCCGCGCCGCCCTTCAGTCGCTCCGGCAGCACGAGGGCATGATCCGCGCGCTGGCTTGCCTGCGATAGCATCATCAGCTGGGTGTCGGTGAGATTCATCGGTTGGTCCTCCAGGGTCTATGTTTCGGGATGGCGGGACCTCTCCCGTCACTGCCGAAGCCCCGCGAGGGCGATGGTCACCGGCGGGGCGGAGGACTGCGGCAGGTGATAAAGCCGCTATGGCTATTCGCGCATCACAGGTCGGCGCGCCGCCGCAGGACGCTCGCTGCCTGCAACAGAACGTTGGCCTCGGCAAGCAGCGGCTCGACATCGAGTGAGATCTGGAGCCCAGCCGCCGTGTTGCCGTCTTCGGCACAGCTGGCCGCAGCCTTGGCAAGTGAGGCGGCCTCGCTGACGATCTCATTCATCGTCGCGAGGCAAACCCCAGCGGCCGCTGTCGTCCTCTGCGGCATCGGTTGCTCTACCATCGACCATCCTCTCTCCGAACGCTCGACAACACCAATGCTTGCCGTGGCGAAGAAGTGAAGTCGGAAATGTGGAGGGATTTATGAGGTCGACATGAGTGGTCCTCCAGCGGGACCGCCACCCGCGGCCGCGCCGCATTCGGTAAATTGCCGAGGGCCCCGAGTTGGGGCGCTGCAGGCCACACGAGCGGCAGCAATCCGGAAGCAATCTCTGAACGTCCAACTGGGCGTTCACCGGTTATGCTTTTCACTCTGCGTCGGACCTGTTATGTTTTCAATATGTTCTTGATCTGAAGGGGCTGGACTATGGGCGATTCGGCTCCCGTGTAGCGAAAGAAATTCAGCTTGTGGTCCAGCATGTTCGCATTATAGTTTTCCCGATCGGGAATCCAAAATGACGCCAGAAGCCATTGGGCAGCTTATTCGCACGGAGAGGTGCAGCCAGGGTTTGCGGCAGGGTCAGCTTGCTGCGGCCGCGGGGGTGGGCGTGCGATTTCTCGTTGAGGTCGAGGGTGGAAAGCCGACCGCTCAGCTCGGCAAGGTGCTGGTGGTCCTAAAAGCGCTGGGATGTGCTATCGACATCAGGCTGCCGACCGCGACTCGATCCGTTGGCTTACTTCCTTCACGTCGGCTCGGATCGCACCGCAACTCTCGACTGCGCCCACGAAACGCCGCGCACATATCCAGGTGAGCTCGGGCCCGGATTGTGGGGGTAAGCAGCCGTGGACATTGTCAACCAGAAAAAGCGATCGGCGATGATGGCGCGGGTGCGCGGCAAGGACACGAAGCCCGAGCTGCGTGTCCGCCGTGCTGCTCATTCCCTCGGCTTTCGGTACCGACTGCATCGACGGGATCTGCCAGGATCTCCCGATTTGGTCTTTTCGCGACTGCGCAAGGTGATACTGGTCCACGGGTGCTACTGGCATCGTCATCCGGGCTGCAGGTTCGCCTACACGCCAAAATCGAATATGGAGTTCTGGGGGCGGAAGTTCGAAGCCAATCAGGAACGAGATCGACGCGCGCTCTCGCAGCTTGCCGATCTGGGGTGGGATGCCCTGGTGATTTGGGAGTGTGAGACCGACGAACCTGATCTCCTGACGGCGCGGATTGCCTCGCATCTGGGGGGAGTGCGGGACAATGGCGAGAGTCGCTGAGATCCGTCTGGCCAAGCTGCGGCGCATCAGAGTCGGCGAGAAACCGCGGGTGCTCGAACTCTGCTCCGGTTGCGGCGGGCTGTCGCTCGGGTTTGCAGCCGCCGGATATAGCCTCCAGACACATGTGGAGAACGACCCGACTGCCGCGCAGAGTTACGCTCTCAACTTCGATCCGCCCGAGGAGGCGTCGAGGGAGAGATGGGCAGCCCCTCGGGACATGGTTGCGCAGAGCATCGCGGAGGTTGTCGAGGATCTCGGCTTGGCGTCGCCTCCCGCCGAAACCTTCGATGTCCTGGCGGCAGGCTTGCCCTGTCAGGCGTTCGCGCGGATAGGGCGTTCAAAGCTGCGCTCCATCGCGGGCGACGACGAAGCCTTTCGAAACGATCCGCGTGCCCGGCTGTACAAGCGATTCCTGGAGTATGTGGAGGTCGTCCAGCCGGTCGCGATCGTGATCGAGAACGTACCGGATATCCTCAACTTCGGTGGACACAACGTGCCGGAGGAGATCAGCGCCACATTGGAGGAGGCAGGCTACAGCGCGGCCTATACGCT
>SKQW01000184.1 GCA_007118805.1 Rhodobiaceae bacterium | reverse complement strand
TCTCGGCGGCGATCCGGCCTGAGCGAGGTCAACATCGGTCTGTTCGACTTCCATTGCCTCGGCCCGGCCTGCCGACATAAGGGCCGGCCCGGCGGCGGCGCAGATCCCGGCAAGGCCCAGGCCGGTGAGAAATCCGCGGCGTGAAACGGCAGGCGTTTCGCCGAACGTCTTTCCGATGGCGGCGCGAAACTGTTCGAACATGGCTTACCTCAATGGCTGGATTGATGCTCCCGTAGGGACCAACGCAACGAGCCGCTCAGAAGTTCGCCACGTCACCAGCGCTGCGGCAGCGGACTATGTCCAGTACCGAGAATCGCTTGCCGCACGCAAAGAAGCGCGCGTGCAGCATGCGAATGGGAATCGGGCCAGAGGCGGACTGATTCAAACGCTCGTTACCACGCTGACGTGATTTTGTGTCATTTGGCCCAGACTACAGATTTCGAAGTTGGTGATAGGTGCTCGTACAGGAATACTCGCCATCACCGCCTCGCCAACTACTTTACAATTGCAGGACGAGGCGCGACGGAGCGGAGGCGTCTTATGCATTCTAAGTCGTCCGACAGCAAGAGACTTCGAGCGCGGAAAAGGCAGCTTACCGGAACTGAGGTTGGCGGAGGCAAGGCCGTCTGCCAGGGGCTTGCCGCGTGGCTTCCAAGCGGTGCGGGCAGAGTGGGGGCAGTTGAAACTGAACCTGTAGAGGAGGAGCGATATGTCCATCCCAGTCAGAACCATCGCCTGGAGCGGCGCACTTCCGGTTTGCGCGCTCACCATGATGCTAGGATGCGGTTTGAGCCTCGCCACTGCCCAGCACCAGCATGACGAGAACCACGTCGTGCCGGAAGGTGCCGAGGTGCCGCTGTTTGAAGGGCTCGGCGATCACAGCTTCCCGATCACAACCGACTCCGAGGCCGCCCAGGCCTATTTCGATCAGGGCCTCATGCTGACCTACGGCTTCAACCATTTCGAGGCGGTGCGCGCCTTCAAGGAGGCGGCGCGCCAGGACGAGGCCTGTGCCATGTGCTATTGGGGCGTGGCGCTCGCGCTTGGCCCCCACATCAATGCGCCGATGATGCCGGAGGCGGTGGAACCGGCTTACGCGGCGCTGCAGCAGGCGCAGGCCCATGCGCCGGACGCCAGCGCCCGCGAGCAGGCCTATATCGAGGCGCTGTCGCATCGCTACGAGGCGGAGCCGCCGGAGGACCGTAGCGGGCTCGACCACGCCTATGCCGACGCCATGCGCGACCTGGCCGCGGCATATCCCGACGATCTCGACGCCCAGACGCTGTTCGCCGAGTCGTTGATGAATCTTGTGCCGTGGAACTACTGGGCTGAGGACGGCTCGCCGCGGGCCGAGACCGCCGAACTCGTCGACGTGTTGGAGGCCGTGCGCGAGAGTGCTCCCGATCATGTAGGCGCCAACCACCTCTATATCCATGCCATCGAGAACTCGCCGGAGCCGGGCCGCGCCGAGGACGCTGCCGACCGGCTGGCCGCCGCCGACATCCAGATCGGTCACATGATCCACATGCCCTCGCACATCTATGCACGGATCGGTCGCTGGCATGATGCCAGCACGGCCAACGAGAAGGCCCTGGCGGCCGATGCGGGCTATCTCGGCGCCTATGAGGTGGAGGGGCTGGTGCCTATCCTCTATCACCCGCATAACGGGCATTTCCTGGCCTGGACGGCGGGCATGGAGGGGCGCAGCGAGGTCGCCACGCAGGCCGCCATTGAGCTTGCCGAGGGCACGTCCCCGGAAATGGCGGCGCAGCTTCCGTTCCTCAACAACTTCATAATAGCGCCGCTCCTCACCCATATCCGCTTCGAGGATTGGGACGCACTGCTGGCCCTGCCCGAGCCGGCAACCGAGGCCGTGTTCCAGCGTGGCATGTGGCATTATGGCCGGGGCCTCGCCCACGCCCGTCAGGGCGATCTGGGGGACGCTGCCGCCGAGGCGGAGGAATTGAGCCGGATCACCGACAGTGAGGCGGCGGCCACGCTGGAACTGCCGGAAGCCTTCCTGCCGGGCGAGACCATGCTGCGGATTGCCGACCACACGCTGTCGGGCGAGATCGCGCTGGCCCAAGGCGATGGCGAGGCGGCTGTGGAGAGCTTGCGTCAGGCGGTGACGCTTCAGGACGGGCTGCCCTATTTCGAGCCGCCCTATTGGTTCGTCTCCGCCCGTCTCGACCTCGGTCGGGCGCTTCTGGAGCTCGATCGCGCCGAGGAAGCGGAGGCCGTGTTCCGGGCCGATCTCGACCAGTATCCCCATAATGGCTGGGCGCTGCGCGGGCTCGCGGCGAGCCTTGAGGCGCAAGGCAAGGCCACCGACGAAGTGAACAGCCGCCTTGCCGAGGCCTGGCAGCATGCCGATGTCGCCTTTGCCGCAAACGGCGTCGGCCTGACCGGCCTCGACTGAGGCGGACCGGTCGCCAATCGATCACGGCCGGCGGGCGACTCCTGCGCCCGTCGGCACTTCGCTCCCGCGAAGTTGATCGCCCCGCAAATGCCGGTGAGGTTACCATTCGCCGCGTGGGGCTTGAGGGCTCTTGCCAAGTCGGAGGATCGGTTCGTCCATCCACCGGCCGGTCCTCGCCGGAGGTCACCATGAAACGACTGATTGGATTGATCGCGGTGCTGGCCCTAACGTGGCCGGCGATGGCCGATGCTCAAGTTTCGGAGCTGGAAGAGCGGGCGGCGGCGGGCAATGCCCGCTATGCGGAAGCCTGGGTGGCCGGAGATATCGACGGACTTATGGACATGTTCGCCGAGGGCGCGGTCTACTGGCCGGCAGGGGGCGGCCAATACGACGGCAAGCCCGCGATCCGCGACGCGTTGGAGGCCGGTCCGCTGCCGACATCGGCCACCATCGAGACGACTCATGTCGAAAGGCTCAACGGCTTGATACTGGATATCGGCACCTTCGTCGTCACGATGCCAGACAATGCCGGGCAGGACGTCCGCGGTGAGTTCATCGCCGTAAT
>SKQW01000182.1 GCA_007118805.1 Rhodobiaceae bacterium | reverse complement strand
TGTTCGGCCGGCCGGCGATCTTGCCTTACCGCGTCGCCTTCCTCGGCTTCATTTTCGTCGGCGCGATCGGCGGGCTCGTCGCGGTCTGGGATTTCGCAGACACGCTGAACGGCCTGATGGCGGCGCCCAACCTGATTGCCCTGATTGCGCTTGCCGGAGTGGTGGCGCGCGAACGTTTGTCACTGCTGGGAAATAGTGGAAAGGGGAGCGATTCTTCTGGTTGAGCGCGATCGTCAAGCGCGCCCAGACATCAACGTCACGGCGGGAGTGCATGGATATCAGCTGGCAGATCGAGATCGGCCAGGGCCACTCCGGGCAGGAAGATGATCAGGCCAGCCATCCTTCCGCAGGACGTCCATTTGACGCCGATCCTGTTCAGATTCGAAGCGGGCCTTGTGGCCCGAGGAGGTCGACGGTGTAGCCGTGTGTGCGGACGAAGCGCTCTCGGATCTTCGCAGCATTCCCCAAAGATGAGGACCGCCCGCGATGTCTCCTTCGGAGCAGATGCTGAACCCGTGGCGCTCGTAGAATGCGATGGTTCGCTCATTCGCCGTCTCCAGATAGCATGGCACACTGTCGCCATCAGCTGTCTTCAGAACCGGTTGCAGAAGCCGCGTCCCAATCCCCTGGCCCTGCCGCTCGGGTTTCACAGCCAGTAACAGGAGGTACCAGTGCCTCTGGCTGACGCATTGGCGGTGCAGCTTCTGTGCGGTTCCCGGCAGCCGACGCACACGGTTGAGCACGTCCACGGAGCTTCGAAGCAATAATCTCAGCCCTCCAGCGCGAATGAATGACCAGAGGGAGAGGCGGCCACTCGACGGAGTGAGCCATACAGCAACGCCACCATAATCATCTGTGGCGTAAACCCTGCCATAGATGAGGCCAAGCCGAGCCTGCACCTCGAATGCCGCCGTCAGCCAAGCCACGCGGCCCTCGTCGTCAGGGTAAACAAAACGTGCGACAGGATCTTCATAGAAGGCGTCCGCCAGCACCTGCGCAACGCGAGGAAGCTCAGTGAACGATACTTGCTTCAGGTCTTCGCTTGGCATGGCAGCCCTTGCGCTTGCGAGCATACGTCAGACGGTTTGGGTTGCACGACGGGCCGCCGTGCCCCCGAGTCTGATTATTCTTCCGCCAGTGCGCCGATCTCAGCCGCGCGGCCGTGCCTCGGCAAGACCGTGGAGCCACGCCACCAAAGCGGCCAGACCCAGCGCCGTGCCGAAGAGCACGGCCGAGGCCGCAATGTCATCCATCAATTCCGGCCGCACCGCCAGCGCACCCGCCAGCGCCACCATGACCACACCCCCGATCAGCTTCAGCACGCGGCCGTGGCGCTCGCCCATCCGGCCGAGGTTCATGCCAATGATCGCCACCGCGAAGATCGTCAGTTCGATCGCCAGATACACCATTACGTAAACCGCAAGCAGCCCTAGAAAAGGAACTCCGCCGATCCCGCGCTCGGCGAGGATTCCGCTCCACACGACGGGAAACCCCGCAGTGCAGGGCAACTCGACAAGGGCGATGCCCGAGGCCATCGCCACCGTTGCGCCGATCAGCGCCGGCGTGCTCATGTTCTCTTGCCGTAGTCGGCGCAGACGCTGATAGATGCCTGGCTTCTGTCCTTCAGGGATCGAGAAGGTGACCCCGCGCCCATACCAGAAATAATCCTTGATGCTCACCAACCCGAAGCCCAGCGCGAACAGCGCCACCGCCCAGCGCACCCAGGGCAGTGCAAAGGCGAAGGCCAGCACACTGAACAACCCGGCGATGAACGCGCCGTAGATGAGCGCAGTCGTAGCCAGAAAACTCACCCCAACCACCGCGACCCGCCGGCGCGACCCGGAGGCGATGACCATGCCCAAGAGCAGCATCAGCACCCAGACCGAACAGGGATTGAACCCGTCGACAAAGGCGATGAGCACGGTCAGCGCCAGTGCAGGCGCTGCGGCCGGATCCAGCTCGCCCACCAGGGGCAGCCACGTCGCCGCGCTCTCGGCGGGCGGCGGATCGGCGCCGGTCCGCGCGGCTTCGATCGTCGCCTCGACCTCGGCGCGAAGCGCCGGACTGTCGCCCACCCAGGCGCGGCGGCCGAGCATGAGCGTCGGCACGTGGTCCGGGCGGATGGAGCGTTCGGCGGCCATCTCCGCAAAGAGCGCGTGATACCGATCGGATTCCGATAGCTCCATCTCGACGACCCGCAGCCCGTCGAATCGATCCTCAAGTCCGTCGATCCAGGGTTTCTGGCGGATGCAAACGGGGCAGTCCAGGCTCCAGAAGACATGCAGAACTGGAGGCTCGGCCTGCACTGCCTCTGCCTTCATCGGGGAAAAGCAGGAAAGCCAGGCCGCGAAAACCACCCAGAACTGCAGGGCAGTCCTCACCACAATATCCCCAATTTCGCTCAGCCTGCCGACAGGTTCTCGGGATGATTGGCCAAGCCGCTACTGTCGATCCCGAAGGCTTCTGATGTAGGCGATGACTTCGTGCAGCTCGTCCCGCTCAAGCACGATGTGCGGCATGGTCCGGAAGGGATGGGATGTTCTCATCCACACGACAAGCGCTCGTGAAGTCATGCCCGGCGTGTTGGCAATGTCCTCAAAACGCGGCGCTCGCGGAAGAGGAGATTCTGCCTCCTCTGGGAGCACTGCGTGACAGTAGGCGCAAGCCTCTGCGGCAATCTGGAAACCGGCTTCAGTGTCGCCGATATCCTGCTCTGCCCAGGCAGACGTGGAGAGTGCCAGAGCCAGAGCAAAAGAACATGCAAGTACTCGAACAGTCATTGAGGGCTCCATCTCGAACCAGGACAAATGCTGTATTTACTCAAGCGTCCGGTGCAATCACGCGTGGCCGGATCGATTGCGTCAGACGGTTGCTGCGACTTCGTCGCCGGATCGGCGAGGCAGCTCGTTCGTTCGCCGAACTGGTAGTTGGGGGAGGGCGTGGTGCGATAGGAGGGCAGATCAATGGCGTTTCCCATGTTGTTTGGCG
>SKQW01000273.1 GCA_007118805.1 Rhodobiaceae bacterium | reverse complement strand
CCCCCGAGCGCGGGGCCGGCGGCAATGGGGAAGCCGCCGCCGCGCCGAGCCGGGCGGTGAGGGCCACCGACGGCGCCAAGGAGGCCACCGCCTCGGCCGGCCCGGTGCCGCGCCAGAACGGTGAGCGTATCTTCGCCTCGCCGCTGGCCCGCCGGCTGGCCGCCGAGCACGGGCTGAACCTTGCCGCCCTGTCGGGCTCTGGGCCGCATGGGCGGATCGTCCAACGCGATATCGAGACGGCCGTGGAGAAGGGGGTCGCGAAGGCGCCCGAGAAGGCGCCGGCGGCCAAGCCCGGCGCGCCCGCCGAGGCACCAGCTGCCCGCGCGCCGGCCATGGGCGACGACCAGATCAAGGCGTTCTTTGATCCGGATTCCTATGAGGAAAAGCCGCATGACGGCATGCGCAAGACCATTGCGCGGCGCCTGGTAACGGTCACCCAGGAGGTGCCGGTCTTCTACCTGACGGTCGACATTGCGGTCGATGCGCTGCTCAAGCTGCGCGCCGAGCTTAACAATGCCGTGCCTAAGGACGCAGAGGACAAGCCGACCTACAAGCTGTCGGTCAACGACTTCGTCATCAAGGCGATGGCCAAGGCTCTGATGGCCAAGCCGATGGCCAATGCGACCTGGACCGAAAGTGCCCGGCTCATGCACAAGCACGCCGATATCGGCGTTGCTGTGGCGGTGCCGGACGGGCTGTTCACGCCGGTGGTGCGCCGCGCCGAGGAGAAGTCACTGTCGGCGATCTCCAACGAGATGAAGGATCTTGCCGGGCGTGCCCGCTCCAAGAAGCTCAAGCCCGAGGAATATCAGGGCGGGGTGACGGCGATCTCCAATCTCGGCATGTACGGCATTCGCGATTTCACTGCGATCATCAATCCGCCGCATGCCTCTATCCTCGCTGTCGGGGCCAGCGAGAAGCGTCCGGTGGTGCGCGACGATGCGGTGGCCATCGAGACGCGGATGAACGCAACCCTTGCCTGCGACCATCGCGTGCTCGACGGGGCGCTGGGGGCCGAGCTCCTCGGCGAGTTCAAGCGCCTAATCGAGAACCCGATGGGAATGCTGGTGTGAGCGGGCGACGGTCCGCCGCGTTGCCATGGCCGCGCGTTGCGGCCATCCTCGCTATGACGCCCGGCTACGGTCTTGCGAAAGCCCGGACAGCGTCGGGCAGGACCTGAGGAGAGAGGCTGGATGCCCGACAAGTCCTACGACGTGATCATCATCGGTGCCGGGCCGGGCGGCTATGTCGCCGCGATCCGGGCGGCCCAGCTGGGCCTCAAGACGGCAATCGTCGAGAACAAGCATCTGGGCGGCATCTGCCTCAACTGGGGCTGCATCCCGACCAAGGCGCTGCTCAGGACCTCCGAGATCTATCACGCGATGGAGCGGGCCAAGGAGTTCGGCCTGTCGGCGGACAAGCTCGGCTATGACACCGGCGCCATCGTCAAGCGCTCGCGCGCCGTCTCGGGCCAGCTTTCAACCGGCGTCGGCTTCCTGATGAAGAAGAACAAGATCGACGTCATCTGGGGCAAGGCGCGGCTTACCGGAAAGGGCAAGGTGACAGTGGAAAAGGCCGAGGCCGATGCGCCCAAAGGGGCGCTGGGGGCGGGCGAGTATGCCGCCAAGCATGTCATCATCGCTACCGGGGCGCGGCCGCGCGAAGTGCCGGGGCTGGAGCGCGACGACAAGCTCGTCTGGACCTATTTCGAGGCCATGGTGCCGGACACCATGCCGAAATCGCTCCTAGTCGTCGGCTCGGGGGCCATCGGCATCGAGTTCGCCAGCTTCTACCGCACCATGGGCGCCGAGGTGACCGTGGTCGAGATCCTGCCGCAGATTCTTCCCGCAGAGGATGAGGAAATCGCCGCACAGGCCCGCAAACGCTTCGAAAAACAGGGCATGGAAATCCTTACCTCGGCCAAGGTGACGGGGCTCGACAAGCAAAAGGACTCGGTCACCGCGACGATCGAGGAAGACGGCGGCAAGAGCCGCAAGATCACCGCCGACCGGGTGATCTCCGCCGTCGGCGTGGTCGGCAATGTGGAGGGGCTGGGGCTGGAGGATCTGGGCGTTACAATGGAGCGCGGCACCATCGTAACCGACGGGCGCGGGCGCACCAATGTCGACGGCGTCTACGCCATCGGCGACGTCGCCGGCCCGCCGATGCTGGCCCACAAGGCCGAGCATGAGGGCGTCACCTGCGTGGAGACCATCGCCGGGCTCGACACCCATGCGCTCGACGCGCTCAAGGTGCCCGGTTGCACCTATTGCCACCCCCAGATCGCCTCGGTGGGGCTGACCGAGAAGCAGGCACGAGAGGCCGGCCACGACGTCAAGGTCGGGCGCTTTCCCTTTATCGGCAACGGCAAGGCGATCGCGCTCGGCGAGCCGGACGGGCTGACCAAGACGATCTTCGATGCCAAGACCGGGCAATTGCTCGGCGCGCACATGGTCGGCGCCGAGGTGACCGAGCTCATCCAGGGCTACGTGGTGGCAATGAATCTGGAGACCACCGAGGTCGAGCTGATGCACACTATCTTCCCGCACCCGACCTTGTCGGAGACCATGAAGGAGGCCGTGCTGGACGCCTATGGTCAGGCGCTGAACATCTAAACGCCGGCGTTGGCAGCCCGGCTGCACGCGCGCCGGGGAGCGGCCATGCGGGCGCGGTGCTTGGGCGTATCGCTGCCTTGCGCTAGATAGGACGAGCAACCGGCACCAACCCGGACGACTGGAGCGGCATGGTTACCCTTCTAGATACCCTTTCCAGCGGTCCCGAGCGGCCGCGGCACCCTGAAAAGGCCAAGCGGCCCGACGCGCCGATCCCGCGCAAACCCGACTGGATTCGGGTCAAGGCCCCAGGCTCGCCGGTCTATCGCGAGACCGTGGGCGTGGTGCGCGAGCACGGGCTGGTGACGGTCTGTGAGGAGGCGGGGTGCCCGAATATCGGGGAATGCTGGTCGAAGCGCCACGCCACCTTCATGATCATGGGCGATACCTGCACCCGCGCCTGCGCCTTCTGCAATGTGCGCACCGGGCTGCCCGAGGCGCTCGATGCCAGCGAACCAGTCCGGGTCGGCGACGCCGTGGCAACGCTCGGGCTGGCCCATGTCGTGGTCACCTCGGTCGACCGGGACGATCTCGACGATGGCGGGGCGCGCCATTTTGCCGACACCATCGCGGCCATCCGCCGCGCGTCGCCGGGGACCACGATCGAGGTGCTGACCCCCGATTTCCTGCGCAAGGACGGCGCTCTCGAGATCGTCGTTGAAGCGCGGCCGGACGTCTTCAACCACAATCTGGAGACGGTGCCGTCGCTTTATCTCACGGTGCGGCCGGGGGCGCGCTATTTCCACTCGATCCGGCTGTTGCAGCGGGTCAAGGAGATCGATCCGGCGATGTTCACCAAGTCCGGCATCATGGTCGGGCTCGGCGAGAGCCGCAACGAGGTGCTCCAGCTCATGGACGATCTGCGGAGCGCCGATGTCGACTTCCTGACCATCGGCCAGTACCTCCAGCCGAGCCGCAAGCACCATCCGATCGACCGCTTCGTCACGCCGGACGAGTTCAAATCCTACGAGACGGTCGCCTACGCCAAGGGCTTTCTGCTCGCCGCGTCGAGCCCGCTGACCCGGTCCTCCTACCACGCCGGCGAGGATTTCGAGCGGCTGCGGGCAGCGCGACAGGCGCGGCCGAGCACCTGACCGCGCGCCATGCGCAGCTTCGAGCACCTTCACCGCGTCCCCCACAGCGCGCAGAACATGTTCGACCTGGTGGCCGATGTCGACCGCTATCCGGAGTTCGTCCCCCTGTGCCGGGACCTTCGCGTGCGCTCGCGCTCAGAGGTCGAGGGGCGCGACGTGCTGGTCGCCGACATGACGGTCGCCTACAAGCTGTTTCGCGAGAGCTTCACCAGCCGGGTCACGCTCGATCCCGACCAGATGGAGATCCTGGTGGAGTATCTGTCCGGCCCCTTCCGGCACCTCGAGAACCGCTGGAAGTTCAAGCCGGTCGATGCGCACTCCTGCGAGGTCGATTTCTACCTCGCCTACGAGTTTAAGAGCCGCAGCCTCCAACTCCTCATGGGCTCGGTGTTCGAGACCGCCTTTTCCCGATTCGCCGATGCGTTCGAGCGCCGGGCCGACGAGGTCTATGGGCGCCGCAAGCCCGGCACGGCGCAGGTCGTATCCCGCTGAACGGCGCCGCGCCGGGCGTGGCCTTGAATACGGCTTTCTCAGGGTGCCCGCTCTCGCGGGCGTGAGCGTTTTGGGGAGTGGGATTGATCCTGCCAGTTCCGGCTTCAGCCCGACGCGATTTCGAGGGCCAGATCGAAGGCGGCGGCGACGCTCTCCAGCCGGATCGCCTTGCGGCCGAGATCGCCGAAGCGCTTTTCCACATGGAGGGTCGCGACGCCCTGACGAGCCGCGGCTATATGAACCAGGCCTACAGGCTTGTCCGGCGAGCCGCCGGAGGGGCCGGCGACGCCGGTGATCGAAACGGCCACGCTCGCCTCGAGGCGCCGGAGGCTTCCCTCGGCCATGGCGCGGGCGACCGCTTGGCTGACGGCGCCATGCTCGTCGATCAGGTCGGCGGGCACGCCGGCCATCGCCGTTTTGGCGTGATTGGAATAGGTGACGAAGCCGCCCTCGACGACGTCGGAGGCGCCGGGGACCTCGGTCAGGCAGGCGGCGGCCAGCCCGCCCGTGCAGGATTCGGCCATTAGCAGCGTCAGCCCTTGGCGGCGGAAATTTCTGATGACCAGCTCGGCCTGGGCGAGCAGCTCCTCATTCGATTTCATCGTCTGCCTCCATGGCGGGCAGCGCCACCGTTACCACGGCCTGGGCGGCAATGCCCTCGCCGCGGCCAGTGAAGCCGAGCCGCTCGCTGGTGGTGCCTTTCACGGCGACGCGCGCCACATCGAGCTCAAGGATATCGGCCAGGCGGGCGCGCATCGCCTCACGATGGGGGCTGACCCTGGGCGCTTCGCAGATCAGCGTGACGTCGACATTGACGAGACGGCCGCCGATCTCTGCCGTGAGGTCCCGTGCCCGGCGGAGGAAATCGGCCGAATCGGCGCCCCGCCATTGCGGGTCGGTGGGCGGGAAATGGCTGCCAATATCGCCCGATGCAATGCTGCCCAGCAGGGCATCGGTGAGCGCATGCAGGCCAACATCGGCATCGGAGTGGCCGAGCAGGCCATATGAATGGGGAATCCGGACGCCGCACAGCATGACATGATCGCCGGGGCCGAAGCGATGGACGTCGAAGCCCGAGCCGATCCGGGTTTCCGTGCGAAACAGGCGTTCGGCCAACTGGAAGTCCTCCGGTGTGGTCAGCTTGCGGTTCCTTGCCTCGCCGTCAACCAGCGCCACGGAAAGCCCGTTCCATTCGGCCACGGCCGCATCGTCGGTGAAGGTCAAGGCCGTCGCGGCAGCGCGCCG
This sequence comes from Rhodobiaceae bacterium, assembly GCA_007118805.1. Taxonomy (GTDB): domain Bacteria; phylum Pseudomonadota; class Alphaproteobacteria; order Rhizobiales; family Tepidamorphaceae; genus SKQW01. Next base: position 5,827 of record SKQW01000273.1, on the reverse strand, counting down.
GTGCGCCGCGAGTATCTCGCGATAGGCAAAGCCTTGCGGCGTCTGGACCGCGTAGAGCCCGTCCCGAGGCACCGTCTCCGCGACGTGCCCGGATGCGGCGATGCGCTTGAGGGTATCGCCGACGGCGAGGCCCGGCACGACCGCGCGATGGCTGGCCAGCGCCTCTACCACCCGCGAGATCAGCGCCCCGGAGGCAAAGGGGCGGGCGGCGTCGTGGATAAGGACGAGGTCCGGCGCCGCTCCGACCAGGGAGTCCAGCGCGATGCGCACCGAATCCTGGCGCCGCTCGCCGCCGATGATGGGAGCCAGCAGGCGCGGATGGGGAGCGACGGCCCGCGCGTAGGCGGCCTGGGTGCCGCGGCGCAGCACGACCTGGACCGGCCCGATTTCGGGGTGATCGAGAAACGGGTCGAGAGCGCGGGCGAGCACCGACCGGCCGGCCAGATTGCGGAACTGCTTCGCGGCGCCGGTCTCGCCGGGGTCGGCGCGCCGGCCGGCGCCGGCTGCCAGGACGATCGCTGCACATGTCATCGACGGGCGCCCGGCCTCCCGATCCGGATCATTGGCAAGGCTGCCGGGCAGGGCCGGGCCCGCAAAAACCTGTTGCACCGCACAAACAAATGACTAACATGCAGGCACCATGACAAACGCCTACCGATTAGGCAGAGCGCCTTCGATCATCCCCTTGCTGCCCCAGCCGAGGCCGATTGGCAAGGTGCGCGATGCCAGGGCCGCCGTGCAATGAGCGCGGGACTGTCGCCGGCCATTACCGCGAGACCCGGCGCCGCGGCGTTCAGCGGTGATGCGCTGATCCAGGCGCTGCCGCATCCGGTGGTCGCCGTCGACGGGGATAACTGGATCGTCGCGGCCAACGGCGCCGGGGAGGAGTTCTTCCAGGCTGGCGCTTCGGTACTGAGCCGGCATGAGCTCGGCGAGCTGGTTCCCCATGACAGCCCGCTGCTCGATCTCGTGGCGCAGGCCCGCGAGCGGCGGGCGCCGGTCAGCGAGTACCGGGTGGTCATCGGCACCCCGCGGATGGGGGGAGAGCGCCTGGTCGATATCTATGTGGCGCCGGTCGTCGAGGCCGACGGCACGGTCGCGATCATGCTCCATGAGCGAACCATAGCGGAGAAGTTCGATCGCCAGCTTACCCATCGCTCCGCCGCGCGCACCGTGACGGGGCTTGCGCACCTACTGGCGCACGAGATCAAGAACCCCCTGTCGGGCATTCGCGGGGCGGCGCAGCTTCTGGAAGGCACGGTCGAGGCGCAGGACCGGTCCCTGGCCCAGCTCATCCGCGACGAAAGCGACCGGATCGTCCGCCTGCTCGACCGCATGGAGGTGTTTTCCGACGCCCGCCCGGTCGATCGGTCGCCGGTCAATATCCACGCTGTCCTGCATCGGGTTCGACAGCTCGCCGAACACGGCTTTGCACGGCATATCCGGTTCGCCGAAGCCTATGACCCGTCGCTGCCGCCGGTCTTCGGCAACCGCGATCAGCTGATCCAGGTCTTTCTCAATCTGGTCAAGAACGCGGCCGAGGCGATAGGCGCCCAGGCCGCCGATGGCGAGATCGTGCTGTCGACCGCATTCCGGCCCGGCGTGCGGGTCTCGGTTCCGGGCAACCGCGAACGGATCAGCCTGCCGCTCGAGGTCAGCGTGCGCGACAACGGCCCCGGCGTGAGCGAGGAGATCGCGGCCAGCCTGTTCGATCCCTTCGTGACCACGAAAGCCTCCGGCTCCGGGCTCGGCCTGGCCCTGGTCGCCAAGATCGTCGGCGACCATGGCGGCGTCATCGAATGCGACTCGCCGGGCCGGGGCACACGCTTCCGCATTTTGATGCCGGTCTACAGCGCCCCGGCCGAGCAGGCAGGGCCCGAGGAGGAGTAAGCCACTTGCCGGACGGGCAGATTCTGGTCGCCGACGACGACGCTGCGATCCGCACCGTGCTCAATCGCGCGCTATCGCGGGTCGGCTACGAGGTGCGGGCGACGAGCAACGCGGCGACCCTGTGGCGCTGGGTGTCCCAGGGCGAGGGCGACCTGGTGATCACCGACGTCATCATGCCCGACGAGAATGCCTTCGATCTGCTGCCGCGCATCCGCCGGGTGCGGCCGGACCTGCCGGTCGTCGTCATGAGCGCGCAGAACACCTTCATGACGGCGGTCAAGGCCTCCGAACGGGGCGCCTATGAGTATCTGCCAAAACCGTTCGACCTCAACGAACTCCTATCGATCGTCGGGCGCGCCCTTGCCGCGCCGCGCGCCAAGGCCGAGCCGAGCCCGCCCGAGGACGGCGAGGAGATTCCGCTGGTCGGCCGGTCGCCGGCAATGCAGGAGATCTACCGCGTGCTCGCCCGCCTGATGCAGACCGATCTTACGGTCATGATCTCGGGCGAGTCGGGCACCGGCAAGGAGCTCGTCGCCCGCGCGCTGCATGACTATGGCAAGCGCAGCCGAGGGCCGTTCGTGGCCATCAACATGGCGGCGATCCCCCGCGAACTGATCGAGGCGGAGCTGTTCGGCCACGAGAAGGGCGCCTTCACGGGGGCCCAGGGGCGCGCGTCGGGCCGCTTCGAGCAGGCCGAGGGCGGCACGCTGTTTCTCGACGAGATCGGTGACATGCCGATGGAGGCCCAGACACGGCTCCTACGGGTGTTGCAGCAGGGCGAATACATGACCGTCGGCGGGCGCACGCCGATCAAGGCTGATGTGCGCATCGTCGCGGCCACCAACAAGGACCTCCGCCAGGCCATCAGCCAGGGACTGTTCCGCGAGGACCTGTATTATCGCCTCAATGTGGTGCCGCTTCGCCTGCCGCCGCTGCGCGAACGCAGCGCGGACGTGCCCGACCTGGTGCATCATTTCCTGTCGCGCGCGGAGAAGGAGGGGCTGGCCCGCAAGGAGCTGGAGCCCGGCGCCCTGGAGCGGCTGCGCCGGCATCATTGGCCGGGCAATGTGCGCGAACTGGAGAACCTCATTCGCCGCCTGACGGCGCTCTACCCGCAGGAGACGATCGGCGAAGCGGCAATCGAAGCGGAGCTGGCAAGCGCCGAAACCGCCGAGGTGGCGCCGGACGAGGGAGGCGACGACAGCCTGGCGGCCTCGGTGGAGCGCCATATGACGGCCTATTTCAATGGGTTCGGGGACGCCTTGCCGCCGCCGGGGCTCTATCATCGCGTCCTGCGCGAGGTTGAGCAGCCCTTGATCGGATTGGCGCTGGCTGCCACCCGCGGCAACCAGATCCGGGCGGCGGAGCTGCTGGGGTTGAACCGGAACACGCTGCGTAAGAAGGTGCGCGATCTCGGCATCCAAGTCGTTCGTGGCAGTTAGGTCACAGATTGGCCGCTGGTCTGTCTCATTTTTGCAACATTTGTGCTTGATCTGCGAAGGGCCTGGCCCCACCATGCGGGGGGCTGGGGCGGAACGGATCATGGGGTGAGGCGTATCGGGCCTGGCGCGGTTGACGCGGCGATCTCCCCGGTGCTTGTGGAGCGGTGGCCACAGCGCGCAATCGGAGAGCGCACGGGCGGCAAGGGCAACCAGACTTCGAACGCGTTTCACTTCGGCACTGCCGGAGCCTAGACCGGGGGACGAGCGGCCCGTGGCGTCAGCACAGACCAGCACCAGCATCCCGCTTCCGGGCGAGACGGCGACGCGGCGCGGTCGCACGCTGAGGCTCGTCGGCACGGTGCTGGTGCTGCTCGCCCTGGTGACCGGTGCGGCGACCTTCACCGTCCTCACCGGCCTGACGCCGATCGAGCCCAATGAGGGCGTGGTCAGCGCGGCGATGACCATCAATGTGGTTCTGGTCACCGGCCTCGCTGCGCTGGTCGCGCTGGAGGGCTTCAAGCTGTGGATGGCCCGCCGCCGGGGCCGGGCAGGCGCCCGCCTGCATATGCGCATCCTGGCGCTGTTCTCGGTGATCGCCGTGGTGCCGGCGATCATCGTGGCGATCATCGCCAGCGTGACCTTGGATCGCGGGCTCGACACCTGGTTCGCCGAACGGACGCGCTCGATCATCAATTCCTCGCTCAGCGTGGCCGAGGCCTATCTGCGCGAACACGGCCAGGTGATCCGGGCTGACCTCCTGGCGATGGCCAATGATCTAAACCGCTTCGATGAAGTTTATTCGGATCAACCCGACCAGTTCCGGCGCTTCTTCGCTGCCCAGGCGGCGGTGCGCGCGCTGCCGGTGGCGCTGATCCTGCGCGAGGACCTGTCGGTGGTAATGGAATCGGAAATCGATCCCAACTACGAGTTCCTGATGCCACCGCAGGACGCCATCGAGCAGGCCAGGGACGGGGAGGTGGTGCTGATCGCGCCCGGCATGTCGAACCAGGTGGGCGCTGTGGTTCAGCTACCGCAATTCGATGATGCGTTCCTCTATGTCGCGCGCAGCGTCGACCCCCAGGTGATCAACCATTTGCGGATGGCCCAGGCCAATGTGGCGGAATATTCGAGCCTGGAGCGCCAGCGCTTCGGCGTGCAGGTGGCCTTTGCCCTGATGTATGTTGTGGTGGCCCTGATCCTGCTTCTGTCGGCGGCCTGGATCGGCATCGGATTCGCCAACCGGCTAGTCTCGCCGATTCGCCGGATGATGGCGGCAGCCGACCAGGTCACCAAGGGCAATCTCTACGTCCAGGTGCCGCTCTACCGCACCGAAGGCGATCTGGCGAGCCTCGGCCTGACCTTCAACAATATGACCACGCAGCTACGCTCCCAGCGGGACGATCTGCTGGCCGCCAACGACGCGCTCGACGGCCGGCGCCGCTTCATCGAAACGGTGCTGGCCGGCGTGCCCGCCGGCGTGCTCGGCAGCGACTTCAATGGCCGGATCACGCTGGCCAACCGCTCGGCAGCCGATCTGCTCAGCACCACCCAGGATGGGCTGGTCGGTCAACCCATCGTCGATGTCGCGCCCGAGATCGGCACCGTGTTCGAGCGCGCCCGCGCTCAGCCCGCCCGCCTCGCCCAGGACCAGATCGTCATCCGCCGCGGCGGCACGGAGCGCACCGTGACGGTGCGGGTCGCCTCGGACAAGGCCGAAGGCGAGCACGGCTTCGTGGTGACGCTCGACGATATAACCGAACTGGTCTCCGCGCAGCGCTCGGCCGCCTGGGCCGACGTCGCCCGCCGCATCGCCCACGAGATCAAGAACCCGCTGACCCCGATCCAGCTCTCCGCCGAGCGCCTGCGCCGCAAATACGGCAAGGTCATCACCCAGGACCGCGAGGTGTTCGACCAGTGCACCGACACCATTGTCCGCCAAGTCGGGGATATCGGGCGCATGGTGGACGAGTTCTCTGCCTTTGCCCGCATGCCGACAGCGGCGCTGGAGGCCGCCGACGTGTCGGAGACGGTGAAGGAGGCGGTTTTCCTGATGCGCGTGGGCTACCCCACCATCCAGATCGAGATGGCCATGCCCGACCGGCCAATCAGGGCGCGTTTCGACCGCCGCCTGATCTCCCAGGCGGTGACCAATATCGTCAAGAACTCGGCCGAAGCGGTTGCCGCGCTGGGCAACGAGTCGGAGCATGGTGTAATCTCGGTCTCCGTCGGCGAGGTAGATGACTGGGTGGTCATCGATGTCGTTGACAACGGCATCGGGCTGCCCGGCGAGAACCGGCAGCGCCTGCTCGAACCCTATATGACGACACGCGAGAAGGGGACCGGGCTCGGTCTGGCGATCGTCGGCCGGATCATGGAGGAGCACGGCGGCACAATCGAGCTGACCGACGCGCCGGCAGTTGCCGCCGGCGGGCGCGGCGCCTGGGTGCGGTTGCGGCTGCCCGGGGGCGTGGCCGCCCGCGCCGAGGCGGCGCCTG
>SKQW01000179.1 GCA_007118805.1 Rhodobiaceae bacterium | reverse complement strand
ACCGTCGAGCTCATGCAGAGGGAACGGTCCCAGGCGCGCAGCTACTACAATGAGTTCAGCGCCGTCGAGGTGGTGGACGAATACACGGTCGATCTGGTCACCGACGGCCCATATTCTGGCACGCTGCAACTGATCGCCGACTACCTAAATCCGGTTCCGCCGGAGTATTACGACGAAGTCGGCGAAGACGGTTTCGCGGCCGCGCCGGTGGGAACGGGACCCTACATGCTCGATAGTTGGAGCCGTGGCGACCGCATCGTCCTTGCAGCAAATCCCGACTGGTACAACGGTACGCCGAAGGCTGACGAGGTAGTGTTCTGGGTCGTGCCTGAGGATTCGACCCGTGTATCGGTCTTGATCAACGGCGAAGCCGATCTGATCGTCGCTGTTCCACCGATCCAGGCGTCAGAGGTTGAAAGCGCCGAAAACGTACGCATCGAGGCCTCCGAGGCAAGCGTGCAGCCCATCTGGAGCGGGCTGGTGGTCAGCCGGGAGGGGCTCGATGACAGGCGTGTACGGCACGCGATCAATCATGCCGTAAACAGGGAAGCGATCGTCGAACGTCTGTTGGCGGGTTACGGTGAAGCGATGGGTCAACCCTGTCCGCCCCATACGAGCTGCTGGAACCCCGATCTTGAGCCGTTCGACCACGATCCGGATCGAGCGCAGGAGCTGCTGGCCGAAGCCGGCGTGGAGGATCTCACGGTCACCCTCAACTTCCCGACAGGCGTCGTGCCGCAGGGCGAGCTGCTGTCCCAGGCGATCGCGGCCGATTTGCGGCGCGTCGGCATCAATGTCGATATCGTACAGGACGAATGGTCCGTCTTCGCAGGCAAGCTGTTTGACTTTGCGAATCAGCAAGCCGACCTGGGCGATGTGTTTCTCATGTACTACAAGGCCGGACCGACGCTGGAACGCGTAGTCGCCACCGTGCTCGTATCGGATCGCAACTGGAATTGGACGCACTACGGCAATCCCCGGGTAGACGAGTTGTGGCGCAAGGCCGAGACGGCGCTGGACGACGAGGCACGCCGCAAAGCGCTGTACGAAATGGCTGAAATCGTTCGGGAGGACGCGCCGTGGCTGTTTCTTTATGCTCCCCTTTCGCTATGGGGCGTCAGCGATCGCATCGACTGGATGGCCCGCAATGACGATTTCATCTTCGTAGAAGACATGTCGGCCGCCAACTGAGCGCGGAAGCCGGTCTGCCGCCATGCTCGGGCGGCAGACCCGCAAGGCTGGGTTTTCCTGAATGCTCCGGTTCATTGCCCGCCGTTTGCTGACTGCGACCATCGTCGTCTTCGGCGTCGTCACGGTCATCTTCGTGCTGGCGAGACTGATCGGCGATCCGGTGACTTTGATGATTCAGCCGGGCATGACGGCCGACGACGTGGCGGCGCTGCGGGCGGAACTTGGGCTCGACCGCCCGTTGCTGGTCCAGTATCTCGAATTCGTCGGACGCGCGTTGACCGGGGACTTCGGCATCTCCCCATGGCAGTACCAGCCCGCTCTCGGGCTCGTTCTCGAGCGCTTGCCCTGGACCTTGCTGCTTACGGCCTCCGCATTGTCGTTCGCGCTCATCGTCGCGCTGATCGTCGGATCCGTATCAGCGCTCTACCGCGGCAGTCTGATCGACCGCGGCGCGATGTTCCTGGTGCTGCTGGGCCAGTCGATTCCGAATTTCTGGCTCGGTCTCATGCTCGTCCTCATCTTCGCGACACAGCTCAGGCTGCTTCCGGCGGCCGGCGCCGGAAGCTGGCAACACCTAATTCTGCCGACGATTACGCTCGGTCTGTTTTCCCTTGCACGGCTGACACGCCTGGTGCGCTCCGAGCTCCTGAACGTCATCTCGCAGGACTACATCCGCACGGCCCGGGCCAAGGGTCTGCGATCTTCCATAATCTTTGGGCGCCATGCTCTTCGCAACGTCGCAATCCCGGTCATCACCGTGCTTGCGGTCGACTTCGGGCTGCTGATGGGCGGCGCGATCGTCACCGAGACCATCTTCGCTTGGCCAGGCGTGGGGCGGTTGCTGATTCAGGCGATCGGTCAGCGGGACTTTGCAGTCCTGCAGGCAGGCGTATTCGTCATCGCCCTGCTCGTGGTTGCCGCAAACCTGATTGCCGATCTGCTCTACGCTTGGTTCGACCCGCGAGTCCGCTATGGCTGAGGCGAGTGGCACGGCGCGCGGCTTGAGCGACGCAGAGATCGAACGCCTGGCTCGCGCGCGCGGCGGCCTGCGTCGCCACCTTTGGGCGCTCTGCGCAGGCGTAGTCCTGTTCCTTGTGATTGCCTGCGCAATCCTCGCCGGGATCCTGGCGCCGCACGATCCGCGAGCCCCGAACGTACTCGCCAATCTGCTGCCTCCTTCGTTCGAGCCGGAATTCGGCGAAACCTTTCTCCTCGGAACCGACGCAATCGGTCGAGACGTCCTGAGCGTCATACTCTATGGCGCCCGTTTGTCGCTCGCCGTCGGCGTGGCGTCCGTTCTCGGAGCCGGCGTGATCGGCACCCTCATTGGCGTGTTCGCCGGGTATTTCCGCGGATGGACCGAAGAAACAATAATGCGCCTCGTCGACATCCAGATGGCATTTCCGTTCATTCTGCTGGCCATCATCATCATGTTCGTGCTGGGCCATGGCTTCGGAAACGTAGTCGCCGTGCTCATAGTGACCACCTGGCCCATGTACGCCAGGGTTGCCAGGGCCGAAACATTGAGATTGCGCGACAGCGAGTACGTGCTCGCCGCGCGGGTCGCCGGGGCGGGCAGCCTTCGCATCATCTTTCGGCACATCCTCCCCAACAGCCTGACGCCCATCATCATAATCGCCACAGCGGCGGTGCCGCAGATGATCATACTCGAGGCAGCCTTGAGCTTCCTCGGGGTCGGCCTGCCGCCCGATGAACCGTCATGGGGTGGGCTTCTCGCTGCCGGCCGAGGTTACCTCAGCCAGGGCTGGTGGATCGCAACGTTCCCCGGCATCGCCATCATGTTGACGGTGCTGTCAATCAACATCCTGGGCGATT
>SKQW01000164.1 GCA_007118805.1 Rhodobiaceae bacterium | reverse complement strand
TGGCATCAGCAGCGACAGAAGCGATGCCGCGACCATGGCGCCCGCAGCAAAGCCCAACATGGCATGCTGGGCCGGCTTCTGCACTTGAGGGACGAGAAGCAGCGGCAGGGCGCCAAGCCCCGTCGCGAGACCGGCAGCGAGGCTTGCCCCGGCAGCCATCACAACCAGCGACCAGTCCATTTCAGCCGCCTCTTGCGCTTATCGCAACCGAGCGAGCGGAAATGTCATGAACACTGCACGTGCGCCGGGCCCGGCGGGCGGCGCGCTTCAGCTCAGTCGAGCCGCCCTGCGCGGCTTGGGCTTCAGCGGACCGTCCGTTCCCGGCTCGGTCAGCGCGACGGGATCGCTCGCGGGAAATGTCTCCCCCAGCGCTTCGTCGAGCATGTCCTCGAGATGCTTCCTGTCACCCACAGGCGCCTCCGGCTTTTTTCGGCCAACCCGACGTCGATAGGGCATGATGGAATCCTCCTGTCCAACCCGCACCGTGCGATATTGCGTAATGATCACTGCTCCGGACGGGTACCGCTTTGAGCAGGATCAGTAAGTGCAAGTCAGCGAAATCTGCCGGTGACGTGGAGCCGCGAGCTGACGGAATTACCCAGTGCCGGTTAATCGCCTCAACATCGGGTGAGTGGAGCCGCTAGATCAGGGATCGGCGAGAATTGCCCCTCCAAACTCACCCCTTGATGCAGACGAGGGGAACGAGCCGCACGACCTTCCTGGCGAGGCCTGCCCTTTCCGTGGCGTCGACCACGGCGGTTACGTCCTTGTAGGCCCCGGGCGCCTCCTCGGCGACGCCGCGGGAAGAGCGGCTGCGGATGATGATGCCCTTGGCGGCGAGGTCGTCGATTACCTGGCGACCCTGCCACGATTTCAGTGCCTGGTGGCGGCTCATGCGCCGCCCGGCGCCGTGGCAGGCCGAGGAGAAGGCCCTGTCCTCGCTGGTCACGGTGCCGGCGAGCACATAGGAGCCGGTCCCCATGCTACCGCCGATCAAGACCGGCTGGCCGATCTCCTTGAGCCCCGCGGGCAGATCGGGATGGCCCGGGCCGAAGGCGCGCGTGGCCCCCTTGCGGTGGACGAAGAGCGACTTCTCCTGCCCGTCGATCACGTGGCGCTCGATCTTGCAGGTGTTGTGGGAGACGTCATAGATCAGGTCGAGCCGAGCGCCGGGAAAAATCTCGTCGAATACCTCGCGGGCGAAGTGGCCGATGATCTCGCGATTGGCCAGCGCGCAGTTGATCGCCGCCCACATGGCGCCGAGATAGCGCTGGCCGACCTCCGAGTTGATCTTTGCGCAGGCAAGCTCGCGGTCGGGCAGCGCGATGCCCTGCTCCTTGGCGGCGACCGCCATCTCGGCCAGGAACTCGGTGCCGACTTGATGGCCGAGGCCGCGCGAGCCGCAGTGGATGGTGACCACGATGCGCCCCGGCGTGAGTCCGAAGGCCTCTGCGGCGGCTTTGTCGAAGACTTCTGCGACCTCCTGGACTTCGAGATAGTGGTTGCCCGAGCCGAGCGTTCCCATCTCGGGGCGCTGGCGGGTCTTGGCCTTGTCGGAGATGCAGGCGGGATTGCCGCCCTTCATGCACCCATGCTCCTCGATGCGCTCGAGGTCGCGCCTCTCGCCCCACCCCGAACGCACCGCCCATTCGGCACCGCCCGACAGCATGTCGTCCATCTCCTCAAGCGACAGGCGGATCGCGCCGTGCGAGCCGACGCCGGCCGGCACTTTCCTGAATAGGGCCTCGGCCAGCTCGCGCTGCTGGCGCCGGATGCGCGGCGTCTCAACGTCGGTCAGCATGGTGCGCACGCCGCAGGAGATGTCGAAGCCGACGCCGCCTGCCGAAACCACGCCGCCCGCCTCGGCATCGAAGGCCGCCACCCCGCCGATCGGAAAGCCGTAGCCCCAATGGGCGTCCGGCATGGCATAGGAGGCGCGCACGATGCCGGGCAGCATCGCGACGTTGCGCGCCTGCTCGAACACCTTTTCGTCCATGTCCCGGATCAGCGCCTCGTCGGCATAGAGGATGGCCGGCACGCGCATCTCGCCGAAAGGATCGATGCGCCATTCGTACTCGCTGATACGGGTGAGATCGGTCGTCTCGATCGCCATGATCGGCCTCGTTTCTCTCAGACGTCCAGCACGCTTTGGGCGAGCCATCGTCCGTTGGGAATCTGTGCCACTCTGACCGCGGTCAAGGTCGCGCCCTTGATCTCGACCGCCGGCTCGTGGCGCTCGATATCGACGGCTTCGCCGGTGGCAGTGGCGTGCAGCCGATCCCCCTCGATCGTCACACGAAAGGCGCCGAAGAGCATGCCGCGCGTCGCCATTTCATAGACCAGTGCATTGAGCCACTGGACGAGCAGGATTTCGTCATCCGGACCTGCTGCTTCGAGGTCGACCGATTCCAAGCGGCGAACCCTCTCCAGCGGCGTCAGGACCGCGGTGAGCGCCACCGCCGCCTGCTCGAAGGCTTCCGCCTTGGTCGACCCATAGCCGCGCACCCCGACATCGGCACCGTGCGGGAAATGCTCCCAGGCTGCCGCTCGCGCGGCGGCCTCAGATGATGGTGACAGCGGAGGCATAGGGGCCCTTGTCCCCCTCATGCTCGGTGAAGCGCACCTGCGCGCCGACTTCGAGCCTGTCCCATTGCGCGTCGGTCGTGACGCTGTCGCGACTGAAGTAGAACTCGCGTCCGTCCGCCGCCTCGATGAAGCCGAACGCCTCCTCCGGCATCAGCCGGGCGACCGAGCCGTGCAGCTTCTCCGGATGGGGCTTGGTGCGATGGCCGCTCATCTTGCGCACTACGTCCTCGAGCTGGCGGCGGGCGGCGTCGAACTGGTCGCGGATCGCCACATAGACGTCCTCGTGCGCCTGGTTCTCCTCCGGCTCTTGGCCGACCACGACCTCCGCGCCGGGCACCGTTATGTCGATGCGGACATGATAGATCTTGCCCTTCCAGCTGTGCTGATGCGGGGCTTCGATGACGACAGTGCAGGAGGTGATGCGATCGTGGAACCGCTCAAGCCGCTCGATGCG
>SKQW01000040.1 GCA_007118805.1 Rhodobiaceae bacterium | reverse complement strand
TTGCGGCTGCCCGGGGGCGTGGCCGCCCGCGCCGAGGCGGCGCCTGAGGCCGATGTGTCAATGGATGAGGACGTGAGGACCGCCGCCACGGGAGCGGCCTAAGGAGGGCATTCAGGGAATGGCCAACGATATCCTGATCGTCGATGATGAGGCCGACATTCGCGAACTCGTCGGCGGCATTCTGGAGGACGAGGGCTACAATGCACGGGTCGCGGCGAACAGCGACGAGGCGCTCGCCGAGATCGAGGCGCGGCGCCCCTCCCTGGTCTTCCTCGATATCTGGCTGCAGGGCAGCCAGCTCGACGGCTTGGAACTGCTTGACATCATCAAGCAGCAGCATCCCGAACTGCCCGTCGTGATGATCAGCGGTCACGGCAACATCGAGACCGCCGTGTCGGCGATCAAGCGGGGCGCTTACGACTTCATCGAGAAGCCATTCAAGGCCGATCGCCTGGTGCTAGTGACCAGCCGTGCCCTCGAAGCCTCGCGGCTCAAGCGCGAGGTCCGCGACCTCAAGGAGCGGTCCGGGGAGGGGGCGCAACTGGTGGGCCGGTCCAGCGCCGCCAACCAGCTCCGCCACGCCATCGAGCGCATCGCGCCGACCAACAGCCGCGTGCTGATCGTCGGTCCGCCCGGCTCCGGCAAGGAGCATGCCGCGCGCATCCTGCACTCACTGTCGCCGCGTGCCAGCGGCCCCTTCGTCGTCATCAACGCCGCGATGATCACGCCAGAGAACATGGAAGTCGCGCTGTTCGGCACCGAGGGGGCGAACGGCCAGCGTCAGGTGGGGGCGCTGGAGGAGGCCCATGGCGGAATCCTGTTCATCGACGAGGTCGCCGATATGCCGCGCGAGACCCAGAACCGGGTGCTTCGCGTGCTGGTCGACCAGAACTTCCAGCGTCTCGGCGGTGCGGTACGGGTCCATGTCGATGTGCGCATCATCTCCTCGACCAGCCGGGACCTGGAGCTGGAGGTCCGCGAGGGGCGCTTCCGGGAGGACCTGTTTCATCGGCTCAGCGTGGTGCCGGTGCATGTTCCCCCGCTGGCCGACCGGCGGGAGGATATCGCGGAGCTGGTCGATCACTTCATCCGCCAGATCTCCAAATCGACGGGCCTTCCGGTCCGGCGCATCGGCGAGGACGCCATGGCGGTCCTGCAATCCCATGACTGGCCCGGCAATGTCCGCCAACTACGCAACAATGTCGAGCGCCTGATGATCCTGGCCGGCGGCGATCCCGACGTTGTGGTGACCGCCGACATGCTGCCTGCCGAGGTGGGCTCGGCACTGCCGCCCACGCCGGGCAACAGCCGTGGCGAACAGATCATGGGACTGCCCTTGCGCGATGCCCGCGAGATCTTCGAGCGCGAATATCTGATCGCCCAGATCAACCGGTTCGGCGGCAACATCTCGCGCACTGCCGAATTCGTCGGCATGGAGCGCTCGGCCCTGCACCGCAAGCTGAAGAGCCTCAGCATAGGATGACGCCGAAATTTCCTGTATGAGTGCCGCGCACGACACGGCCGCCCGGCCAGTGCGCGCCACGGCGAGAAGGAGCAGGCTCGGCGATGAAGGTGGTCATCTGCGGAGCAGGCCAGGTCGGCTTCGGCATCGCCGAGCGCCTGGCGGCGGAAGGCAATGATGTCGGTATCATCGACAACTCGCCGCGGCTTATTCAGTCGATCACCGAGTCGCTGGACGTGCGCGGCTTTGTCGGCCACGGCGCCCACCCCGACATCCTCGCCCAGGCAGGCGCCGAGCAGGCCGACATGATCGTCGCGGTCACGCTCCACGACGAGGTCAACATGACCGCCTGTCAGGTCGCCCATTCGCTGTTCAACGTGCCCACCAAGGTCGCCCGGGTGCGCGCCCAGGCCTATCTGCAGCCGCATTGGCAGGACCTGTTCTCGCGCGAGCATCTGCCGATTGACGTCATCATCTCGCCCGAGGTCGAGGTCGGCGAGATGATCCTGCGCCGGCTCGCTTTGCCCGGCGCCTATGACACGGTCAACTTCGCGGACAACCGCGTCGTCGTGGCCGGGGTGCATTGCGATGAGAACTGCCCGGTGGTGGACACGCCGCTGCGCCAGCTCACCGAGTTGTTCCCCGATCTCAATGCCACCGTGATCGGAATTCAGCGCGGCGACGGCTTCTTCGTGCCGACGGGCACCGATGCGATCCTCACCGGGGACGTCGCCTATTTCGCCGCCGAGCGGAGCCAGGTGCGTCGCACTCTCGGCATCTTCGGCCACGAGGAGGTCGAGGCGTCCCGCGTCGTGATCGCGGGCGGTGGCAGCATCGGCTTTTTCGTCGCCCGCAAGCTCGAAGCGCTCCAGCGCAATGCGCGCATCAAGATCATCGAATCGTCGCGGGACAGGGCGATCGCAATTGCCGACGGCCTGCGCCGGACCGTCGTCCTGCATGGCTCGGCGCTGGACGAGGAGATACTCCGTGAAGCCGACATCGCCGACGCCGACACCATCATCTCGGTGACCAATTCCGACGAGATCAACATCCTGGCTTGCGTCATGGCCCAGCGGCTCGGCGCGGCTCGCAGCCTGTGCCTGATCAACAGCCGCGGCTATCCCGACCTGACTCGGTCGCTGGGCATTTCCGCCTATGTCAATCCGCGTCAGATCACGGTGTCCAAGATCCTCCACCATGTCCGGCGCGGGCGAATCCGCGGCGTGCATTCCATTCAGAACGGAGCCGCCGAAATCATCGAGGCCGAAGCCCTCGAAACCTCCCCGCTGGTCGGCAAGCCGCTGCGCGAGCTCACGATCCTGCGTGGTGCGCGTATTGGTGCGATCTATCGCGACGGCAAGGTGATCATGCCGCGCGGCGACACCCAGATCCAACCCCATGACCGGGTGGTCATGAGCGCCGTCGCCGACGAGTTGCGCAAGGTCGAGCAGATGTTCCGGGTCAGCCTCGATTTCTTCTGAGCCGGCCCGACCATGATCCCGGTCCTCTTCGTCTTTGCCTATTTTCTCGGCGCCCTGGCCGTCGCGCTGATGGTGCCCGCGGTGATCGCCGCGGGCATCGAGGAGACCGAATATGTGCGGGACTTTCTCCTTACATCGGTCCTGCTGATCTTTCTGGCCGGGGCCCTGGTGCTCAGCCTGCGGGGGCGGGAGAGGCGGCTGCGGGTGGCCCAGCGCTTCTGGTTGGCGCTGCTATTGTGGATGCTGCTGCCCGCCTTTGCCGCGCTGCCGGTGCTCCTGATTCTGGACAACGCCCACCCGATCGATGCCTATTTCGAGACCGTGTCGGCGTTGACCACCACCGGCGCCCGGGTCCTCGCCGCGCCGGAGCACCTCCCGCGCAGCCTGGTCTTCTGGCTCGCCCTCCTGCAATGGCTGGGCGGTGCGCTGACGCTGCTGGTGGTGGTGCTGGTGCTGGCCCCGTCGGGAGTTGGCGGACTGCCCGAAACCCATCAGCGGCTGGTCGAGCATGGCGGGCTGCCCGAGCGCCGGCGGTTGGTCATGATCCTGCGCGACATCGCGCCGATCTATGTCGGCGCGACGATGCTGTGCTTCGTCCTGCTGGCCTTCACCGGGATCGACCCCCTCGATGCGCTGTGCCTCGCGTTCGCCAGCGTGTCCACGGGCGGATTCGCGCCCCGCTCCCAGGAGCTTTCGGCCTATGTGCCGTCCTTCGGGATCGTCGTGGTGATGCTGTTCATGGTCTATGGCGCCACCAGCGTGCTGTGGCATCGCGACATCGTCAACGCCCGCTGGGCCGCGGTGCGTGCCCATCGCGAAAGCCTGTGGCTTGCGGCGCTTTGCCTCGGCTTCGGCCTGGTGGCGGCGCTCGCCTACTTCCGGGCCGCGGGCCATGCTCCGCTGCTCGCGCTGCGCGACGGGCTGTTCACCGCCACCTCACTGATGACCACCACCGGGCTCGAGGTTCGGTATGCGAGTTTCGAGGTTCTGCCGCTGACGCTTGTGCTGACCGTCATGGCCGTCGGGGCGGCCGCCTTCTCCACGGGCGGCGGCATCAAGCTGTTCCGGCTCGGGGCGATGTTGGTACAGGCGGGCCGCGAATTGACCCGGCTGGTCTATCCGCATTCCATCCGCCCGGCGCGCTATGGCAGCCAGGAATACGACATCCAGATCATGAAGGCGATCTGGAGCGGCGCCCTGGTCTTTGTCGCCGGCGCGCTGGCGCTTTCCTGGATCATAGCGGCGGAGGGGATCGCCTATGAAGGCTCGGCCTTGGCCGCCCTGGCCATCCTGTCCAACGCCGGCCCGGTCTATTCCAGCGACTGGGCGGTTGGTCAGGAGTGGCTTTCCTATGCGCAGATGAGCTATGCCACCAAGGTCGCCCTGTCGGCCGGCATGATCCTCGGCCGGCTGGAAATCCTCGCCGCCATCGCGATTATCGTTTTCGCGCGCCGACGGGGCTGACATCGGCCAGCCCGAAGCGCAGAAGTCCGAAGGAGTCCCCAGATGCCCCGCATTGCCTATGTCAACGGCCGCTACGTGCCCCATGCCCAGGCCAGGGTACATGTGGAGGACCGGGGCTATCAGTTCGGCGACGGCGTCTACGAGGTGTGCGAGATCCGGCAGGGCGCGCTGGTCGACGAGCGCCGTCATCTGGACCGGCTCGACCGTTCGCTGCGCGAGCTGCGCATCCGCCAGCCGATGTCGCGGGCGGCCTTGTCGCATGTCCTGCGCGAGACCGTGCGGCGCAACCGGGTGAGGGACGGGCTGGTCTATCTTCAGGTCACGCGCGGAGTTGCGCCGCGAGACCATGGCTTTCCCGCAGGCGAGGTCGACCCGGCGCTGGTGGTGACGGCCAAATCCGTCGACCCAGTCAAGAGTGCCGGGGCGGCCGAGGCTGGCATCGCGGTGATCACCGTGCCGGACAACCGCTGGGAGCGGGTCGACATCAAGACCGTTGCGCTGTTGCCCAATGTCCTGGCGCGCCAGGCCGCGGCCGAGGCCGGCGCCGCCGAGGCTTGGTTCGTGGATGCCAAGGGTTATGTGACCGAAGGCTCCTCGACCAATGCGTGGATCATCGATGGCGAGGGGCACATGATCACACGGTCGGCGGATCGGGGGATTCTGCGCGGTATCACTCGCAGCGTGGTGGTCGACGTCCTTGCTAGCGAAGGGCTGGAGCTCGTTGAACGGGCCTTCACCGTCGAGGAGGCAAAGCGCGCCCGCGAAGCCTTCGTCACCTCGGCCACCAAGCTGGTTACACCGGTGGTGCAGATCGACGGACAGGCGATCGGCAACGGCCGGCCCGGCGCGATCGCCCTGCGGTTGCGCAGCCTCTATCACAAGCATGCCGAGATCCCGGCCTGAGCCTAGCCTGCATTGGCGAAATGCCCGGAAAGGCTTGCCCCGAAGGTGCAACTTGCCATCTAATTGCGTAGAATGAAGAGCGCAACGGACCGCGACACGATAGCCGGAGGCGGCCAATCCGCCTCCCACGGGGCGAAAGGACAATAAGATGGCGGCGGAAAGATCGCAAAACTTGCAGGATACCTTCCTCAACCACGTCCGTAAGAACAAGACACCACTGACGATTTTCCTGGTGAACGGCGTAAAGCTACAGGGTGTCGTGACCTGGTTCGATAATTTCTGCGTCTTGTTGCGGCGCGACGGCCACTCCCAGCTCGTCTACAAGCACGCGATTTCCACGGTCATGCCGAATCAACCGATTCAGCTCTTCGACCCGACCGAGGAGGCCGAGCTGCATGCAGCCGGAGGCTGATTGAGCTCCGCACAAGGCTCTACACAAAAGTTTGATCGCGGCGCGCCGCGCACCAACGGCAGCCGCGAAACGGCGCATGCGCCGGCCCGCGCCTATGTCGTGGTGCCTGACAGCGCGGCGGCGGGGGCGCCCGCCGGCGCACCCGCGCAGCGCGGCGTTGAGGGCCGGCTTGATGAGGCGGTGGGTCTTGCCCGGGCCATCGACCTTGAGGTGGTGGGGCAGGGGGTGGCGCGGATTCAGCGCCCCCGCCCGGCGACGCTGATCGGCAAGGGCAAGGTCGAAGAGATCGCCGCCCTGGTGCGGGCGGAGGCAGTCGATGTCGTCGTCGTCGACCAGCCCTTGAGCCCGGCCCAGCAGCGCAATCTCGAGCGGGCTTGGCAGGCCAAGGTGCTCGATCGCACCGGCCTGATTCTGGAAATCTTCGGGGAGCGCGCCCGCACGCGGGAAGGGCGGTTGCAGGTCGAGCTTGCCCATCTGAACTGGCAGAAGAGCCGACTGGTGCGGTCCTGGACGCATCTGGAGCGCCAGCGCGGCGGTTACGGCTTCCTGGGCGGCCCCGGCGAGACCCAGATCGAGGCCGACCGGCGGCTGATTCAGGAGCGCATCGTGCGTATCGAGCGCGAGCTCGACTCGGTTCGCCGCACCCGCGGCCTGCATCGGGAAAGCCGCCGCCGGGTGCCCTATCCGATTGTTGCACTGGTGGGCTATACCAACGCTGGAAAGTCGACGCTTTTCAACCGTTTAACCCAATCTCGCGTGGCCGCCGAGGACCTGTTGTTCGCTACCCTTGACCCCACTTTGCGCGGCGTCGAGCTGCCGCAGGGCGGCACCGCGATCGTCTCCGACACGGTGGGTTTCATCTCGGACCTGCCAACCCATCTGGTCGCCGCGTTCCGCGCCACGCTGGAAGAAGTAATGGAAGCGGAAATCATTCTGCATGTGCGCGATATCGCCCATGCCGAGACCGCCGAGCAGGCCGCCGACGTCTCGGAGATACTGCACTCGCTGGAGGTCGATGCCGCCGATCGCCGACGGGTGGTCGAGGTCTGGAACAAGCTCGATCTGCTCGATGCTGAGAGCCGGCAGGAGGTGACGAACCGCATCGTCCGCATGGCGGCGGACGAGCGGCCAGTGCTGCTGTCGGCGGCAACCGGGGAAGGGGTCGACGACCTCGTGGCCGCCATCGACGACCGGTTGAAGGGCGACCGGGCGGCGCGCCATGTCACCCTCGACCCTGCCGACGGCGGCGCCCTCAACTGGCTCTATGAGCGCTGCCATGTCGCTGAGCGTCACGACGACGCCGAAACCGGCCGAATCGCGCTCGAGGTGCTGGTGCCGCCACAGCGGCTCACCGAGTTCGAGCGCCGCTTCGGCAGCGCTACACGCTGACGACTTGCCTCCGGCAAGGCGTCTGCCTCGTCAAAAATCTGGGAAAATCAAGCGCCCTTATAGGCTAAAGGGACTTAAGCCAAAGGATTCAGTCCAAAGGGACTGTGGTGCGGTCGAGAAGACTCGAACTTCCACGGGGTCTCCCCCACAGCGACCTCAACGCTGCGCGTCTACCAATTCCGCCACGACCGCAACCTGTTGCGCGACCCGCCGGGCCGCGCCTCCAGCCGTTCATGTAGCAAACGCGTTCCCGGCCCACAAGGGTGACAAACGCAGTATCGCGCCGCGCCAGTCAGCGGCGCAGAGTCGGCAGCATGCGGGTGATGGCGAGCGAGATCCTTTCACCTTCGACCACCACCTGCCCCTCGGCGATCGGCGTGTCATTGGCCAGCAGGATAATCGGATCCGATTCCCCAGCGTCGAGCGCAATGACCGCGCCGCGGCCCATACGCAGGAGTTGGTGGATCGGCATCTCCGTGGAGCCGAGCTCCACGGCAAGATTGACGGTGACGTCTTGGACGCTCGACATTTCTCCACCCGCAATTAGGTTTGGATCGCCCAAACAAGCTCGGGCATGCTGGCAAGGGTATGGTTAGCGGACAGTTAACATGGGACTCGTCAAACCGATAGCGGGCGTGCGCGGCAACGCCGTCGATCCGGTTGAGTGGCGCGTCGCCGCCGGCTTGACCGACTACGGGGTTGCCGTCGCGGAGATGGAAAAGGTTGTGGCCGGCATTGCCGAGGGCCGCGCTGCCGAGCGGGTCTGGCTGGTCGAGCACCCGCCGCTCTATACGGCGGGGACGAGCGCGGTGGACGCCGAATTGCTGGCAACGGACCGCTTTCCCGTTTACCGGACCGGTCGCGGCGGGCGATGGACCTATCACGGGCCCGGCCAGCGCGTGGCCTATGTGATGCTCGATCTGCGCCAGCGCGGGCAGGACGTTCGGCGCTTCGTCGTGGCGCTCGAGGACTGGCTGATCGCCACGCTGGCCGAGTTCGGCGTTTGCGGGGAGCGTCGCAACGACCGGGTGGGCGTTTGGGTGCGCCGCCCGGAGAAGGGGCCGCAGGCCGAAGACAAGATCGCCGCGGTCGGCATCCGGGTGCGCCGTTGGGTGACCTATCATGGCATAGCGCTCAATGTTGCGCCCGACCTGGCCCATTTCGCCGGGATCGTTCCCTGCGGCATCGGCGGGCATGGGGTGACCAGCCTGGCCGATCTCGGATGGGACGGGACGATGGCCGACGTCGACGCGGTTCTAAGGCGCAGCTTCGCGGAAATCTTCGGTGCGACGGGGCCGGCCTGACTGGCGGATCACTGTGTTGACAGGATCGCGAAGTCGACCTCTGGCGATTCATCCCACGACACGATCCGCACCGCGGTTACCGCGGCCGCGGGCGGTCCGTCGCGGCACGCCTCGACCATCTGATCGACCGCTGCCTCGTCGCCGGTGAACACCGCCTCCACCGTGCCGTCGCGGCGGTTGCGCACCCAACCGCCGAGACCGAGCGACTCAGCGCGCCGCTGGGTCCAGTCGCGATAGGCCACACCCTGCACCCGGCCTTCGATGACCAGCCGGACACCCTTCACGTCACCTCCCTGCGAGCGTAGGACTCATCGCTCTGCAATGGATGCTCGGACGCGGCGGTTGCCAGCATCGCCCGTTCGTCGTCGATCATATAATCGCGCCAGACCGGCACCGCGTCCCGCTTCTTCGACAACAGGAGCTGGAAGACCATGTTGGAGCCGTTCAGGAAAATCAGCTCCATCGAGGCCAGATAGAACTCCCACATTCGGCAGAAGCGCTCGTCGTAGAGGGCCTTGGCCTTGTCGCGATTGGCGGTGAACCGCTCGCGCCAGTGGCGCAGCGTCCAGTAATAGTGCAGCCGCAGGACCTCCATGTCCGCCACCCAGAGGCCGCAGCGCTCGGTGGAAGCGAAGGTCTCCGACAAGGCCGCAGCCGAGCCGCCGGGGAAGATGTATTTGCGGATAAAGGGCGCGGTGGTGCCAGGCGGGCTCATGCGGCCGATGCAATGGACGAAGGCAAACCCGTCATCGGTCAAAAGGTCGCGGATCTTTCCGAAATAGTCGTCGAAATAGCGTGTGCCGACATGCTCCATCATGCCGACGGACACCACCCGGTCGAAGCGGCCGTCCAGCTCGCGGTAATCGAGTTCGCGAAACTCGACCAGATCGGCCACCCCGGCGGCCCGAGCCCGCTCACGCGAGACGCGGAGCTGCTCGGGCGAGACGTTGATGGCGGTGACCCGCGCGCCGGTCGACTTCGCCAGGTGAATGGCGAAGCCGCCCCATCCCGAGCCGATCTCGGCCACGCTCATGCCCGGCTCCAGCCGAAGCTTGGATGTCGCGTGGATCAGCTTGTAACGCTGCGCTTCCTCCAGCGTGTCGGTCTCCGGGTTGCGGAAATAGGCGCAGGAATACTGCATGTCTTCGTCGAGGAAGAGCCGGTAGAGTTCATCCGAGATGTCGTAGTGGTGGCGCACATTCTTGGCCGCGCCGCCCAGCGGGTTGTCCTGCTGCCAGCGCTTGAGCCCGCGCCAGGCCCGGCGCAGCAGCCTCTGGGAGCCGTGGCTCGCCAGCCCCGCCCGGTTGAGCGAGAACAGGTAGAGGAAGTCGGTGACGGTGCTGCCCTCCTCAAAGGTCAGCGTGCCGTCCATGTAGGCTTCGCCGGCATAGAGCTCGGGATTGGCCACGAGCTTCCAGTGCAGCGACCGGTCATTGAGCCGCGCGGTAATGGTCGGGTCCTGGCCATCGCCGAACTCGTGCAGCCGGCCCCCGGCGTCGTAAAGGCGCAGCGTGCCCCGTCGGACGAATTTCGTCAGCAGATTCGCCAATAGTCGCATGAGTGTATCCCCGTGGCCTCGCGGGCGCCGCCATCGCCGCCGGCTGCATGGTAACCGGCATTGTGCCGAGCGCAATCATCAAGCGCCAGGCGCGCCACTGCGCCGAGCCGGTACCATCGACTGGGACCGCGTCCTTGTCGACAACAGCCGACGGGATGGGGATACTCGCGCGCCGGCTCGTACGTCCCGGCGCTCTGCAAGGCATGGAGGCACGTCTTGACCGAGAAGGCCATGGGGCTGCGCTCGCTGCTCGAACCGGAGTCGGTGGCGCTGATCGGTGCGTCCGACGACGCCACTCGGATCGGCGGGCGCACGCTCAGCTACCTGATCGATGGCGGGTTCCGCGGCCAGATCGTGCCCGTCAACCCTAATCGCGCGGACGTGCAGGGGCTTGCCGCCTATCCCTCGATCGAGGCCGCGCCACCGGTGGAGGCGGCGATCATCGCACTACCGGCCCCGGCGGTGCCCGAGGCGGTGCGCGCCTGCGCCACCGGCGGCGTCAAGGCTGGCATTGTCTTCTCGTCGGGCTTTGCCGAGACCGGACCGGATGGCGCCGAGCTCGAGCGCAACATGGCCGAGACGGCGCGCCGGGCGGGGATGCGCCTGCTCGGACCGAACTGCCTCGGCCTCTTCACGCCCCATACTGGCTTCTATGGCTGCTTCTCGAACACGCTTGACCGGATCCGGCCGGAACCCGGGTCATTGTCGATCGTCAGCCAGAGCGGGGCCTTTGGCACCCACCTGTATTATCTCGCCCACGCCCATGGGCTCGGCATCCGCTACTGGATCTCGACCGGCAACGAGGCCGACGTGAACACCGCCGAGGCGCTCCACTGGATGGCGGACGATCCGGGCACCAGAACGATCTTGCTCTATCTCGAAGGGACCCGAGACGGTCCGGCCCTGGTGGCCGCCCTGGAAGCGGCCCGCCGCGCGGGCAAGCCGGTGATCGTCGTAAAGGTCGGCCGCTCGACGGTCGGTGCGCAGGCAGCCGCCAGCCATACCGCGAGCCTGGCCGGAGGCGACGCTGTCTATCAGGCCGTCTTCCGGGACTGTGGCGCGTGGCCCGCCGCCTCGGCCGAGGAAGCCATCGATATCGCCTATGCCTGGGAACGGGGGTTCCGCCCGCGGGGGCGGCGGCTGGGAATCGTGACGCTGTCGGGCGGTGGCGGGATTCTCCTGGCCGACGCCGCCGATGCGCAGGGGCTGGAGGTTCCCGCCATGCCCGCCGCCGCCCAGGCAGAGCTCCGCGCGATCCTGCCCTACGCTGCGCCCCGCAATCCGGTCGACGTCACAGCGCAGGCCTTCAACCAGATGGACCTGATCGAGCGCAACTTCGAGATCGTCATCGGGCAGGGCGGCTTTGATGCCATTGTCGCCTTCTTCACCACGGTTGCCGGCTCGGCCGCCATTGCGC
>SKQW01000249.1 GCA_007118805.1 Rhodobiaceae bacterium | reverse complement strand
GGCCTCAACCTCATGCATCGACGCCCCATCAACGCCCTCAAATCACCACCCCACCCGCCACCAACCGACCGAAGGCAAATGCACCTCGATCTCGCCCCAATCTAAACCGGACAGTAGTGGGTTAGGCCCAGCCTACACTTTCTTGTGTCAACACCGATTGCCGGTCGGCTTGATGTGCGATGGGCTGCGGCCATGGGTGAGCACGATGGGCACCAATCTCGCTATCGCTCTCGTGGCGGCGGGGATGATGTGGCTGATCGGCGTCGGTCCGTTCTTGCTCGTCCACACGCCAATCGTTCTCCTTGCCGCGTCGATCGGCGTCTGGCTGTTCTATGTCCAGCACCAGTTCGAGGAGACACTCTGGGAGCACGACGGCGACTGGAGCTTCCACGAGGCGGCACTGCACGGCAGTTCGCATTATGAT
The DNA here is from genome assembly GCA_007118805.1 of Rhodobiaceae bacterium. Taxonomy (GTDB): domain Bacteria; phylum Pseudomonadota; class Alphaproteobacteria; order Rhizobiales; family Tepidamorphaceae; genus SKQW01. Next base: position 2,631 of record SKQW01000249.1, on the reverse strand, counting down.
TTGCCGGGCATCTTGCGCTGGTTCACCGCCAATATCGGCGTGCACCATGTGCATCACCTGGCGAGCCGGATTCCATATTATCGCCTGCCCGAAGTGCTGCGCCACCATCCGGAGCTCGGCGACGTCGGCCGAGTCACCCTGCTTCAAAGTCTGAAATCCGTGCGCCTCGTTCTTTGGGACGAGGAGAAACGGCGCCTTGTCTCTTTTTGCGAGATGCGTGCCGCGCGATCCGATTGCCGAGGCGGGGATCTTCGGACATCACAAGCGGCCCCTGATACGGTCTTTTTAGAGTCCTATGTGGACGCCCTCCGCGAGCAAGGGCTTTTTTGATCGTTGCTGCGAGTTGGTCGGGTGCGATCATATGTCCGGCCTGTTGATGCGGCCACCGTACCGGTCGCCTGCGGCCGCTTGGGGGTCAGTGACGACGATGCCCAAGCCGCTGGGAATGTCCGCAATTCAAGCATGGCCGCTGGGAGCCGACTGTCTGGTTGCGGCCCCGAACCCGTCATTCGGTGATCGGGTTGGTGACGATCGCATATGGCGCAATCTCGGAGTTCGTAGAGCCATCAGGCGCGATTGATCCCGGGCAGCCTGTGGGCCGGGTTCGAGGCGAGGACCTCGAGATCGCTTGCATCGAGGCGCGCCCACCTGATCCCAACGCCTCGTCGAATTCGCCGACCTGCCGCTCGGCGCCCTTCTCCCCGAACGTGAAGCCGCTGGCGCGCCGCAGGCCGGGATGGAAAGGGGTGCCGTCCCGGGCAACAGGCACGAAGACCGGCGCCTGCACAGGCTTGCGGCGCTTCACCCCATACTGCGGCAAAGCTGCTCTCTCCAGACGGACGTCCAAGAGGCATCGCGCTGGCTCAGCCAGGCAAGAGCCTCATGTGCAGGGATTCGGCCGCCTTGCGAGGTGAAGATGCGGCTTGCCCCGGACATCATGTTACGGATGCGCCCTTCCGAGACGCCGCCGAACTCGGCAAGCGCGGCGGGCTCCACGGACTGACCGTTATCGAGGGCCCAGCGGTTCCGGGCCAGCCGGGCGAGCCGGATGAGGTCGGAGTTCTCCGGCAGCTGCCATTGGGCGAGGGGGACCGCGGACAGAAACGCTTCGTGGTTGCGCGCGTGACAATCGAGGAGCGCGAGGATGGCACCGGCATGGTTCTCGTCGAACCGCAGCCGCCGTCGGATTGGAAACCGGATGACCATGCGGCAAGCGCTGAGGCTGAAGGCGTACCGCCAACCCCGGAATCGATCACCACGGCGCGGGCGCGAACTGACGCGCCTCTGAAAGGAAGCGAGATGCCCCACCACGCCGATCACGAAGCGCGAATGGATGACTGGAACGTGGTCGTCACTTGCCAACCCTATGGCCGGCGGGATGCCGCACGTGAGCTGCGCCGGCATGGGCCGGTCGCCCGCACCGGCTACCCGAATGTTCTGGTGATGCGGGTCGAGGATCCCGTGGCCTTCGCCGAGGCCCTGGCCCATCGCTTCGCCGGGGCGCCCGGCCTCGCAAACTTCATCTCCCGCGTCGTGCCGGCACAGATCACCTTCGACTTCGTCGAAGCCAGCGATCTTGAAGCCAAGGTGGATGCGCACGCGGCAGAACTTCTGCCGCAGCTCGCCGGAAAGTCGTTCCACATCAGAATCCACCGGCGCGGGCTCAAGGAGCGGCTGTCGAGCCATCTCGAGGAACAGCGCATCGGGCAGGCGCTGCTCGCGGCGCTTGAAGCGGCGGGAACGCCCGGGCGGGCGGAGTTCGACGATCCCGACTTGATCGTCGCCATCGAGACAGTCGACCACCGCGCCAGCCTGTCGCTGTGGACGCGCGATCAGCGCCAGCGAATGCCCTTCCTCAAGCTCGATTGAGCGCTTGAGACCGCGAAGCACTGAGATCAAAGCACCTCCATCTGCCGCTTGTCGCTACCCAAGCGGGAATCTGTAACGCTCTTTGGATGACGTTTGTCGGGAAAGCGCCAGCGGAGCAGGTCATCAAGGACGTCCGCCGTGCGACCCGCAAGCAGTATTCGGCCGAGGAGAAGATTCGCATCGTGCTGGAAGGGCTGCGCGGCGAGGAGTCGATCGCCAAACATCATGCGACCCCGATGCACAAAGAGCGGCCGGAGGCATGGCCGCGGGCTCGACTACTGCCTGTGGCGACGCCTTAATACGAGGTGGTCACCCGAATATCGCCGTGGCGGTCCAGCACATGAAGCGCCGCCTCCTGCCCTGAGCGTGTGAGCGCCACGTCGATATGGCCGTCGGCCACGGTGAGTCCTCTCAAGTAGACTTCATCGAGGAAAGCCGGCAGGCGGGGCTGCTCGAATACCACCTGCCTGGTGTCGGGTTCGAACCGTATGCCGAAACTGCTCTGCAGCAGTGAAAGGAGCGCCCCGGCCGCCCAGGCCTGCGGCGCGCAAGCCACGGGATAGAAGGTCGGCCCCTTGCCGCGCTGGCGGGGAAAGCCGCAGAACAGCTCCGGAAGCCGACGCAGATCGACATGCATCGCTGCTGCGAACAGCCCTTCGAAGAGGCGCGCCGCCTCCTCGCGGAAACCATAGCGGGCGAATCCAGCGCCAATTAGAGCGTTGTCATGGGGCCAGACCGAGCCGTTGTGGTAGCTCATTGGAT
>SKQW01000404.1 GCA_007118805.1 Rhodobiaceae bacterium | reverse complement strand
GGCCTCAACCTCATGCATCGACGCCCCATCAACGCCCTCAAATCACCACCCCACCCGCCACCAACCGACCGAAGGCAAATGCACCTCGATCTCGCCCCAATCTAAACCGGACAGTAGTGGGCGCCGTCCCGGCCATCCACGAAAGGTCGGGCTGCATGCGCTCGTCGGAAAGGCGTGGATGCCCGGAACAACGTCCGGGCATGACGGGTGGGGCGGGCGTGGTGCCTTTTTGGCGCTGAGGCCCGAGCCTGGTTTGCCTGCCGGTTCCGGATTCCCGCTTTCGCGGGAATGAGCGGGTGGGGCAGGCGCTTTCTCCTTGCGCTCATACCCGCGAAAGCGGGTATCCAGCTAGGCCCGTGGCGCTGAGGCAGCGCCAGCGAGAATGGGCGCTGCGGAAGCCACGCAACACCGGACAGGCGGTTCAGCTTGATCGCAAATCGCACTAATGTCCCGAACCCGAAACTCGTCACCGTTTGAAGAACTCTCCGTACGAATTTCGGATTCGACAAGGGCACTGGCAATCTTATGAATCGAGCGTTGGTCTGGATTCGACGTTCGTTTCGGAGCCGGCTGCAAGCTTGGTAACGAAGGTCAAGTCAACCACACTGGAGACGCGGCATTCCTCGCCCGTTTTTGAGCGAACTCATTCCGGGTGCTGCGATCGCCGTTATGTGACGGGGAAAGACATGGCGGCCTGATGAGCGAACCGATCTTCAAGATAACCGGCCTGACCAAGGTCTATCGAAGCGGCGAGGTCGAGGTTCATGCGCTGCGCGGCGTCGACCTTGAAATCGCGGCGGCCGAGTTCCTGGTGCTGCTCGGGCCGTCCGGGTCGGGCAAGTCGACCTTCGTCAACATCGTCGGCGGGCTCGACGCCCCGACCGACGGGCAGATCTTCTTCCGGGGCGAGGAGCTGACCGGAATGGGCGACCGGGGCCTTACCCGCTTCCGGCGCGAGCATGTCGGCTTCGTCTTCCAGTTCTACAATCTGGTGCCGAGCCTGACGGCGCGCGAGAACGTCGCCCTCGTCACCGAGATCGCGCGCGAGCCGATGGACCCGGGCGAAGCACTGGAAATCGCCGGGCTGGCAGCGGACCGGCACGACCACTTCCCGGCCCAGCTTTCCGGCGGCGAGCAGCAGCGCGTGGCGATCGGCCGGGCCATCGCCAAGCGCCCCGAAGTCCTGTTATGCGACGAGCCCACCGGCGCGCTCGATTCCAAGACCGGCATCCGGGTGCTGGAAGCTTTAGCGACGGTCAACGAGGAGATCGGCACGACCACCCTCGTCATCACCCACAATATCGCCATTGGCCGCATGGCGGACCGGGTGATCCATTTCCATGACGGCAATGTCGCGCGCATCGACGAGAACGCGGCGCGCGAGCCGGCCTCGGCGATCACCTGGTAGGTCGATGAGTGTCCTCGACCGCAAGCTCCTGCGCGATCTGTGGCGGCTCAAGACGCAGGTCATCGCCATCGCCCTGGTGATGGCGGCGGGGGTCGCCACCCTGGTGCTCGGCGTGGGGACCTTCCAGTCGCTCGAGGAGACCCAGGCCGCCTATTATGAGCGCCAGCGCTTCGCCAACGTCTTCGCCGAGGTCAAGCGGGCGCCGGAACGGCTGCGCGAGGAGATCGCCAGTATCGAGGGGGTGGCCGGGGTCGAGACGCGGATCGTCGAATCGGCGATCCTCGACATCGAGGGAATGGTCGAGCCGGCGAGTGCGCGCCTCGTCTCGCTGCCCGATACGGGCGGCGAGGTGCTCAACGCGCTCTATCTGCGCGCCGGGCGCCTGCCCGACCCGGCCCATACCGACGAGGTGGTTGTCAATTCGGCCTTCGCCGAGGCGCATGGCTTTGAAGTGGGGGCGCGCTTCGGCGCCATCATCAATGGGCGCCTGAGGCAGCTCGAGATCGTGGGGACCGCGCTGAGCCCCGAATTCATCTACACGCTGGCGCCGGGCGCACTGGTGCCGGACGACAGGCGCTACGCCATCGTGTGGATGTCGCGGCGGGCGCTGTCGGCCGCCTTCGACCTTGAAGGGGCCTTCTCCGAGGTCTCGCTTCGCCTGCTGGTGGGGGCGCCGGAGGAGGACGTCATCGAACGGCTCGACGAGATCCTCGCCCCCTATGGGAGCCTCGGCGCCTACGGGCGCGACGATCAGCAGAGCCACGCTTTCCTCGACGCCGAGCTTCAGCAGCTTCGCGGCATGAGCGTCATCCTGCCGCCGATCTTCCTGTTCGTGGCGGCCTTCCTCGTCAACATGACGCTGACCCGGCTGGTGGCGCTGGAGCGTGAACAGATCGGCCTGATGAAGGCGCTCGGCTACGGCTCGTTCGATGTGGCCTGGCACTATCTGAAATTCGTTCTCGGCATCGGGCTTGTCGGGGTGGCAATCGGGCTGGCGGCAGGGATGTGGCTGGGGCGTGAGCTTGCCGCCCTCTACACCCAGTTCTTCCACTTTCCCTTCCTGATCTTCCGGATCGATGCTGCGGTCTATCTGCTCGCCGCTGGCGTTACGGCGCTGGCCGCGACAATCGGCGCGGTGCGCGCGGTGTGGGGCGTCGCCGGGCTGTCGCCGGCAGTGGCCATGCAGCCGGCCGCGCCGACCCAGTATCGCCGGTTCTTGGGCGGGGCCCGCCTGCCGGCGCTGTCGCAGACCACCATCATGGTGACTCGCCACATCCTGCGTTGGCCGATGCGGGCCGCCTTCACCATGCTGGGCATCGCCCTTTCGGTGGCGGTGCTCGTCGGATCGATGTTCTCGCAGGACGCGATTGAGCACATGATCGACGTCGCCTTCTTCCAGACCGACCGCCAGGACGCGACCCTCACCTTCGTGCAGGAGCGTCCGGTCGGGGCGATCGCCGAGGTCGAGCGCCTGCCCGGTGTGATGGTCGCCGAGCCCACGCGGGTGGTGCCGGCGCGGCTCACTCATGGCCCGGTGTCGCGCCGCATGGCCGTCGAGGGGCGGACGCCGGGCGGGGATCTGTCGCGGCTCGTCGATGTCGACGGTCATGTGGTGGAACTGCCCGAGTCCGGCCTGGTGCTCACCGAGATGCTGGCGGGCATCCTCGATGCCCGGCCGGGCGACCTCATCGAGGTGGCGACGCTGGAAGGCCGCCGCCGGGTGGTCGATGTGCCGGTGAGCGCCGTGGTCCAGGGCTATATCGGCATGGCGAGCTATATGGACCGCAATGCCCTCAATCGGTTGATGCGGGAGGGCGACATGATCAGCGGCGTCAACATCAAGCTCGACCCGCAGCAGCGCGACGACCTTTACGGGCAGATCAAGGAGACCCCGGTGGTGGCCGCGATCACGCTGCAGAGCCTGGCGCTGGAGAATCTGCGCCAGACCATGGCGGAGAACATCCTCGTCATGATGGGCGTGTTCACCGCGCTGGCGCTCGTCATCGCCTTCGGCGTGGTCTACAACAGCGCGCGGATCCAGCTTTCCGAACGGGCGCGGGAGCTTGCCTCGCTGCGCGTGCTCGGTTTTACGCGAGGGGAGGTGTCGTGGATCCTGCTCGGCGAATTGGCGCTGCTGACCCTGCTGGCGCTGCCCGTCGGCTGGCTCCTCGGCTACGGGCTGGCGGTTGCCATCGCGCAGGGCTCGGAGACCGAGCTGTTCCGCATCCCCATCGTGATCGAGCGGGCTACCTATGCCTGGGCGGCCATCATCGTGGTGGCGGCGGCGGCCGTATCGGCGCTGATCGTGCGTCGGCGGATCGACCGCTTCGACCTAATCGAAGTGCTCAAGACCCGGGAGTGACCGCCATGGCCCTTAACCTGCAAGTCTCATTTTCGCAGACCCTCGGGGGTGTACGAAATGCGGGCTAACTGGTCCCGACGGTTGATCGTGATTGCTATTGCCGCCGCCGGCATCGGCGCGGCCGTCTGGGCGCTGCGGCCCCAGCCGGTGCCCGTCGACAGCGCGCTGATCGACCGCGGCACGCTGGAGCTCGTCGTGAGCGAGGAGAGCCGCACGCGGGTGCGCGAGGTCTATACGGTCTCGGCGCCGCTGGGCGGCACTGTGCAGCGCTCGCCGCGCGAGGTCGGCGACGAGGTGCGGGGGCGCGAGACCGTGGTCTCGGTGATCCGGCCGGCCCAGCCCGAAATGCTCGACGCGCGCGCCCGCCGCGAGGCGGAGGCCGCCGTTTCGGCCGCCGAGGCCACGGTCGATCTCGCCCGCGCCCAGGTGCGCGAGGCCGAGGCGCAGCTCGCCCATGCCGAGAGCGAATACACAAGGGCGGTGCAACTCCATCGCCGCGGCACGATTTCCGAGAGCCGGTTCGAGGAGGTTCGCATGTCGGTGTCGACCGCCGAGGCCCGCCTGTTCAGCGCCGAGGCGACGCTGGCGGTGCGCCAGCGCGAGCTGGAAACCGCGCGCGCCCGGCTGGTCGGGCCGGAAAGCGACCTTCTGGCAGAAGACGATCCGGAAGCCTGCTGCGTGCTGGTTCGTGCCCCCGTGAACGGCCAGATTCTGGAAATCCATGTCGAGAGCGAGCAGGTGGTCTCGGCCGGCACGCCGCTGGTCGATATCGGCGATCCGCAGCGCCTTGAAGTCGTCGCAGAGCTTTTGTCTTCGGATGCGGTGCGCATCGCGGCGGGCGCCCCGGCGCGCATCGATGGCTGGGGAGGTCCGGAGCTGTCCGCCACGGTGCGCCGGGTCGACCCGGCGGGGTTCACCAAGGTCTCGGCGCTGGGCATCGAGGAGCAGCGGGTCCGCGTGGTGCTCGACCTCGACGAGCCGCCGGAGGCCCGGTCGGGCCTGGGCCATGACTTCAGGGTGGTCACCCATATCACGGTCGAGCGCGTCGAGGACGCCGTGCTGGCGCCGATCGGGGCGCTGTTCCGCCGCGGCGCCGCCTGGGCGGTGTTCGTCATCGATGCCGACGACCGCGCGCAGGAGCGCAACATCGAGCTCGGGCCACGCACGACGCGGCTGGCCGTCGTCGAAGCGGGGTTGGAAGCCGGAGACCGCGTGATCCTGCACCCGAGTGACCGGGTGAGGGACGGCACGCGGGTGATCGAGCGGGACGATTGAGGCGCGGCTCTTGCAAGCTGCCTGTACCGAATGTCGGAATTGGGACACTGGATGGAGAGACGATGCGCCTGACCCTGTTCACCGACTACTGCCTGCGCGTATTGATCTACGCCGGCCTCAATGCCGAGCGTCGGGTGACCATCGACGAGATCGCCGAGCGCTATGACATCTCCCGCAACCATCTGATGAAGGTGGTCTTCCGGCTCGGCCAGCTCGGCTACCTGGAGACGGTGCGTGGCAAGGGCGGGGGCTTCCAGCTCAAGGTGGACCCCAGGCAGATAAATATTGGCAGGCTGGTCCGCGAGACCGAGGACGACCTGCAGATCGTCGAATGCTTCGGCGAGAATTCCCTGTGCGTGATCGAGCCGGCCTGCCAGTTGCGCCTTACGCTGGGCAAGGCGCTCGGCGCCTTCCTCGCCGTGCTCGATCAGGCCACGCTGGACGAATTCCTCAAGCCCCGACGGGAGCTGATGCGCTTGCTCGACGGACCGGCCGAACCCCAGCCGGCGGAGTGAGCGGGGGGCCGGCGCGCCCGCCGGTCGGGTGCGGCGCTTTCGGTGCGAAACTTGATCAGGCTCAAAGAGCGCGCGCCTGCGATGTGGCAGCCTGTTCGGCCCGAGGTCGCAGGAGGATGCCATGCTCGGCAGGCTGATGGCCCATTACGAAGAACGCACCCGGCTGTTCGGCGAGATGTCGGCGCGCCTTGGCCTTGGCCATGCCGCCGACCTGTCGATGAACGACGCGCTGGCCCTGCGCCAGGCGGTCAACCGGTGTCTCGGCTGCAACGCGGCGCACCAGTGCGCCGATTGGCTGGCGCGCCATGACGGCCGCGACGGCGCCGCGGCGTTCTGCCCCAATGTCGAGGCCCTGCAGTCGCTGGGCCGCATGAAGGTGGAGCCCGGCCATCACTGAGCGGCGGCCGGCCGCGCGGGTCACGGGGAAGGAACGCATGCGGGTGCCGGACGTTTCCTGCCAGGGTAAGCGCAACAGCCGGAGGCAGGATGAGCGATCGCACCACCGCGCCGGAAACGCCAGGCGGCGCATGGAGTCTGTGGCGGGCGTTCCTTCTTGGCGCGGCCCTCGGCGCGCTCATCGGTTTCGCCGTGGGCTGGGTGCGCTATGGGGCGTTCGAGCCCGGCCACTTCGCCAACCACGTCCTGGGCGGGCTACTGCTGGTCGGCGTTGCGTGCGTAGCGCTGGCGGCGATGCGCAACTGGCTGCGCCGCAACCCGGTTTAGCGCACGCATGCGGTTGCCAGGGCGCAGGGCGCTGCGCTAGCCTTAGGAAGGCGTGGGCAATCCGAGGCGGCGGATGACGGCAGACCAGGACATTCAGGACGAGGCGCCGGAACCGCGCTCGGGGCGGCGGTCCGAACTGACGGTCTTCGTGATTCTCGCCATCCTCATCTGGCCGGTGATCGCCGTTGGCGTGGTCGGCGCCTACGGCTTCCTGGTGTGGATGTGGCAGATCGTGTTCGGCCCGCCGGGACCGCCGGGCTAGGCGGCCGCGATGACCGGCACCGTTTCCCATTCGCGACGCAGCTTCCTGCTTGGCCGCGCCGAGGCGGCCCCTCCGCTGCGCCCGCCCTGGACAACGCAAGCCGGAATCGAGGAAGCCTGCACAAGGTGCGGCGCGTGCCTTCAGGCCTGCCCCGAGGCGATCCTGTTCGCCGGGTCGGGCGGCTATCCGGAAATCCGCTTCGAGGCCGGCGAATGCACCTTCTGCGGGGCCTGCGCCGAGGCCTGCCCGGAGCCGGTCTTCGAGGCGGCGCGCGGCCGCCATGACGCCTTCGATCATATCGTCGCCATCGGCGCGGCCTGTCTTGCCTTTCAGGGCGTGGTCTGCCGGTCCTGCGGCGATGTCTGTCCCGATACGGCGATAACCTTCGAGCCGCGATTGGGCGGCCCGCCGACGCCGCGCGTGGAGGCAACGCGCTGCACCGGTTGCGGCGCCTGCATCGCGGCCTGCCCGGCCAGCGCCATCGCGCCGCAACCGGCCGCCGAGGCGCGCGATGGCTGAAGGGCGCGGCGCGGCGGTTCACATCTCGAGCGCCATTGTCCTGGTGCGCCCGGATCGGGTGCCGGCCGTGACCGAGGCGATCAACGCCCTGCCCGACACCGAGGTGTGGCACGGCGAGGCCGGCAAGCTCGTCGTGGTGCTCGAAGGGCCGACCAGCCGGGCGGTCGGCGACCGGCTGGCGGGCATCGCGCTGATCGACGGCGTGATCTCGGCCAATCTCGTCTACGAACAGGTGGAAACCGTGGAATCTCTGGGAGAAGTGTCATGACGCTCAGCCGCCGCGACATGCTCAAGGCGCAGGCAGCGGCGATCGCCGCCAGCACTGTCGGCATCAGCCTTCCCGCCGCGGCGCAGCCGGTGCCGGGTGGCGCCGAGGCGCTGCAGATCAAGTGGGACAAGGCCCCCTGCCGGTTCTGCGGCACTGGCTGCGGCGTCATGGTCGGCGTGCGCGAGGGCCAGGTGGTCGCCACCCATGGCGACATGCAGGCCGAGGTCAATCGCGGCCTCAACTGCGTCAAGGGCTATTTCCTGTCCAAGATCATGTATGGCGAGGACCGGCTGACCCAGCCACTTCTGCGCAAGCGCGGCGGCGAATACAGCAAGGACGGCGATTTCGAGCCGGTCTCCTGGGACGAGGCCTTCGACGTCATGGCCGAACAGGCCAAGCGGGTGCTGCGCGAGAAGGGGCCGCGGGCGCTCGCCATGTTCGGCTCGGGCCAGTGGACGATCTGGGAGGGCTATGCCGCCTCCAAGCTGATGCGCGCGGGCTTCATGTCCAACAATCTCGACCCCAACGCGCGCCACTGCATGGCCTCGGCCGCCACCGCCTTCATCCGCACCTTCGGCATCGACGAGCCGATGGGCTGCTACGACGACTTCGAGCATGCCGACGCCTTCGTGTTGTGGGGCGCCAACATGGCGGAGATGCACCCGGTGCTTTGGACCCGGCTGAGCGATCGGCGCCTGAGCCAGGCTCATGTCCGGGTCGCCTCGCTGCAGACCTTCGCCAACCGGACCTCGGACCTTGCCGATATCCCGATCGTGTTCCGGCCTGGCACCGACCTCGCCATCCTCAACTACATCGCCCACCACATCATCTCGACGGGGCGGGTGAACGAGGACTTCGTCAACGAGCACGCGGCGTTCTTCGTCGGGCAGAGGGATATCGGCTATGGGCTGAGGCCGGAGCATCCGCTCCAGCAGGCGGCGACCGGTGCCGACGACCCCGGCGCCATGACGCCGTCGAGCTTCGAGGCGTTCGCCGATTTCGTCTCCACTTACACCGTCGACGAGGCCTCGCGGCTGTCGGGCGTCGAGCCCGATCAGCTCGAGCAACTCGCCGAGCTCTACGCCGATCCCGACCGCAAGGTGATGTCGCTGTGGACCATGGGGTTCAACCAGCACATCCGCGGCGTGTGGGTCAATCACATGGTCTACAACCTGCATCTGCTGACGGGAAAGATCTCCGAGCCCGGCAACAGCCCGTTCTCGCTCACCGGCCAGCCCTCGGCCTGCGGCACGCCGCGCGAGGTCGGCACCTTCGCCCATCGGCTGCCCGCCGACATGGTGGTGACCAATCCCGAGCACCGGCGGCTTGCCGAGAGCATCTGGCGGCTGCCCAACGGCCTGCTGCCCGACTGGGTGGGGGCGCATGCGGTCCAGCAGGACCGCAGCCTCAAGGACGGCGACATCAATTTCTACTGGGTTCAGGTCAACAACAACATGCAGGCCGCGCCCAACATCGCCAACGAGACCTATCCGGGCTACCGCAACCCGGACAATTTTATCGTGGTGTCGGAGGCCTATCCGACGATCACCGCGCGCTCGGCCGACCTTATCCTGCCGGCGGCGATGTGGGTCGAGAAGGAAGGGGCCTATGGCAATGCCGAGCGGCGCACCCAGTTCTGGCGCCAGCTCGTCGAGGCGCCCGGTGAGGCGCGCTCGGATCTGTGGCAGCTCATGGAGTTCTCCAAACGCTTCACCACCGAGGAAGTGTGGCCCGAGGAGATCCTCGACAGCAATCCCGATTATCGCGGCAAGACTCTGTTCGAGGTGCTGTTCGCCAACGGCAAGGCCGACCAGTATTCGATGGACGAGATCGATGCCGCCTACGGCAATCATGAGTCCGAGGATTTCGGTTTCTATGTCCAGAAGGGCCTTTTCGAGGAATATGCCGAGTTCGGCCGCGGCAAGGCCCACGACCTCGATTATTTCGACGCCTATCACCAAAATCGCGGATTGCGCTGGCCGGTGGTCGACGGGCAGGAGACCAAGTGGCGCTATCGCGAGGGCTATGACCCCTATGTGACCGAGGGCAGGGGCCTGGAATTCTACGGCAAGGAGGACCGGCGCGCCGTCATCCTCGCCGTGCCCTTCGAGCCGCCGGCCGAGGCGCCCGACGCGGACTACGATTTGTGGCTGGTCACCGGGCGGGTGCTGGAGCACTGGCATTCGGGCTCGATGACCATGCGGGTGCCGGAGCTCTACAAGGCCTATCCGGGGGCAGTCTGCTACATGCACCCGGACGATGCGCGCGAGCGCGGCCTGAACCGCGGTGTGGAAATCCGCATCGAGTCGCGGCGCGGCGACATGCGTACTCGGCTGGAAACGCGCGGTCGCAATCGGGTGCCACGCGGGGTGGTCTTCGTGCCGTGGTTCGACGCCAGCCAGCTCATCAACAAGGTGACGCTCGACGCGAACGACCCGATCTCGCGGCAGACCGATTTCAAGAAATGCGCAGTCAGGATCACCTTGGCATGAGACTCACCCAGCGTTCCGCCCTCCTCGCCGCCTGCCTCGCGGCAATGTTCGTCGCCGCCGCCGGTGCCCTCGCCCAGGAGATCGTGCCGCGGCTCACCGGGCCGGCCGAACCGATGGCCGATGTCACCGCGCCCCCCGTTTCCAGTCCGGTGGAGTTCGACGTCCGCCCGATCCGCAGCTATCCCGAGCAGCCGCCGATCATCCCGCACTCCATCGAGGGCTATCAGGTGACGCTGGCCACCAATCGCTGCCTGGAATGCCACCGCCGGGAATACACCCAGCTCGTGGGGGCGCCGATGATCAGCTTCACCCACTACATGGACCGCGACGGCCAGATGCTGGCCGACGTGGCGCCGCGCCGGTATTTCTGCACCGCCTGTCACGTCCAGCAGACGGATGCCCGGCCGCTGGTGGAGAATGTCTATCGCGACATGCTCCTGCTGAGGCCTGGTGACGATGAGTAGCCGGCGATGACGCGCCTGAAACGGATGCTGGGGGACTTCTGGCGCATCGCCAGCGGACCCAGCCGCTATCTCAGCGTCGGCTTTCTGACGCTCGGGGGGTTCCTCTGCGGCGTGTTCTTCTGGGGCGCGTTCAACACGGCGCTGGAATACACCAACACCGAACAGTTCTGCATCTCGTGCCACGAGATGCAGGCCAACCCCTATGAGGAGTTGACCCGCACCGTCCATTACAGCAACCGCTCCGGCGTGCGGGCCATGTGCTCGGATTGTCACGTGCCGCAGGAATGGACGCGCAAGATCGCCCGCAAGATGGAAGCCTCGAAGGAGGTGTGGGGCCACATCTTTGGCACCATCAACACGCGGCGGAAGTTCCTCGAGGAGCGCGAGCGGCTAGCCAAGCACGAATGGGCGCGGTTGAAGGCCAACGACTCGCTGGAATGCCGCAACTGCCACTCCGAGGTGGCGATGGATTTCACGCGGCAGTCGACGCGCGCGGCCGAGATCCACACCGAATATCTCGTGGCCAGCGACGAGTATACCTGCATCGACTGCCACAAGGGCATCGCCCACGACCTGCCCGATATGACCGATATCGATCCGGGCTGGCTGCCGCCCGAGGAGCTGCGCGAGGAGCTGGGGATTCAGGCCCATCTCGGCGCCGACCGCGACCGCCTGGCCGACTATCTCGAAGCGGCGCAGCCGGTCGACGACTGACGGCGGGCTCTGGCTGAGTGCCGCGGGGAGAGGTGGGGAAGGCGAGCGTGCCACGGCGAAGCCTTGGCGCACGCCCCATGGTTTTCATGACCAGGGCGCCGTCCACGCAAGATGCGGACAAGGCGCAATCGCCGGAATGACGTGGATGCCCGGAACACGTCCGGGCATGACCGGCGGGGAGGCGTTGCGCCTTGTGTCGCCAAGGCAGGAGATTGATTTTCCTGCCGATTCTGGATTACCGCTTTCGCGGGAATGAACGGAATACGGTGCGGCCTCACCCGCCGCTCATGCCCGCGAAGGCGGGCATCCAGCCAGGGCCGTGCCGCTGAGGCAAGGCGGACGGTACTGAGCCCGGCGGAAGCCACCCCCGCGTCATGGTCGGGCGCCCTCCTGTTC
>SKQW01000276.1 GCA_007118805.1 Rhodobiaceae bacterium | reverse complement strand
GCAAGCGGCAGCGTGGCGCCCGTGATGACGGCACCGCGCAGGAGGCAGCGGCGGCTTGGCAGCGGTTTGCGGGGCATTGCGGACCTCCATGTCGTCGAGAGATGGGATCGGGGCAGCATAGTTCGCCTGCCACCGTTAGGGCAACGTCGCGCCGGCGGCGACGGTTCCGCTCTCGCCGCGCCAGGGCGGGTGGCCGGGCCTATTCGGCGGCGTCGCGGCCGGCCGGGCCGAAGCGCCGGTCGATATAGTCGAGCACCATCGCCTTGAAGTCCTCGGCGATTGCGGGGCCGCGCAGGGTCGCGACCTTCTCGCCGTCGATGAACACGGGCGCGGCCGGCGATTCGCCGGTGCCGGGCAGCGAGATGCCGATATCGGCGTGCTTAGATTCGCCGGGCCCGTTCACAATGCACCCCATCACGGCGAGGTTGAGGGCCTCGACGCCGGGGTAGGTCTCGCGCCAGGCCGGCATCTGCGTGCGGACGAAGTCCTGGATGTCGCGGGCCAGCTCCTGAAACACGGTCGACGTGGTGCGCCCGCAGCCCGGGCACGCCGTGACCACCGGCACGAAGGCGCGCAGGCCCATCGACTGAAGCAGCTCCTGGGCGACCCGGACCTCCTCGGTGCGGTCTCCGCCGGGCAGCGGCGTCAGCGAAACGCGGATGGTATCGCCGATGCCCTGCTGCAGCAGGACAGCCATCGCAGCCGTCGAAGCGACGATGCCCTTCGAGCCCATGCCCGCTTCGGTGAGCCCGAGATGCAGCGCGTAGTCGCAGCGCCGGGCCAATTCGGCATAGACCGCGATCAGGTCCTGAACCTGGCTGACCTTGGCCGAGAGAATGATCCGGTCGGCCCCAAGGCCGATCTCGCGGGCGCGCTCGGCCGAGAGCAGAGCGGACTGCACGATCGCCTCGTGGGTCACGGCGCGGGCCGATTTCGGCGCCGGCGCCTTCGCGTTCTCGTCCATGAGCCGGGTAAGCAGCTCCTGGTCCAGCGAGCCCCAGTTGACACCGATCCGTACCGGCCGGTCATGGCGCAGCGCCATTTCGATCATCTGGCCGAACTGGCGGTCGCGCTTTTCCCGGAAGCCGACATTGCCGGGATTGATGCGATACTTGTCCAGAGCTTCGGCGCAGGCCGGATGCTCCGCCAGCAGCTTGTGGCCGATATAGTGGAAGTCGCCGACAAGCGGCACGCCGACGCCAAGCCTTGCCAGCCTGTCGCGGATATGGGGAACGGCCGCAGCGGCCTCGGCACGGTCCACGGTGATGCGCACGATCTCCGAGCCGGCCCGCGCCAGTGCGGCGACCTGCGCGGCCGTCCCTTCGATATCGGCAGTGTCGGTGTTGGTCATCGACTGGACGACGATGGGGGCGTCGCCGCCAACAGATACGCCACCGACAGCGACCGGCACCGCGCGGCGGCGCGGCGCGGCCGGGGATACCTCGCTCATGCCACGGCCTCCGCAGCCTCGGTTCGGCAATGACGGCAGATGCCGTCGATCTCGATCACGGTGAATTGCGGCGAGAAGCCTTGCGCAGCGGCGGCCTGGTTGACCGCGTCCCGAACGCCTGTGGGCACCGTCTCCCCGACATTGCCGCAGTGGCGGCAGATCAGGAAGACTGCCGTCTCATGGCCCGATTCGCCCGCCATGCACGCGATGAAGGCGTTGCGGCTCTCGATGCGGTGAACGAGGCCGTGCTCGAGCAGGAAGTCGAGCGCCCGATAGACGGTGATCGGCGCCGGCCGGCGACCGTCCTCGGCAAGCGCATCCATGATCTCATAGGCGCCCATGGGCCGATGGTCCTGGGCCAGGATCTCCAGGACGCGGGCGCGCTGGGCGGTGAGCCGCGCGCCACGGCGCCGGCACACCGCCTCGGCGTCACGTATGACGCGTTCGGTGCAGTCGGCATGGTCATGGTTGGGAGAGGGAAAGGCGGCCATTATCGCCCCGTTCTATTCGTCACCACGGGTAATAGTATAGCGCGCGGCCCGGCGCCTTGAAGGCGCGGCGCCGGATCGGCCTCGCCCGCGCTCACGACCGGCTGATCCTAATCTTGCCGGCATCCCAGGCGCCCGGCCAGACCTGCGCGCCGCCGGCGCGAAGCGCGCGGATCGCCGCGACGGGGATGTCGCGGGCAATGAGCAGCGGGCCGCCTTCGGGGTCGCTTTCGAGCGGAGCGATGCCGGCATGGAGGCCATCATGGCCGAGCCCGGGCTCGCAGGGCAGATAGACGGCGCAGCCCGATACATTGGTCGGATTCTGCGTCGTGCCCGTGGCCGCGCCGATGCCCCCGGTTGCCGCAACCACGGTGAGCAGCTCGACGGCGCGCGCCTTGGCGCAGCCGAACACCCGATAATAGCCCGAATACTCGCCGGTGGAGGAGGGCACCAGGACGAGGTCGATGGCCTCGCGGGCCAGGCGCGCGGCGAGGGCCGGCATCTCGATGTCGAGGCAGATGAGGGTGGCGATCCGCAGTCCCGCCCACTCGACGACTTCTACCGTATCGCCCGTCGTTACATGCCAGCTATCCGGATCGCGCTCGCCGAGCGTCAGCACCAGCTTGTCCTGCGCGATGTCACGCCCGTCGGGCAGAAGCAGCCAGGCCCGATTGCGAAAGCCGTCCTCCACCTGCCAGGGCATGGTCCCGGCGAGCAGCGCCACGCCGCGCTCGGCGGCCCTTTGGCGCAGGAGGCTGACCGCCTGCGGCGCCTGTTCCGCCATCCAGGCGATTTCGTCGCGCGGCGACAGGCCGGCCGGCTTGAAGGACAGCCACTGTTCGGCCACGTATTCCGGCATCACCATCAGCCGCGCGCCGGCCTCAACGGCTTCGCCGAGGCGGCCATCCACGCGGTCCACCCAATCGGGTATCCCGGTCACCGGCGGGGACAGGTCGGTGGCCCACAGCGCCAGGGTCAACGTGTCGCCGGTCATGACAGCGTGGCGCTCACTGATGGCTCAGCCCGAGATCGGCCAGCGTGCCACCGATCTCGCCAGGGGTCTTGAGCGAGGGCCGGGCACTGACGAGATCCTCGAGCGTGTGATTGTCCAGCACGTTG
>SKQW01000190.1 GCA_007118805.1 Rhodobiaceae bacterium | reverse complement strand
GTTGCAGCCAATCCTGCCAGGAACCGTCGTAGAGCTCCGATCGATCAGTGCAGTGCCGTGCCCACGCAGCGAGGGAAGAAGGCGCGCGTCCGCCCGCTCGCCGGTGCGTCGCCGAGGGATGACGTGACCGCCATCGCTCGCGGCAGCTATCGGGGCGAGGCCGCCGTGATCGTTGCCAAAGGGGGGCGGGGCGGCTCAGGCGATGGTGACGCCGCCATCGGCGACCACGACCTGGCCGGTGATGAAGGCCGCCGCCGGCGAAGCGAGAAATGCGATCACCGGCGCGATTTCCTCGGGCAGCCCGATCCGGCGCAGCGGCGTCGTGGCGGTCCGCCGGGCCAGGAGCTCGGGATCCTGCCACAGGGCGCGGGCGAAATCGGTCTTAACCAGGCCCGGCGCAACGCAGTTTATCCGCACATTGCGCGGGCCCCATTCGACCGCGAGGTTGCGGGCCAGCGCAAAATCAGCAGCCTTCGAGATGCCGTAGGCGCCGATATCGGTTCTGCCCCGCAAGCCCGCGATCGAGGAGACAATCACCACGGCACCGTCGCCACGCTCGGCCATGTCGGGAACGGTCAGATTGCACAGCCACAGATTGCTGCGCACATTGGTTGCCATGATCTTGTCGAAGGCCGCGTCGTCGAGGCCGCTGATCGGGCCCCGGACCGGGTTGATCGCGGCGTTGCAGACGAGGATGTCGACGCCGCCCCATTGGTCGTTGACCTCCGAGATGAGGGCTTCGACCTCTTCGCGCGCGGAGATGTTGCAACCGATCGCCATCGCCGTCCCGCCATTGGCGCGGATTTCCTCTGCGACCGTCTCGCACGCCTGCCTGTTCCGGCTTGAAACCGCCACGCGGGCGCCGAGCGCCGCCATGGTCTCGGCGGTCGCGCGACCGATTCCGCGGCTCGATCCGGTGATCACGGCGGTCTTGCCAGTCAGGTCGTAGGGCGACAGCGTCGTCGGCTCCATCGGGTGGCCCGTTCACTCTTGTCTCGAGTTTCTTCGGCGCGAACACAACCACATGTTATTGTTCAATAGGCGCACACTTTGGCGCGTAACGAACAATCAGCAGACCGGAGATAGCCGGACCTGTCAACGGAGCCCAAGAGCGCCTCCCAGGATTTCGTCCAGTCGCTCGGTAGCTTGAGCATCATCCGGGCGTTTGGCGTCCGAAGAGGCGTCGCCGATCTTTCGATGAGGCGTCTCTGATCTATCGAATGTAGGAGATCCGGGCAAGGCGACCCGCCCCAATCGAACCGCATCTCTCCGGCTGGCGCATGCGACAGTCATTCGCCGATCTGACATATGCATCGGCGGTATTGCCGGGCTCCTCATCCGCTATAGGATGTCCCCTGAATTTTCGGCCGGATCGGAGCAGCAGTATGAGCGCCGTACGTGACGTGGCGATCGTGGGCGCCGGTTTGACCGGCAGCGTCCTCGCCCTGGCGCTTGCCACGGCGCCGGGGGCGGATTTCGACCTTGAACTGCTCGATGCGGCGCCCGCCCACCTTCCGCCCGACGATATCCGGGCCTATGCGATCGCCGCGGGCACGCGGCGCCTGCTCCACGCGCTCGGTGTCTGGCCGCTGGTCGCCGGCAGCGCACAGGCTGCCGCCGGGATGGACATCAGCGACACCCGGCTCGCCGAGGCGGTGCGACCCATCATCGCCAGCTTCGAAAGCGAGGCGCGCGACGGCGAGCCCTTCGTCCACTTCGTCGACGGGCGCGATCTGCAAGGAGCCGTGGCCCAACGGCTGGAGGAGACGGGCGTTCCGGTGGTCCATGGCTGGCGGCTGACCGGCCTGCACCAGGAGGCCGCGGCGCTGCGCCTTGCCGCGCGGGAAGATGACCGGCTGGCCCGGCTGGCGGTCGGCGCCGATGGTGGGCGCTCGGCCATGCGCCGCGCGGCCCGCATCGGCAATGTCGGCTGGGCTTACGGCCAAGCGTCGATCGTCACCATAATCGAGCATGAGGTGCCGCATGACGGCCGCGCCGTGCAGCATTTCCTGCCTGGCGGTCCGCTCGCGCTCCTGCCGCTTCCCGGCAATCGCAGCGGCATCGTCTGGTCGACGCCGCGCGATGAGGCCGACCGCCTGATGGCGGTATCGGCCGAACGCTTCGCCGCCGCGCTGGCCGAGGCCGCCGGCCCGGAACGGGGCATGATCGAGGTTGTGGAACCACCCCGTGCCTATCCCCTGGAGCTGGGCCTTGCGCGTGCCTTCGTGAAGCCGCGCCTGGCGCTGATCGGCGATGCCGCGCACCGCGTCCATCCGCTTGCCGGCCAGGGCTTCAACATGGGGCTGCGGGACGTCGCCGCCCTGGCCGAGACGGTGATCGAGGCGGCGCGGCGCGGCGAGGATATCGGCGCACTCACCACGCTCGAACGCTACCAGCGCTGGCGGCGCTTCGACACGGTCCAGCTCGCCGCGATCACCGATGCGCTCAACCGCCTGTTCGCGCCCGACTGGGCGCCGCTGCGCGCCATCCGCGATCTCGGCCTCGGCCTGATCGACCGCGCCCCGCGTCTCAAGCAAACCTTCATCAAGGAGGCTGCGGGAGAGGTTGGCAAAGTGCCGCGTCTCTTGCGCGGGGAAGCAGTGTAGCGCTCACCCGGCGGCCGATGATCGGCTGGCGCGCAGTTCGGCGATGGCCAGGCGGAGCGTGTCGATGCCACGGCCCGACGTGGCCGACGTGACGATGATCTCGGGATGGGCGGCGGCCCGCTTGGCAAGGCCGGCCGCTACGGTATCGCAGATCTTCGCGACTTCGCCGGACGACAGCTTGTCCACCTTCGTCAGGACCACCTGATAGGATACCGCGGCCTGGTCGAGCGTCTCCAGCACCGGGCCATCGCTGTCCTTGAGCCCGTGACGCGCGTCGATCAGCAGATAGACGCGCGCGAGATTGGGCCGGCCGCGCAGATAGTCGTGGATCAGTCGGGTCCACGCCTTGATCGCAGCCTTGGGCGCGGCGGCATAGCCATAGCCGGGCAGGTCGACGATGACGAGCGGGGCATCGGAGGCAAAGAAGTTGATCTCGCGGGTGCGCCCCGGCGTGTTGGAAGTCCGCGCCAGCGTCTTTTGACCGGTGAGCGCATTGATCAGGCTCGATTTGCCGACATTGGAGCGCCCGGCAAACGCCACTTCGAGACCGTCCGGCGGCGGTAGCTGCGCAAGGCTCCTGGCCCCGGTGACGAACCGCCACGGGCGGGCAAACAGGCGCCCGACATCGTCCTGAGCTGAGGTTTTCGCCTTCATCGCCATGGACTGTGTCATAGCGCGCCCTCGCCCGCCAGGCGAGGGCCTGCGGCAATTCACGATCGACTGGCCAACAATGTTGGCCAATGGCGTGTGCGTCGAGGCTTCTCTATTCTCGACCGACCCTCGCCGGACCCGGAGATCGCGAGATGAACGAGGACAACGCGCCACCCCAGCGACATCCGACCGGGCCGCGGCTTGGCGGACCGGAACCCAGTCCGCCCGGCGGCAATCGCCCCCACGCCATCGACCTGCTGCTGGTGCTCGCCATCACGGCGGGGCTCTATGTGCTGGTGGGCACGCTGGTCGACGCACCGGAAATCACCGTCGGCTTCATCCTCACCATGCTGGCGATCCAGAGCGCCATTCCCATGGCGGCGGTCTACCTCGTCGTCATCCGGCGGCGCGGACTGTCGTGGCAGGATCTCGGCCTCAGGGCAGTCGGCTCGCGCTGGATCCCACGCGCTGTCGTGATCGCCCTGATCGCGCTGCCCGTCGTCGCCCTCGTCAATCTGGCGACGCAAGCGGTGACCGGAGCGCCATTCCGCAACCCCCAGCTCGACATGCTGGCGCCGGAAGGATTCACATGGTCCGGCCTGCTCGGCATGCTCGTCATGGTTGGCATTGTGGCGCCCATCGTCGAAGAGATCGTCTTTCGCGGCCTGCTTTATGGCTGGCTCCGCCCTAAGCTCGGAGTCTCGCTGGGGGCCGGGCTGAGCGCCCTGGCCTTTGCAGCGGCCCACGGTATTGGGATGCTGATCCCGGCCCTGTTCGTGATCGGCCTGATCCTGACTTGGGTCTATGAGCGCAGCGGCTCCCTGTGGCCCCCGATCATCGTTCACGGCGTCTTCAACATGGTGATGACGATCGCCCTCTACGCAGCGCTCGCCGCCGGGGTCTCGCTACAGTGACGCGTGCCGATTTCCTGGCCTGCGCTTTTCGCCTATGGGTTGGACAGCTTCGTCCGCGCCAGGCGACAAGACATGGTTGAGCCCAAGCCCCCCTTTCGAGCCGACACGGTGGGAAGCCTGCTGCGGCCGACAGAACTCAAACAGGCCCGCGCCGATCATCTTGCCGGACGGATCGATGCTGAAGCCTTGCGTGCGGTCGAGGACCGGCTGATCGTCGACGCCGTGCGGCGCCAGGAATCGATCGGGCTGCGCGCGGTAACCGATGGCGAATTTCGCCGCGGCTGGTGGCATTTCGACTTTCTTGCTGGGCTTAATGGCGTCGAGCTGGTGAAAGGCGATCGGGGCACGGCCATTCAGGTTTCGGGGCCTCTGGGCTTTCCCGCCGACCATCCGATGCTGGCGCATTTCCGGTTCCTGGCGGCGACCGCGCGGGGCATGCCGAAGCAGACCCTGCCAAGTCCCAGCCTGTTGCATTTCCGGATTGGCCGAAGCGCCGTGCATGACGACCTCAAGACATTTCTGGCCGATGCAGGCGAGGTGTTCGCTGAGGCCATTCAGGCATTCCATGGCGCGGGCTGCCGATACCTTCAACTCGACGACACCGTCTGGGGCTCGCTTTGCTCGGCGCGCGAGCGGGAGGCGGCACGGCGTCGGGGCGAGGATCCCGAGACATTGCCGAAGCTTTACGCCGCTGTGATCAATCGGGCGCTGGCGGCCAAACCGGCCGATATGACCGTGACCCTGCATGTCTGTCGCGGCAATTACCGTTCGAGCTGGATTGCCGAAGGCGGCTACGAGCCAATCGCCGAGACATTGCTCCGCGAGATCGCGGTCGACGGTTATTTTCTCGAATATGACAGTGCGCGCGCCGGCGGTTTCGAGCCCCTTCGTTTCCTACCTGCCGGCGACAAGCGGATCGTGCTGGGCCTGGTGACCACGAAGACCGGAGCCCTGGAGAGCCCGGACGACATCAAGCGGCGCATCGATGAGGCGGCGCGCTACGTCCCGCTCGAACGGCTGTGCCTGAGTCCCCAATGCGGCTTCGCCTCGACCGAGGAAGGCAACCTTCTGAGCGAAGACGAGCAGTGGCGCAAGCTGGAGCTTGTGGTGAGAATCGCCGATGAGGTCTGGGGCACCGTGGGCTGAGTCACGGCCGTATCAGGCGACCTCTCGAGCGCCGCTGACGATGATTCGCGTTGCCACCTCCGCATAGTCCTCCCGGGTCAGCGGACCGCCCGGCCGAAACCACATATAATGCCAGTTGAGCATGCCGAACAGCGACATGGTGACCGGTTTCAGCAGCCTGCCCTGACAGTCGAAGAGCCGGGGATTGATCGCACCGATCACCGAGGCAAACAGCGCGACGAGCTGACGCTCCAGCGCGCGAATCTGCTCCTGCTTGGCGGCCGGCAGCAGCGCCAGATCGTTGAGTTGCACCTTGTGCTCGGCATCGGCGTCGCGATAGGCGTCGAGAAGCGCGCCGACCAGAACACGCAATCGCCGCTCGGGCGGAAGGGCCAGGTCGTCGGCCGCCCGACACGCCTCGCACAGGGCGTTGATGTGATTGTGTATGACGTCGAAGAGAAGCTGTTCCTTCGACTCATAGTAGTGATAGAGCAACGCCTTGGAGGTACCGCAGACACGCGCGATCTCGGCCATCGAGGTTCGGTCATAGCCACGCTCGGCGAAGAGTTCGGCGGTCCGGTCGAGGATCGCCTCGCGCTTGTCGTTGTAGTCCTCGGCCCGCGGACGCGCCATGAAGCTCAGTCCTTCGGCCGCTTGTCGACGATGCGCTTGGCCTTGCCGAGAGAGCGTTCGATGCTGTCAGGCTCCAGCACGTCGACCGTTGCGCTGATGCCGACGACGCTCTTGATGTGATGGGCAAGCTCCTTGGACGAAGCGTCGCGCGCCTCGGGCGCGGCGCCTTCCGGGCGCGCTTCGACCAGCACTTTCATGTCGTCGAGCCGACCCGACCGCGTCAGCTCGATCTGGTAATGGGCCGACAGGCCCTGGCAGCGGAAGATCTGCTCCTCGATCTGGGTCGGGAACACGTTCACCCCGCGCACGATGATCATGTCGTCGGATCGGCCGGTGACCTTCTGCATCCGCCGCATCGAGCGGGCGGTGCCCGGCATGAGCCGCGTCAGGTCGCGCGTGCGGTAGCGGATGACGGGCATCGCCTCCTTGGTCAGTGTGGTGAACACCAGCTCGCCGATCTCGCCATCCGGCACCGGTTGTTCCGAAACCGGATCAATGATCTCGGGATAGAAGTGATCTTCCCAGACATGGAGCCCGTCCTTGGTTTCGACGCACTCATTGGCGACCCCCGGCCCGATCACCTCGGAGAGCCCGTAGATATCGACCGCATGCATGTCGAAACTGTCCTCGATCTCGCGGCGCATGGCATCGGTCCACGGCTCGGCCCCGAAGATGCCGACCTTGAGCGAGGAGGCGCGCGGGTCGATGCCCTGGTTCCGGAACTCGTCGAGGATCGCCAGCATGTAGGACGGCGTGACCATTATGATGTCGGGCTCGAAGTCGCGGATGAGCTGGACCTGGCGCTCGGTCATGCCGCCCGACACCGGGATCACCGTGCAGCCGAGCCGCTCCGCCCCGTAATGCGCGCCGAGGCCGCCGGTGAAGAGGCCATAGCCGTAGGAGACGTGGACCTTCATCCCCGCCCGCCCGCCCGCAGCGCGGATCGAGCGCGCCATGACATCCGACCAGACCTCGATGTCATGACGCGTATAGCCAACCACCGTCGGCCGGCCCGTGGTCCCCGAGGAGGCGTGAATGCGGATGATCTGTTCGCGCGGCACCGCGAACAGGTCGAATGGATAATTGTCGCGCAGATCCTGCTTGGTGGTGAAGGGAAAGCGCCCAAGGTCCTCAAGCGACCTCATGTCGCCCGGCGCCGCCCCATGCGCGTCGAGCTTGCAGCGATAGTGGGGCACGTTGTCATAGGCGTGGCGGATCGACCATTTCAGCCGGTCAAGCTGCAAGGCGGCGATCTCGTCGCGCGAGGCCACTTCGATGGGCTCCAGTTCGTCCTGTCGGGGCTTCAGGTCGAGCACCGCGTTCTCCCGCCTTCCTCTTGATGTCAACTGTCGTCCGCCGCCTCGACCAGCCGCCCGTCGATGGTGCGCGAATGGCCGCGAAACTCGGCAATGACGACGCCATCCTGATTGGTCACGGTAATGTCGTAGACACCACTGCGCCCCACGCGATGGCGTTCCCTGCCATGGGCCACCAGCCGCTCGCCAAGCCGGCCCGGCGACAGGAAGGTGATCTGGCAATGCTGGGCCACGGTGCGCTGGTTATAGGTGTTGCAGGCAAAGGCAAAGGCGGAATCGGCTAGGGTGAAGATGAAGCCGCCATGACACATGCCATGGCCGTTCACCATGGTGTCGGTCACCGTCATGGACAGCGTCGCCGTGCCCGGGCCGACCGCATCGATCGCCATGCCCAGCGACTGCGAGGCCGGGTCGTCGGCCCACATCGCCTTGGCACAGGCTTCCGCCAGAGTTTTCGGATCGGCGCTCATCACCGAGCTCACGCCTTGCCCGTGAAACCGGGCTTGCGTTTTTCCATGAACGCCCGGACGCCTTCCGCGTAATCCGGCGTCCGGCCAGCCTCGCGCTGCAAATCGCGCTCAAGGTCGAGCTGCGCGGTCAGGTCGTTGGCGCTCGCCGCATGCATCGCCTGCTTGATGCGGGCATATCCCTGGGTGGGGCCTGCGGCGAGCCGCCGGGCAAGGGTTGAAGCCTCCTCCAGCAGGGCGTCATCGTCCACCGCCTTCCAGATCAACCCCCAATGCTCGGCGGTATCCGCCTCGATCGCCTCGCCAAGCAGGGCAAGGCCCTTGGCCCGCGCCTCGCCCACCAGGCGCGGCAGGAACCAGGTGCCGCCGGAATCGGGGATCAGCCCGATCCGGGCGAAGGCCTCGATGAACTTGGCCGACCGTGCCGCCAGCACGATATCGCAGGCCAGCGCGATATTGGCCCCCGCCCCCGCGGCAACGCCGTTCACCGCACAGACCACCGGAATCGGCAGATCGCGGATCGCCCGCACCAGCGGATTATAATAGGAGTCCAGCGTTGCCCCGAGATCGGGCGGTCCGGCATTGCCGGCCAGCCGGTCGCTCAGGTCCTGGCCCGCGCAGAAGCCGCTTCCCGCGCCAGTCAGGAGGATCGCCCGCGCGCCATTGGCGGGGGCGGACTCGAGGCCCTTGCGCAACGCGCCGTGCATTTCCTCGTTGAACGCGTTGAGTTTGTCGGGCCGGTTGAGCGTCAGCGTGGTGACGTCGTCGGCATGGGAGACGAGCACGGGCGCGGCGGTCACGGCGGCGATCCTCCCTGGCACTCGGGTTCTGATTATTGCGGCGCCTGACCAAGGCAGCCATGATAAAACTCTTGCATCAACCGACCGGACGGTCAATAAATATTTGCAAGGGGAACGGTGCGGACAAGCGCCCCCCAGAGCGCAAACCGCCAAGCCTAAGGGAGACGAAATGCCCGGCCTGTCAAAGCCGAAATCCCCCTTAAGGGGCGGCGGGTGACAAGACACAACCTAAGGGAGGAGTCCATGACCAGAGCTTCGCGCTTCAAGCAGCTCGCGGGAGCAGCCGTGGTGGCGACCGCCGGCCTTGCGCTGACCGCGCCCGCCGATGCCGACACGATCCGCATCGGATCGTCGTTGTCGGTGACCGGCCCGGCATCGTTCCTCGGTGATCCCGAGGCGAAGACATTGCGCATGTATGTCGACAGGCTCAACGAAGAGGGCGGCGTTCTCGGCCGGGAAATCGAGCTGATCCTCTACGACGACGAAGGGGACGCCAGCCGTGCCCTGACCTTCGCCGAACGGCTTATCGAGGATGACCAGGTGGTCGCCATGGTGGGCGGCACCACGACAGGCACGACGATGGCGATGGTTCCGGCCTTCCAGGAAGCGGGCGTGGCGTTCATCTCGCTGGCCGGCGCGGTGGTTATCATCGATCCGGTCAAGGAATGGGTGTTCAAGACGCCGCACACTGACCGCATGGCCTGCGAGAAGATCTTTGAGGACATGCAGGCCAACGGCATCACCCAGATAGGGATGATCTCGGGGACTGGCGGCTTCGGCGCCTCGATGCGCGAACAGTGCCTCGACGTGATCGGCAATTACGGCATCGAGGTCCTGGCCGACGAGACCTACGGACCGCGCGACACCGACATGACGCCCCAGCTCACCAATATCCGCGCGGCCCAGGGCGTCGAGGCGGTGCTCAATCCCGGCTTCGGCCAGGGCCCGGCGATCGTCACGCGCAACTTCGCCGCGCTCGGCTTCGAGGTGCCGCTCTATCAGAGCCACGGCGTCGCCTCGCGCAGCTTCATCGAGCTTGCCGAAGATGCCGCCGAAGGTGTGCGCATGCCCACCCCGCTGCTTCTGGTCGCAGACCATCTTGACGAGGACGACCCGCATCAGCCGGTGGTGACCGACTACAAGGCGACCTACGAAGCTGAAACGGGCGAGACAGTGTCGACCTTCGGCGGCTATGCATATGATGGGCTGATGCTGCTCGTCGATGCCATCGAACGGGCCGGAACTGCCGAGCCGGCCGCAATCCGCGACGCCCTCGAAGAGACGGAAGGCTTTGTCGGCGTGACCGGCACCTTCAACATGTCGCCGGAGGATCACATGGGCCTCGACATCTCCGCCTTCGTCATGGTGGAGATCCAGGATGGCGATTTCATCCCGGTCGAATGACGCTTGACGCGCGGCTCGGCGACAAGCGCCGAGCCGCCCCTAGGAGCGGGGGATGGGTCGCCGTGCCTGCTCCCGCCCTCCCATCCTACCTTGCAGGCCGGCGGTAACGGTCATGGCTGAGCTGCTGCAGTTTCTTTTCTCCGGACTGACCGTGGGCGCGGTCTATGCCCTCGTCGCGCTCGGCTTCACCCTGATCTACAACGCCTCCGACGTCATCAATTTCGCCCAGGGCGAGTTCGTCATGATCGGCGGCATGACGAGTGTGTTCCTGGTGGCCGCCGGGGTGCCGCTGCCGCTTGCCGCGCTCGTCGCGATCCTCGCGGCGATGGTCGTGGGCGTGGGCTTGCACAAGCTGGCCATCGAGCCGGCCAAGGGTGCCACGATTATCGGCATCATCATCATCACGATCGGCGCCTCGATCTTCGTGCGCGGGATGGCCTCGATCGTGTTCGACAAGCAGTTTCACCGCCTGCCCGCCTTCACCAGCGAGATCCCGATCATCGTCGGCGGTGCGGTCATCCTGCCGCAGAGCTTCTGGGTGATCGGCGGCGGCGCCGTCATCCTTGTCCTGATGTGGCTGTTTCTGAGCCGCACCGTGCTGGGCAAGGCCATGCTCGCCACCTCGGCCAACAGGCTGGCGGCGCTCCTGGTCGGCATCAACACGCGGATGATCGTCACATTGAGTTTCGCCGTATCAGCCGCGATCGGCGCGATTGCCGGCATACTGGTGACCCCGATCACGCTGACCAGCTACGACATCGGCGTGCTCATGGCGCTCAAGGGCTTTGCCGCGGCGATGCTGGGGGGCATGGGCAATCCGCTGGGCGCAGTGGTGGGCGGTCTCCTGGTCGGCTTGTTTGAAGCCCTTGGCGCGGGCTACATCAGCTCCGACTACAAGGACGCCATCGCCTTTATCATCATCCTCGCCGTGCTGATGTTCATGCCGAACGGCCTGTTCGGCCGTCCCGGCGTGGAGCGGGTATGACGATGCGCGATTACCTGCTTCAGCCGCGCACGGGCGGCCTGATCGCGCTGGCGGTGATCATTCTCGTTCTCCCGCTGGTCTTTCCCTCGGCCTTCTATTACCGGATCGGCGCGGTGATCTTCGTGGTCGCCATCGCCGCGATCGGCATCAACTTGCTGCTGGGTTTGGCCGGTCAGGTCAGCCTTGGCCATGCCGGCTTTTTCGGAATTGGCGCCTATTCGGTGGCGATCGGACCGGCCCACTACGATCTGCCCTCCTGGCTGTGCCTTGTCCTCGGTGCCCTGCTCACCGCGATAATCGCTTGGGTGGTCGGCCGCCCCATCCTGCGTCTGAAGGGCTACTATCTCGCCGTGGCGACGCTCGGGCTGGGCATTCTGATCGCCATGGTGCTCAACAATGAATCGGCCTGGACCGGCGGTCCGGATGGCATGTCGGTCGAGCGGCTGGCGTTGCTCGGCTGGACGGTGCGCGGCTCGCAAACCTGGTATTGGGTCGCCGGTGTCCTG
>SKQW01000133.1 GCA_007118805.1 Rhodobiaceae bacterium | reverse complement strand
TGAGCGATCGCTTGGCTGGCGACCAAGCGCGGCTGTTTCGAAGGGGTGACGTCAGGTCGCGTCCGCCAAACGGAGCGACGGCTCACGTCGCCTGGCGTATAGTGGCGCTCGCCCTTTCCATGAACGGTGTCGTGACGGCGCAACGGCGGGTGTGACGTTGACAGCATTGGTTCATACGGTCAGTAATATTGAAGGTGCAACGGGATGAGTTTCCGCAGGCGACGCTGCAGCGTCATGCGGTGGCTTCGGCTGTCATGGGCGCTGCAACCGAGTTGCAGCCTATGTAAGCGCAAAGCTTGCTGGGACTCCTATCTGTCCCGGCTGTGCTAGGCCGAAGAGACACTAAGGGGACTCGCCCATTAGAGTTTCCCGGCGGGAATTCGACCCCAACGCTCCGGACGTCTAGAACAGAAGAGGGAACGGAGATGAGGACACGGACAAGCCTGAAATACTCGGTATGCGTTGCCGCCCTGGGTGCGGCATTCGTATTCACGGCCACCCAGCCGGTGGACGCGCAGCGGGAATCGGTGCGCTGGAACACCTCGGATGTCGGCTCGTATGGCTATTCCGTCGCCTCGATTATGGTTGATCTCCTGGATCAGGCCTTGGGCGACGACTATACGGTTACGGTCCATCCCTACCCATCCACCACAGCCGCCAAGCTTGCGACGATGGATGGCGAAGGAGAGATCTCCTACACGGCGGATGTCGGCATGCGGCAGCTCTACGACCGCGAAGGGCCGTTCGAGGACTATGATCCGGCCGCCGGGGAACTGGTGCACACCTTCTATGCCTATCCGATGGAAACCCATCTGGTGGTACCGGCCGAGGCTGCCGATCAGTATGACTCTTGGGGTGATTTTGCAGGCGAGCCCGTCTTTTTCACCCCGGCCGGCTACATGAACTGGCTTAACATGGGCCGCATCTTCGCCGCTCTCGATCTTGAACAGAACCACGTCGAGATCGATAGCGCCACGACAGCCGATGCACTGGAAGCCGGATCGATTGTGGCCGCGGCCTCCTACACCACGGCAGGCGTGTCGCTGCCAACCTGGTGGCGCGAAGCGGAGCTGAGGATTGACATCGAGGCCATCAATCCGAGCGACGAGGAAGTCGAAACGTTGCGTGCGGCCGGGTTGTCCGTTGTCGAGATCGACCCGTCAGAGGCTTACACGCAGGACTTCTCCGTGGATCGCATTTTAGCGGTGCCGATCTACTTCGGCTATAACGTGCGCGCCGACATGGATGAGGAAGTCGTCTATCAGATGCTGACGGTGTTCCACGAGAACATCGACGATCTGGTGGCGGGCGATCCAGGCTTCGGTCCGCTGGCAAGCGACTTCGTCGGCACCCAGGCGGCCGGCGTGGCGGCAAATCCCGATATCCCGGTTCATCCTGGGCTGGCCCGCTTCCTTGAGGAGCATGACGCCTGGGACGACAGCTGGACCATCGTGGACGGCGCCTGACATTGTCAGGACTATGATCAATTTGGGGCGGGACGCGTTCTGAGGGGAACGCGCCCGCCCCTTTTGTCACGCTTGGGGAGGAGCAGGCGTGTCCTTGCAGGCTGATCGACGGGCGCATCCGCGACGGGGGAAACGGCCGCGTGTTGCTTGCGCCGACGTTTTCCCATGAGCATCGTTCCGCGGGAGCGCTGGCGATGCGATCGATCGCCAGCCGCGATGCGCCGGAATTGCCGATGACCGACACTCTCAGGGCCATGTTTACGGTGCGCAACGCGAACTTCGTACTGTCGGTAGGGCTGTTCGCGATGCTCTTGCACTATTTCTTCACCGGTGCCGGGGGGCCGCGTCACCTCGCCGTTCTGGCGGTTCCCGTCGCGCTGGCGATCCAGATTCTGGTCATGCACCAGGACAGGTATCTCTATCCCCGCCTGCCGGCGATCGCCAATCAGGCCATCATTTTTATCTATCTCGGCATTTGCTTTTATTCTCTTGTATATTTCTTTTACGAATACGAACAGATCGCCATTTGGCGGCAGGGGCGCTACACCACTCACGACTTTATTGTCGGCCTGTTGATGTTCTTTCTGGTGATGGAGTTGTCGCGGCAGGTCCACAAGATCCTGTTCTGGGTCAACGTAGTTCTCATCGTTTACACGCTCTGGGGCTACCTCAGCCCGATCGATTTTTTCTGGCATCCCGGAACCACATTCTACAGGCTTGTCACGTCGAGCACGCTCGAGCTCGCGACCGGCATATATGGCCGCTATGCGCAGCTTGCACTGACCCTGATCGCCGCCTTCCTGCTATTGGCCGCCGCCGCCCGCGGGTTCGAAGCCCAGGGTGCGCTCGTTCACGTCATGCGTCGGCTCGCGGGCCGGTCGCGGCACACCATTCCACAGACCTCGGTGCTCGCCTCGGTGTCGGTCGGCATGGTGAGCGGTTCGGGCGCCGCCAATACGGCGGTCACCGGCAGCTTCACCATTCCGCTGATGATGCGCTACGGCGTCCCAGGCAGGTTCGCCGGCGCGGTGGAGACCGCCGCTTCGATGGGCGGATTGCTCATGCCGCCGCTGATGGCGGTCGCCGGATTCCTGATGGCAGAGTTCATGGGCGTGCCTTACTGGGAGGTGGTGGTCCGAGGCTTTGCCGTGGCGTTCGTCTACTTCTGCTGCCTCATTCTCGCGGTCTATCTGTTGAGCGTGCGGCTGCTGCCGAGCGATCCGATCCAGGCGCCCGACGTGCCACTCTATGATTGGTGCAAGACGGCGATCTTCTTTGCCGGCATCGCTTTCCTCATCATTCTGATGGGCTGGGTCGGCTATGGGGCGTTGCGTGCGGCGCTGTTCACCGCCGCCTTCCTGTTTGCCGCTCTGTTCGCGCTCTGGCTGCTCTTCATGTATGTGCTGAAGGATCCCGAGGTGGTTCGGGAGGCCGATACTACGCCAGACTTTCTAACCGGCGCGCTGCTTGTCCTGGTCTGCGCCTTCTTCGCCTATGTCTACCGGGACACGCTCTGGGGGATTTCGGTGTGGGTCGGCGCGGCGCTCGCTTTTGCGATCCTCACCGTCGCGGTCCCCTCATTGCTGCGGCGCATCC
>SKQW01000159.1 GCA_007118805.1 Rhodobiaceae bacterium | reverse complement strand
TCGTCCTGGCGCACCTTGGCATAGAAGGCATGCACGAGCCGCTCGATCATCGCTTCGTCGAT
Organism: Rhodobiaceae bacterium; assembly: GCA_007118805.1. Lineage (GTDB taxonomy): Bacteria > Pseudomonadota > Alphaproteobacteria > Rhizobiales > Tepidamorphaceae > SKQW01. The sequence continues at coordinate 3,006 of SKQW01000159.1, read as the reverse complement.
ACCGGTGCGGTCGGTGATCTCGGCGACAATGCGGGCGCGCCGCTCGGCCGAGGTGAAGGCTGAATAGGTATCCATGATGCAACTTTATCATGCTAGGATCGGTGCAACCAATGCCCGATCACGGACCGAGCCATGCAGCTGACGAGTTTCACCGATTACGGTCTTCGCGCACTGATGCGGCTTGCCGGCGAGCCGGACAGGACCTTCACGAGCGATGAGATCGCCATCGAGTTCGGCATCTCGCGCCACCATCTCATCAAGATCGTGCGCCGGCTCGGCGAAGTCGGTTACGTGACGACAAGGCGCGGCGCCGGCGGCGGCTTCCGCCTCGCGCGATCGGCCGAGGCGATAACCGTCGGAGAGGTCGTGCGGGCGCTGGAGGCGCGCTTTCCCCTGGTCGAATGCTTCCGCAGCGACGGTGGCGCCTGCGTGCTGACCCCGAAATGCCGGCTCAAGCGTAATCTTGCCGCCGCCCGCGAGGCCTTCTTCCGCGAGCTCGACGGGACGACGCTTGCCGAGTGCGCCTATCCTGCACCGCCACGGGCGTCGGCCGCCTGAGCGATGGCATCCCGGACGATTACCACGAAGCGGGTTTACGAGCCGCCTTCGCCGCAGGACGGAACGCGGATCCTTGTCGACCGCGTCTGGCCGCGCGGTATGTCAAAGAAGGACGCAGCGATCGATCACTGGGCCAAGGACCTCGCACCGTCGACCGGGCTGCGCAAATGGTTCGGGCACGACCCGGAGCGCTGGTCCGAGTTCCGCCGACGCTACCGCGAAGAGCTTGCGGAGAAGGCTGATGAGGTCCGCGCTGTCCTCGAGGAGGTCGGCTCGGGACCGATCACACTCGTCTTTGCCGCCAAGAACGCTGCGCGCAACAACGCGGTGGTGCTCAAGGAGGTGTTGGAGGAGGGCGGCTGAGCCGGAGGCCGATTTCACCTGTAGCCGACACAGGCAACATAGTCGCGCAAGAGGGTCCGCGCCGACCCGGAGCACGGACATGGCTGGCGACGCGCCAGCCCTTGTGGAAGATCTCGATGGTGCGCTCGACGATGCGCGCGTCGACGAGCTCGCGGATCAGCCGGAAAGGCACCGAGTAATAATGGCTGTCGATCTCGACATGGTAGTCGGGGGCAACCCCGACGACATCATCGCCGCGAGAAACCGAGGGTTCCAAACGTTGGAATCAACGTCTGGCATGGTGACAGGCGGAGCTTCTTCGTGAGATAATAAAATAAAGGAGCTTGTGCAGAGGCGAAAAGTGAGCTTCGAACTCTGGCTAATCTATCTGCTGGCCGCTGTCGGCCTGTCCCTCACCCCCGGGCCAAACGGGCTTCTTTCGCTGACCCATGGCGCATGCTTTGGCTTTCGTCCGACGGTTTTCACGGTGCTTGGCGGAGCATTGGGCTTCTTCCTTCTCATAGCCGCATCTCTCGCTGGTATGGGCGCGCTGTTGATGGCTTCCGAACAGGCCTTCACCGTCGCCAAGTGGATTGGTGCGGCTTACCTCGTCTATCTTGGGGTACGGGTGTGGCGCTCACCCGCACCAGTTCTGTCTAGCGACCTCCCCACCTCCGGAACGCTACAGGTCAAGCCATTGCGGATGTTTGGCCAGGGCTTCCTTGTGGCTGCATCGAATCCGAAAGGCCTGATCTTTTTCGCGGCCTTTCTGCCGCAGTTCATGCTTCCAGGGACTCCATTCGCGCTGCAATTGCTCGTTTTTGGTGGCACCTTCGTGATGATCGAAGTCGTTTACGAACTGCTTCTGGCCGGCCTCGCTCAACGGGTCGCCCCGTGGCTCGCCCGCTATGGTCGTTGGTTCAATCGGGTCGCGGGCGGCACATTCATTGGGATCGGTGCGGCTCTGACAACCACTCATCGCTAGATCTGTTGCATCTGCCCACGCTCGGCGATCCACCTGCTGCCAAACAGTGCAGCGGCGCCGTCTCATTAGCTCACGGGTCTATCGTGCGTCCCCATCAATTGCATCCAGCGCTTCCAGCCATGCGCCGGCCCGAAACTCGGCGCTCACCCGCGCCCGCTCGCCGGGATCCATATGAGGCGCGATCAGTGTATCGAATGCTGGTATTCTTCTCCGCAGTAATCGGCACGCGACGCTGGGAGAAAGCCCTTTTGGATCATCCTTCCGTAAAGCCGGGGATTGGAGCCGTAGGCGATGCAAAAGTGGTTGAAGAACCGATGCAGGGGCAAGCTGCACCCCCGCATAGTCGTCGAGCCAACCTTCGTTCAGTTGGAGGCCTCGAAAAACCTCCGCATTTTGACGGCTTCGTGATTCAATTCCCCGGTGATTTGCGGGGAGGCAAAGATGCGGGGACAGGCCGGGTTTTGGGACATCGATGAGCGTTATGTCCGGCTGAGCGAGGCGGGCGATCCGCTGGAGAAGCTGAACGCTCTGGTGCCGTGGGAGGTATTCCGCAAACCGCTGGCCAAGGCACTGAAGCGATCCGATGGCGCCAGGGGGCGGCAGACCACCCTACGACCCCGTGCTCATGTTCAAGATCATGGTTCTGCAGGCCCTCTACGGGCTATCGGACGATCAGACCGAGTTCCAGATCCAGGACCGGCTGTCCTTCATGCGTTTCCTCGGCCTGGGGCTTGGCGACCGGGTTCCCGATGCCAAGACGATATGGCTGTTCCGGGAGCATCTCTCCCAGGCCAAGGCGATGGAAAAGCTGTTCGCCCGTTTCGACAAGCACCTCACCGATGCCGGCTACCTCGCCATGGGCGGCCAGATCGTCGACGCCACCATCGTCGCGGCGCCAAAGCAGCGGAACACCAAGGAAGAGAAGGAGGACATCAAGGCGGGCAAGGTTCCCCGGCACTGGAAGGACAAGCCGGCCAGGCTGCGCCAGAAGGACCGGGACGCGCGCTGGACCGTCAAGTTCTCCAAGGCCAAGGTCGACGGTATCCTTTCGGTGACGGCCGTCTGCTGATGTTTGGCGTCATGCTGTAGAGCATGCCTTATGGCATGCGCTAAGGTCATTT
>SKQW01000054.1 GCA_007118805.1 Rhodobiaceae bacterium | reverse complement strand
GCACCATCGAGGATACCTGGCGCCACATCGGCCTTCTTGTCTCGACGATCCAACCAACCGAATGCAGCAACTATCTCGCAAATGCAGGATACGCTTCCGTCAAAACCTGAACCGCTCTAGGGCGCTGGCATCGCGGAAATAGCGCCGCGGCGTCACCCCGAGGCTGCGGCGAAACGCGTGGACGAAGGCGCTCACGCTATCATAGCCGGCGTCGAGCGCGGCATGGATGACGGGGGTCCCCTCAGCTAGCCGTTCCAGCGCGGTCAAGAAACGTAGCTGTCGCCGCCACGCGCCGAAGGACATGCCAGTTTCGGCTGCGAAGCGGCGCGCCAGGGTGCGCCGGCTCAAGCCCGCCTCGCGGGCCCATTGTTCAAGGCTGCGCCGGTCCGCTGGCTGCTCATAGAGCGCCGCCGTAATTCGGCGCAGCCGGCTGTCCTGGGGTTCGGGCAGGTGGAGGGGGGCGACAGGTAGGGTCTGAAGCTCGTCGAAGAGTAGGGCGGCAAGCCGGGCCGACTGTTCGGGCGTAACCGGACCTTCGACGAGGCGCACCACGATCTCCCGCATCAATGGCGACACCGAAATCACCGTGCAGCGCGGCGGCGGCGCGGAGGCAGGCTCGCCGCGGATGAACACCGAGCGCATGGCCACCGCCGTGGTGCAGTGCACTGAATGGGGCGTGCGCGCCGGCATCCACAGCGCGCGGGCCGGCGGGACGACCCAGACGCCACCTTCGGTGATGACCCGCATGACGCCGGAGCGGGCAAAGACGAGCTGGGCGGCGTCGTGGGCGTGCAGCCCCACGACATGCCCGCGCGGATAGTCCGTCGAACTGGTATCGATCTGCGGCATCATGGCACTAATTCGACATAATTAGGCAATCTGACGCAAGCGGGCACTGCCATCGGGAGTTAGGATCAGCGCCGAATGGCACGAACGGATCACCGATGAACCGGACTATCCACTATCTCAACGTCGCGCATTTCCTCGACCACTACTTTCTCCTGATTTTTCCCACGGCGGTTCTGGTCATCCATCCCGCCTGGGGGATGAGCTATGGCGAGGCGCTGGCGCTTGCCACGCCGGGCTTCGTTGCCTTCGCGCTGGGCACGCCGCTGGCCGGCTGGATGGGCGACCGCTACGGGGAGACGCCGCTCATGGTGACCTTCTTCCTGGGCATCGGCCTGTCCTCGATCGCCACCGGCTTTGCGTATGATCCACTCACCCTGGCCATCGGGCTAACCGCCATCGGCTTGTTCGCCTCGATCTATCACCCGGTCGGCACCGCCTATCTCGTGCGGGTCGCCAAGCGCACGGGCGCCGCGCTGGGTGTCAACGGCGTGTTCGGCAATATGGGCGTCGCCGCGGCGGCCGGGCTCACCGGGCTCATCGCGGCCTATTTCGGGTGGCGCGCGACCTTCATCGTTCCCGGTGTCTTCGCCTTCGTATTGGGCATTGCCTTTGCGCTGCATGCCAAGGGCGCTCCCAGGGCGGAAAGCAGCGATGAGTCCAAGCCGCTCTTTCCCGCCCCACGGGCCGACCAGGTCCGTGTGCTGGTGGTCGTGGCCATTGCCGCCCTGTTCGGCGGGCTTGCCTTTAACGGCGTGACCATCGCCCTGCCCAAGCTGTTCGAGGAACGGGTGGCCGATACCAGCGTGGCTCAGATCGGGGTCTATGCGGCCATCGTTTTCGGCCTTGCCGCCTTCGCCCAGATTCCCATCGGACTGCTGCTCGACCGGGTCGGCGCCAAGCCCGTGATGTTGACCATGACCGGCTTGCAGGTCGCCCTGTTCATTGTGGTGGCGCAGATCGACGGCCTGCTGGCGGTGATCGTCGCGGTGCCGCTGATGCTGGCGGTGTTCGGCGAAATCCCGGTTGGCGCCTGGCTGATCGGGCGCTATGTCGCGCCACGCTTCCGCGGCCGAGTCTATTCGATTCAGTTCCTCCTGGCCCTCGGAGTCAGCTCGGCGGTGGTCCCGATGATCGCCATCCTGCACGACTATACGGGCAGCCAGACCACATTGTTCATGGTGTTCTCGGGATGCATGGCGCTCGTGTGCCTGTCGGCGCTGGCCCTGTTGCCCGGCTGGCGGCGCAGCCTGCCCACCGCGTCTCAGCCCGCCCCAGCGGAATGATCGGGTAGGCGCCGGCGGACTACTTCTTGCCGGCCCGGCCTGTCGCCTCCCGGATCGCCATCAGGATTCGCTCCGGCGTTGCCGGTGCGTCGAGACGCGGGAATGCCCGATAGCCAGTCGCCGCACAGGCCGCATCGGTGATCGCCGAGAAGGCCGATATCGCCAGCATGAGAGGGGGCTCGCCGACCGCCTTTGAGCGATGGATGGTTGGCTCGCGGTTCTCGCCCTTTGCCCAGATGGCGATGCGCATATCGTCGGGCCGATCGTTGGCGGTCGGGATCTTGTAGGTCGAGGGGGCGTGGGTCCGGAGCCGGCCTTCGTCGTTCCACCACAGCTCTTCGGAGGTCAGCCAGCCGAGCCCCTGGATGAACCCCCCTTCGATCTGTCCCATGTCGATGGCCGGATTGAGGGACCGGCCGGCATCGTGGAGGATGTCGACGCGCAATAGCCGGGTCTCGCCGGTCAGCGTGTCGATGGCGACCTCGCTGACCGCCGCGCCATAGGCGAAATAGTAGAAGGGCCGGCCGCGGCCCGTCGCGCGGTCGTAATGGATGTCGGGCGTGGCGTAGAAGCCGGTCGAGGACAGCGACACCCGGCCCATCCAGGCCTGATGCGCCAGTTCCGCAAAGCTCATCTCCTGATTGCCGATGCGCACCCGGCCGGCCTCGAAGACCACGTGCTCCTCCGCGATATTGTGCTTCTTCGCCGCAAAGGCGGCCAGCCGCGCCTTGATTGTTTGCGCCGCGGCCGCCGCGGCCATGCCGTTGAGATCGGAGCCGGCCGAGGCCGCCGTTGCCGAGGTGTTGGGAACTTTCGCGGTGGTTGTCGCGGTGATCTTTACCTGATCGAGTTCGATGCCGAACGCCTCGGCGACGACCTGGCCCACCTTGACGAACAGGCCCTGGCCCATCTCGGTGCCGCCGTGATTGAGATGCACCGAGCCGTCCTTGTAGACATGAACCAGCGCCCCCGCCTGGTTGAGATGGGTGGTGGTGAACGAGATGCCGAATTTGACCGGGGTGAGCGCAATGCCCCGCTTGATGGCGGTGCTTTCCGCATTGGAGGCACGAATGGCCGCGCGCCGTGTCCGATAGTCTGAACTGGCGGCGAGCTCTTCGGTCAGCTCGTCAAGGACGCTGTCGGTGACCGCCATGTGATAGGGGGTCAGCGCGCTGCCATCGGCGGGGTAGACATTGGCGCGGCGCACCTCCAGCGGGTCGCGGCCGAGCGCAAAGGCGATCTCGTCGATGGCCCGCTCGATCGCCATCATGCCTTGCGGCCCGCCGAAGCCGCGAAAGGCCGTGTTGGAGACGGTATGGGTCTTCATGCGGCGGGCGTGAACATAGGCATTGGGCAGCGCGTAAGCGTTGTCGGCGTGAAACATCGCCCGATCGGCGATGGCGTTCGAGAGGTCGAGCGAGCGGCCGCAGCGCGCGGCGAATTCGAACCTCGCGCCCTGGATCCGGCCGTCGGCGTCGTAGCCGAGCTCGTAGTCGAGCCGGAAATCGTGGCGCTTGCCGGTCATCACCATATCGTCGTCGCGGTCAAGCCGGAGCTTGGCCGGCCGGCCGGTTCGGCGCGCGGCGAGGGCGGCGATCGCCGCGATCAGGGCCGGCTGGCTTTCCTTGCCACCAAAGCCGCCGCCCATGCGGCGCACCTCGACGGTCACCGCATGGTCGGGCACGCCCAGCATGCAGCCGACGAGATGCTGCACTTCGCTCGGATGCTGGGTCGAGGCATGGACCAGCATGTCCGCGCCCTCGCCTGGAATGGCATAGGCGACTTGCCCTTCGAGATAGAAGTGGTCCTGCCCGCCGACATGGAGTGTGCCCGACAGCCTGTGCGGCGAGGCCGAGATTGCAGCGTCGGGGTCGCCGAGGCGAAGTTCTGGCGCCGGCGCGAGATCGGTGGCGGCGGCAAGCGCCTCGTCGAGCGTTATGATTGCAGGCAGTTCCTCGTAGTCTATGCGTGCCAGCCTTGCCGCATTCCGCGCTGCCTGCAGGGTCTCGGCGGCCACGGCGAAGATCGGCTGGCCGGCATATTCGACGATGTCCTCGGCGAAGATCGGGTCGTCGCCGGCATGGACCGGGCTGACATCGTTGACGCCGGGTATGTCGCCTGCCGTGAGCACGGCAACGACGCCGGGGGCCGTGCGGACCGACTGAAGGTCGATCGCGCGCAGCCGGGCATGGGCCCGCTCGCTCATCCCTACATGGATATGGAGGGTGCCGGGCAGCTCCGGCATATCGTCGACATAGAGGGCGCTGCCGGTGACGTGGCGCTCCGCGCTGTCATGGATGACCGGCCGATGCACGGCGCCCTTGTGGGCACTGGGGGTCGGCCGTTCGTTCACTAGGCGAGCTCCCAGACGCGCGTTGCCGATGTCGGCGCGCCTGAGACTTCAAGGTGGAACCGGCGCAGGAGATTTGCCGCGCTTTCCAGGCGATAGGTTGCGCTTGCCCGCATGTCGGTGATCGGCGCGAAGTCGGCGGCGAGTTCGGCGCAGGCGCGCTCCACCGCGTCGGCCTGGAAGGCCGTTCCGATAAGTGCTGCCTCGGCGTTGCAGGCCCGCTTGGGCGTTGCCGCCATACCGCCGAACGCGATGCGGGCGGCGGTAACGCGCCCTTCCGTCATATCGATGCGGAAGGCGCCCATCACCGCCGATATGTCCTGGTCGAACCGCTTGGAGAGCTTGTAGCAGGCAAACCGGCTCGTCGCGCCCGGCCGCGGAATGGAGATCGCGGCAACGAATTCGCCGGGCGCGCGATCCTGCCTGCCGTAATCGATAAAGAAATCCTCAAGCGCAATGGTGCGCTCGCGGTCGCCATGTCGCAGCGATAGCTGCGCGCCAAGCGCGATCAGCGCCGGCGCAAGGTCGCCGATCGGCGAGCCGTTGGCAATGTTTCCCCCGACAGTGCCGGCCGAACGGATCTGGATCGAGGCGAAGCGCCGCATCAGTTCGCCGAGATCGGGCGACAGGCGGGCGAGGGGGCCATGTGCGGCAGCCAGCTTCGCGGCGCCGCCGATGACGAGTGCCTCCTCTTCGTCCCGAATCTCAGCCAGATCGGAAACGCGGGTAACATCGATCAGCGTGGTCAGGCGCCGGTGCTGCTTGGTAACCCATAGCCCGACATCGGTGGCACCCGACACGAGGATCGCGTCAGGATTGTCCGCGTAGACGCGTGCCAGCTCGTCGGATGTGCGCGGCGTGAGCCAGCGCTGGTCCTCGTGCCGCAGGTCGAGCATCCGGCCGTCGTCGAGCGTGTCGAGACGGCGTGCCGTCGCCGCTCGTCGCGCCGTGTCCGGGCCGTCGGCGCGGCCGGCGGCAAGGCCGGCCTCGATGATGGGGCCATAGCCGGTGCAGCGGCAGAGGTTGCCGGCGAGCCAGTCCTTGACCGCGGCGCGATCGGTCAGGCTGCCGGCCAGCCATCCGGCATAGTGCTGCATGACGAAGCCTGGCGTGCAGAAGCCGCATTGCGAGCCGTGCAGGTCGACCAGCGCCTGCTGGACGGGGTGCAGCGCACCGTCAGGTGCGGCGACGTCTTCCACGGTCAGGAGCTGACGGCAATGCAGGGCGGGAATGAAGTGAATGCAGGAATTGACCGGCCACGTTCTCAGGCCGCCGGCGCCGCCCGGCTCCGCTAGCACCACGGTACAGGCCCCGCAATCGCCTTCCGCGCAGCCCTCCTTGGTGCCGCGCCGCCGGGCATGGCCGCGCAGCCATTCAAGCACGGTCATGGTCGGCGAGACGCCGCTTATCTCGTGTTCGTCCTCGCCCAGCAGGAAGCGGATCGCGTCGCCCATTCAGCTCCCCCGATAGGTCGAATAGCCGTAGGGCGAGAGCAGGAGCGGCACGTGATAGTGCGCGCCTGCGTCGGAAACGGCGAAGCGGATCACCACCTCGTCGAGAAATTTGGGTTCGGGAAGCGAAAGGCCCAGCCGGTCGAAATAGGCGCCTGCCCGGAAGGTCAGCTCGTATCGTCCGACCCCAAGCTCGACGCCTGAGAGCAGCGGGCCGTCACAGCGCCCGTCGGCATTGGTTACCGCCTGGGCGACCGTACGGCGGTCCGGATCGAGGCGATCGAGGACGATGGCAAGCCCGGCGGCGGGCTTGCCGCTGGCCAGGTCCAGAACATGTGTCGTAAGCCGGCCGTCCTTCGACGTCTCGCCCTGCATATCGGCTTCCTGGTTTGCACGTCGTCTGCTTCGCGATATTGCCCTGCCTTGGCATCGCCGTCGATGGTTGCATCACAAGCCTATTTGACCCGCTCTCCCATCACATAGGTCGTGGCCACGGCCCGGTCGTCGCCCATCATCATCAGGATAGACAGCTCCTCCTCCAGCGTCTCGGCGCGGGCCATGCGCCGGGCCATGGCCGGGGTGGCGCGCGCGTCCAGCACCACCAGATCGGCCTCGCTGCCGGGCTCCAGGCTGCCGACACATCCATCGAGCCGCATGGCGCGGGCATTGCCGCGCGTCATCAGATGAAAGGCGTCGAAGGGGGCAAGGCGCTGGCCCTGGAGCGCCAGGACCTGATGGGCGGCGGCCGCTGTCTGCAGCATCGAATAGCTGGTGCCGCCGCCAATGTCAGTGGCAATCCCCATCGCAAGGGCTGGCGAAATATCCCGCATCGCCGCCAGGTCGAACAGGCCGCTGCCGAGGAACAGGTTCGAAGTCGGGCAGAAGATGGCGGCCGAGCGCGTTTCGGCGAGGCGCGCGCGCTCGCGCCCGGTGAGATGAATGGAGTGGCCGAGCATCGCACCCGGCCGCAGGAGGCCGAAACGATCATAGACGTCGGTATAGTCCGTCGCCCAGGGGTAGAGTTCGGCAACCAGCGCAATCTCCGAGGCGCTCTCGGCAAGATGGGTCTGGATCGGACAGTCGGGCAGCTCGGCAGCCAGCGCCCCGGCGGCCTTGAGCTGGGCCTCCGTCGATGTCGGCGCGAAGCGCGGCGTGATCGCATAGATCTGCCGGCGGCGTCGGTGCCAGCGCTCGGCCAGCGCCTTGGACTCGCGATAGCCGGTCTCGGCACTGTCGCAGAGCGCGTCAGGCGCGTTGCGGTCCATCATCACCTTGCCAGCGGCCATGCGCGTGTTGCGGCGCTCGGACTCGGCGAAGAAGGCCTCGGCCGAAGCCGGATGCACCGAGCAATAGACGGCCGCTGTCGTCGTGCCGTTGCGCAGGAGCTCGTCGATCAGGAAGCGGGCACCGGCGGCCGCGATCTCAGGGTCTCCATAGCGCTGCTCCTCCACGAAGGTGTAGCGGTTCAGCCAGTCGAGCAGGTCCTTCGCTGGAGAGGCGATGACCTGCGTCTGGGGTAGATGCAGGTGGGGATCGATCAGGCCTGGCAGAACAAGGTGTGGGCGGTGATCGACGATCTCCGTTCCTGATGGCAGGGCAGACAGGATCAGTCCGGCCTCGCCCGCCTCGCGGATGATTCCGTCCTCGATGTGGATCGCGCCGTCCTCGACATAGCGCACGGCGGCCGCGCCGGCCGTCGCCGGTTCGTCGACGAACCACATAAGGCGGCCGCGCACGAGCGTGGTGGCGGGGCCGGCCGTCATCGCGCGTCAGCGAGCCAGGCAGCCAGCAGCCGGCGTTCGTCTTCGCTCATGTGGCTGACATTGCCGGGCGGCATGGCGTGCGAGCGTACCGTCTGCATCTCGATGGCGCGGGCATGACGCAACACATCCTCGGGACCCTCAAGCACGACATTGCCGGGCGGCCGCCTGAGTCCGTTCCAGGCGGGGGTCTCGGCATGGCACATGGCGCAGCGGCCGATCACGATGCTTTCGGCCTCGGCGAAATGCGGCGAGGCAGCCAGCGCCGCGGTGCGGGGGCCGGCGGCTGCCGCCTGGTGAGCGCCTTGCGCGCCGGGGGGCAGGGCGGACAGCCACATGGCGCCAACAAAGAGGACGGCCGCCGCCGCCCAGGTCCACAGCGGCATGCCCCGGCCGGCATGCATCTCGTTGAAGAAGTGCCGGATGACAGCACCCATGACGATCACCAACCCGGCGATCGCCCAGTTCCACTGCGTGGCGAAGGCCAGCGGCAGGTGGATCACCAGCATCAGGAACAGGACGGGCAGGGTGAGATAGTTGTTGTGCAGCGACCGCTGCTTGGCCTGCCGGCCGAGCTCGGGGTCGGGGTCCTTCCCGGCGATGAGATCGGCGACGACCCTCTTCTGGTTGGGGATGATGACGAAGAAGACATTGCCCACCATCATGGTCCCGATGAGGGCGCCGAGATGGAGCATCGCGCCGCGCCCGGAAAACAGGTGCGAAAGGAGCCAGCCCGCCGCGACCAAAAAGATCAGCAAGGCCGCGCCCAGGGCAGCGTCGTTGTTGCCGAGCGGCGTGCGGCACAAAAGGTCGTAGGCGAGCCAGCCGAGGCCGAGCGACGCCAATCCGATGGCGACCGCCGCCCAGACCGGAAGGTCCATTATGGTGCGGTCGATCAGATAGAGCTCGGCGCCGGCGTAATAGACGAGGATCAGGAGGAAGAAGCCCGAGATCCAGGTCGCATAGGCCTCCCACTTGAACCATGTCAGTTCCTTGGGAAGCTTGTCCGGGGCGACCATGTATTTCTGGATGTGGTAGAAGCCCCCACCATGCACCTGCCAGGCTTCGCCGGAGACCCCTGTCGGCGCGCCGTCCGGCCTGCGCAGTCCGAGATCCAGCGCAATGAAGTAGAAGGACGAGCCGATCCAGGCGATGCCGGCAATGACGTGAAACCAGCGCATGGCGAAGGTCAGCCAGTCCCACGCGACGACGTCCATTCCGCAGTCTTTCCCCTCCAGAGCTCCGACGCTATTGGGTAGCGAAGTCGTCACAGAAGGCAAGCGTCGTCTGCGCTGCCGGCGACTCGGCGGCCGGCGCAAACAGTGGAGCACCGCGGATGTCCGAGGAAAGCTATCGCACAGTGCCCGACCAGGACGGCATGGCGAAGGCAGAGCGCGCGATTCGACGCGCTGGCCTTGTGGCCTTCCTTGCGACCGGTCTTGCGGCTGGGCTTGGCTACCTCGTGCTGCCATTCGTCTTGACCTTTCCGGAGGACCTCGCGGGGCGCCTTGCCTTCGCCGCCCAGGCAAGCGCGTTCGTGCTGGTGTGGCTGCTGATCGGCGTGATGCTTGTGTCCACGGGGCGACGGTTCTCGCCCGAAGACATCGGCGGCTCGGCGGCCGGCCCGCCAAGCGACCGTCTCGCCATCCAAGCGGCATTCCTTCAGAACACACTGGAACAGGTGGTGCTCGCCGTTGGTCTGTATTTCGCGCTGTCCAGCCTTCTTGGCGGGCGCTGGCTGTCGCTCATCGTGGTCGGCGTTGTCCTGTTCGGCGTCGGCCGGATCCTGTTCCTGCGCGGCTACCGGCGCGGCGTGTCAGGCCGCGCCCTCGGCATGACGCTGACCATGCTGCCGACGCTCCTGGGATATGGTCTGGTGTTCGCGCTGATCGCCTCGAAACTCCTGTGAATCCGAGGAATGATGATTAGAGTTCAATGGAGGTAGGGGACCGCGATCGCCGAATGCAGCGCTTTTTGCAGAACCGAAAGCCGCCGCGTTCGTTTCGTTCAATCGACATCATCCCGTTGCACGAAACGTCGGAACAGGCCAAATGGTTGGAGCAGTCCTCAGGAGGAGCGCCGTGAGCTCATCCTATCTCAACGATCTCCTGACCACCGTCGTCGAGCGCGGGCGGATGGTCATTGACCGCAACCGCAGCCGCCGTCCGTCGGGGCGCGACCTGGCCGAGCTCGCCGAAGCGCTCGTGACCGAGCCTGGCGAAGCGTCGGGCATGGCCCTGGCGCAGGAGATCCTCGACGGATATGCGGCGCTCGACTGGGCCGGGCGGACGAGCGTCTTCCGCTCCCTGGCGCAGGGCTTCGGCCCCGATATGGGGCGGCTCGAATCAGCAGCGCACGCTTTCGTGGAGAGCGGCGACGAGGCCTCCGCGATGGAACTGCACCGGGCTTCCGAGCCGCGCCGTCGCGAGCTCATCCGGAGGCTCAACCGGGCGCCCGGGGCAACGGCGGCGCTGGTGAATATGCGGGCGGACCTGGTCGCCCGGCTCGGCGATCATCCCGAGTTCGCCGGCGTTGACCGCGACTTCGAGCATCTGCTTTCCTCCTGGTTCAATCGGGGGTTTCTCGTGCTGAGACGTATCGACTGGTCCACGCCCGCGGTGATCCTGGAGAAGATCATCCGCTACGAGGCGGTTCACGAGATTCAGGGTTGGGAGGATCTGCGGCGGCGCATCGACCCGCCCGATCGCCGCCTCTATGCCTTTTTTCATCCGGCCCTGGTGGACGAGCCGCTGATCTTCGTCGAGGTTGCGCTGACCACCGACATGCCGGAGGCCATAGGCCCCATCCTGGCCGAGCAGCGCACGCCGCTCGATCCCGACCGGGCGACGACCGCCGTTTTCTATTCGATTTCCAACTGCCAGACCGGGCTGCGCGGGATCTCCTTTGGCAGCTTCCTGATTAAGCAGGTGGTCGAGGAGCTCGCGCAGACCTTTCCGTCGCTGAAGACCTTTGTCACGCTGTCGCCCGCACCGGGCTTCCGCCGCTGGCTCGCCCGCGAGCTGGAGGCGAATAGCCCGGAGGCGGTCACGCCGGCGGATCGCAAAGTCCTGGAAAAGCTGGAGACTCCGGGCTGGCACGAGGATCCGGCGCTGCTCGCCGAAGCCCGTCCGGTCCTCGGCGCCCTGGCCGCACACTATTTTCTGCGCTCGAAAACCGTGCGCGGGACGCCGCGCGATGCCGTGGCGCGCTTTCATCTCGGCAACGGGGCGCGACTTGAACGAATCAACCTGTTCGGCGATTTCTCCGACCGTGCCCTGTCCAACGCCTACGGGCTGATGGTCAACTACCTTTACGATCGACGCCAGATCGAGCGCAATCACGAGGCCTATGCCAAGGCGGGGACGATCGCCGCCGCGCCCGCGGTGCGCCGGCTGCTGCGCCGCACCGCCGAACCACGACAACTGGCAATCAGCGATGAGTGATCTGTTTCAGGCTTTGAAGGCGGCGATCCCCGCGCCGGATCGTGTACTGTTCGAACTCGGGGCGGCCGGCGCGATCAGCTATGGCGAGGCCTTCGCCCTGTCGGCCAGGCTCGCCAACGTGCTGCGCGGGGCCGGCGTGACGGCTGGCGATCGCGTGGCGGTGCAGGTCGACAAGTCCTGGCAGGCGGTGGCGCTCTACCTGGCGACCCTGCGTGCGGGCGCGGCCTTCCTGCCGCTCAATACCGGCTACACGCCGGCCGAGATCGACTACTTTCTGGGCGACGCCAAGCCGCGGGTCTTGGTCTGCGCGCCGGGGCAGGAAGAGGTCCT
>SKQW01000208.1 GCA_007118805.1 Rhodobiaceae bacterium | reverse complement strand
GGTCGGCCGCCTGCTGCGCCGCTACCGCATCGATGAACTGCCGCAGATCGTCAACATTGCCAGGGGCGAGATGAGCTGGATCGGTCCACGGCCGGAATCGCTGCCGCTGGCCGAATGGTATGAGCGGCGGATCCCCTTCTACAGCTACCGCCACATCGTCCGGCCCGGCCTTACGGGCTGGGCGCAGGTCAACCAGGGCAACGTCGCCGAAGTTGAGGCAGCCCGGAAGAAGCTGCATTTCGACTTTTTCTACATAAAGTATTTCTCGCCCTGGCTCGAACTGTTCATCCTTGCAAAGACGGTGCGGACCGTCCTGACGGGTTCTGGAGCAAGGTAAGCGCGTGATGCTCGAAACTGCCCGCAAGCTGTTCGCCCTCCTCGACCGCCGCGACTGCATCCAGCTCGCCCTGCTGTTCGTCGCCGTTCTCGGCATGGCCTTCCTGCAGATGGCCAGTATCGCCGCCGTTCTGCCCTTTCTCTCCGTTGCGGCCAATCCCGGCCTGGTCACGTCGAATGCGTGGCTTTCCTGGGCCTTCGAAACGGGCGGCTTTACCTCCGCAAACAATTTCCTGGTGGCGCTCGGCAGCGGTGCGCTTCTGGCGCTGGTCATCAGCAATGCGTGGATGGCGGCAACCCAATGGGCCCAGTACCGCTTCGTGCGGGGGCGAACCCATGCACTGAGCACCAAGCTCCTCAAGCACTACCTCTTCCAGCCATACGTCTATTTCCTGCGCCGCAACAGCGGCGATCTCAGCAAGAACGTCCTAGCAGAGGTCGAGCAAGTCACCGGCGGGGTGCTGATGCCGGGACTCCAGCTCGTTACCCGCGCCATGGTGGCTCTGGTCATCGTCGCCTTGCTGGTTGCCCTCGACCCGTTCCTGGCGCTCCTCGTGACAACCGTGCTGGGCGGGCTCTACGGGATCTTCTATATCGCCGTGCGTCGAACGTTGGCGGGGCTCGGAGCGTCCCGCGTCGCCGCCAACACGGCCCGCTACGTGGCGGCGGGAGAAGCCCTTGGGGCTATCAAGGATGTCAAGCTGCTGGGCAAGGAAGAGTCCTTCCTTTCTCGGTTCCGGAAGGCCTCGAGCGAGATTACCGCCACTGTGGCCCGGGCACAGATAATCAGCGACCTGCCGCGCTATGCCCTGGAAACGATCGCCTTCGGCGGCGTGCTGCTCATTGCGCTCTACCTGATTCTGCGCGGCGACGCGCTGCAGCAGGTCATCCCGGTGCTCGGTCTGTATGCCTTCGCGGGCTACCGGCTAATGCCGTGCCTGCAACAGATCTTTCAAGCGCTGTCGAAGTTGCGCTTCGGAGCGGCTGCCCTGGAGAACCTGCACAAGGAACTCCTCGGACTGGGAACTCAGCCGGTCACCTCGCGCAGCAACGGTCAGCGCCCCAGTTTGCTGCCCCTGTACCACCGGCTGGAGCTCGAGGAACTCACCTTCACCTACCCGGGAGCCGAAGCCCCCACGCTGAAGGGCATAACGCTGAGTATCAGCGCCAACGACACGGTCGGGATCATGGGGCCCAGCGGCTCCGGCAAGACCACGCTGGTGGACGTAATCCTGGGACTGCTCCGCCCCGAGCAGGGAACCCTGCTTGTCGACGGAACTCCCTTGACCGAGCACAATTTGAGGGCCTGGCAGGCCACGCTGGGTTACGTACCCCAGCACATCTACCTGTCCGACGAGAGCATCGCGGCAAACATCGCGTTCGGAGTGCCGCCAGCCGAAATCGACATGAAGGCCGTGCAGCATGCCGCACGGCTTGCCCAGATCCACGAATTCGTCATGAGCGATCTGCCGGAGCGCTACTGGACCGTGGTGGGCGAGCGCGGTGTCCGGCTGTCGGGCGGGCAGCGCCAGCGCATCGGCATCGCGCGCGCGCTCTATCATGATCCGGCGCTCTTGGTTCTCGACGAGGCCACGAGCTCCCTCGATCCGGAGACCGAAGCGGGTGTCATGGCGGCAATCGCCTCCCTGTCCGGCACGCGCACTATTCTGATCATCGCTCACCGGGAATCGTCCCTTCAGGGTTGCGACGACATCCTGTGGCTCGATAGCGGGCGCCTCATGACGCAGCAGCCGGCTTCCGGGGCCGGAACCTGGATCGCCGGCCGAACGACTGCCGTTTCATGCAATGGAAATTCGGAAAAGCCTCGGATCTCCTAATGGTTCGAATCCGACATTTGCCCTCCTTGACGGCATTCGTCCAAGCACCTGCCGGACTCATGAGATCCGCGTGCCGGCATGGAGCGGGAGCGTGTTCGGAATGACCACCCTTGAATCCGCGCGATCGGCGAACGCCGGCCGTCGTCTTATCGCGCTGCGCCGACCGACAATCCGTCAGCGGCTTGCCTGCTTCGATGTGTTCGACACCGCGCTCGTGCGAACGGTTGTGGCGCCGAGCGATGTATTCCGCCTGATCCACGCGCGCCTTCGTGAGCAGGCCCCGGAGGTTTTGACCGAATGGGACGAGGATTCGTTCGTCGTCGCGAGACGTCGCGCCGAGCAACTGGCACGGTCCACCTGTGGTCATGAAGAATGCACCCTGGAGGAAATCTGGGCCGCCCTGACGGCCGAGGTCCCGGAGCTGTCGGCGATCGACGGCGCGGCGATCGAGCTGGACGTCGAGCGCGATTGCTTGACCGCGAACGGTCATGTCGCTGAGCTTCTCCGGGAGGCACGCCTGTCAGCCACGGTCGCGTTCGTGAGCGACACCTATCTTCCGCGCTGGTTCGTCCATGAAGTGCTAGAGCGCGAGAGCCTGCTGGAGGAAGCCGACCTTGTCTACACATCCAGCGAAACTCGCGTTCAAAAGCGATCAGGCCGATTGTACGAATACATCATGAAGGATACCAATCTTGGTTCCAATCGCATCACGATGATCGGCGATGACCGGCACGCCGACACCGAGATGCCGAGTAGGCTGGGCGTTGCGGCCGTTCCGTACCGCGAGGGACTTCTCACCCCTGTCGAAACGAAGGTCGCGCAGATTCCCCGTCTGTCGCGATCCGCACTATCGGCTATCATGCGACTGGATCGCCTGTCCTGTCCAAACTCTGCCGAGCAACGCTTGGTATCCCAGTATCTTGGTCCGGTCTCCATGGCATGGAGCATCTGGGCGCTTCGGCAGGCCAGTTCCAGCGGCGTGGACCGATTGTATTTCCTGTCCCGGGACGCGTTCCTGGCGTGGCGTTGCTCCAAGACACTGTCCCCGACGTTCAATGTGGATTGCCGCTATCTGATGATTTCCCGCTACGCGGCGCTTTCAGCGGGCACCAGGGGACTGACGGAACAGGACCTTCACTGGCTCGTCCAGCCTGACGAAACTCCAACCACGTCACGTCTCCTTCGACGGCTCGACGCGACCCTGGATGAGTGTGACCAGGGATTGCGGCGGTGGGCCGCCCGCCTGGAGGGAGATGCCAGGCTCGGGCCGGATGATCTGGAGGAATTCTTCCGGACCCTCGAGGAGCCCCGCACGAAGGCGCATTTGCTTGAACGGTTCGAACGCAGACGCAACACCCTCCTGAGCTACCTCGAGCAGGAAGGACTGTTCGATCCCGCAGTTCCGTGGGCGGTGGTAGAGCCGGGATGGCGCGCGACGATCCAGCAGGCGCTTCATGCCCTGGTACAGCCTGAAGGGTCAGCCAGAGGGCTCTATGTATACCTCTCCGATCAGCGATCGCCGCCGCGGGCGTCCGGTCCGACGGCGTCCATGCTGCCACTGGCCGCGCCCGACGCGAGGAGCAGCGCGACGGTTCCGGCGCTGTTTCGCTGGCCATTTGTCTTCGAACACGTTTTCGGCCTCGCTCCTCACGGGACCGTGCTTGGCCATCATGAGGGGGCCGAAGGCTGGGCGGGCACATGTCAGGCCATCGCGGAAGATGACCGTCGGTGGCGTTCCGGCATTCAGGCGAGGATTGATGCGTTTGCCCAACGCAATGCCGCGACATTTCTGCGAAGTCTGGATACGGCAGAACGGTGCGCGGAATTCTTCACCGATGTCACGACCAGTTTCATGGAGGAACCAGATCCGTCCGTGCTGGAATGCCTGACCCATCATGTGAAGTTAAGCAGTGACCTGCACAACGATGACGCGGAAGTTCTGGCCCGCCCGTACGGCGCCACTGAAGTGGTGCGGTCCACGCTGCCGCGATTCCTGTTCGGGAGCCCCCTGCCTGCGCGGAAATGGCGTCCCGCCTGCCTTGCGTTGTCCGCCCCCCATGTTCGCCTTGCATTGAAGTTGAAGGAAGTGGTTCGGCAGGAGTTCCCGCGCCGGGATCGGGGCCATGGCGATACTGCACGCGGAGCGAAGGGAATCTTTCCTGGCGCTCGAAGCAGCTGATGACACGGTTCCTGATCCTTGGCGCGGGTCCAACCGGCCTTGGTGCCGCGCGGCAACTGGAGATACGGGGATGCCGGGACTGGGCGTTGCTGGACTCGGGCGCGCAGCCCGGCGGTCTCGCGGCCTCCTTCACCGACCCGCAGGGCTTCACCTGGGATATCGGGGGGCATGTCCAGTTTTCCCATTACGACTACTTCGATGCGGCGATGGACGAGTTCCTCGGCGAGGACGGCTGGCTGCATCACCAACGGGCGGCCTATGTCTGGCTGCGCGAGCGCTTCATCCCGTATCCGTTTCAGAACAATATCCGAAGATTGCCGGACGACGACCTGGACCGCTGCCTGCAGGGGCTCGTCGACATAACCCGGTCACCCCGGGCCGAACCGCGGACATTCCGGGACTGGATCCACGCCAAGTTCGGACCGGGCATCGCGGACGTCTTCCTCCTTCCATACAATTTCAAGGTCTGGGCCTATCCTCCGGAACGAATGGGTGTCGGATGGATGGGAGAGCGGGTCGCCGTCACGGATCTCGGACGGGTGCTCAGCAACCTCGTACATGCCCGGGACGACGTCTCCTGGGGCCCGAACAACACCTTCCGGTTTCCCAGGCAGGGTGGGACAGGGGAAATCTGGCGCGCCTGCGCTGCACGCCTGCCCCGGTCGAACATCTTTCTGAATACCGAAGCGGTTGAAGTCGACCTTGCCCAGCGCATGGTCAGGACGACCGATGGTACGGCCTTCACTTACGACAGGCTGATATCCACCATCCCGCTCAAGGAGCTAATCCGGCTGAGCGGGCAGGGTCAGCTCAAGGCAAAGGCGGAGCAAGGCCTGCTGCATTCCAGTAGCCACATTGTCGGTCTGGGTTTGCGGGGAGCGCCCGGCCCGGAGCTTGCCGGAAAATGCTGGATATACTTTCCCGAGAACAATTGCCCTTTCTACAGGGTCACCGTCTTCAGCAACTATTCTCCCCGCAACGTCCCGGATATCACCAAGAACTGGTCGCTCATGTGTGAGGTCTCGGAGTCTTCATGCAAGCCCGTCAACCGGGCCTCGCTCGTGGAGGACGTGATACAGGGTGCCCTGAACACGCGCCTGCTCGAGGACCGCGACGACATCGTCTCCACTTGGCAGTACACCGCCGAATATGGCTATCCGACACCGGGGCTGGACCGGGACGAGGCGCTCGCCGAGCTGATTCCGTATTTCGAGCAATACGACGTGTTCTCCCGGGGCCGCTTCGGCATGTGGAAATACGAGGTCAGCAATCAGGACCACTCCTTCATGCAGGGCGTCGAGATCGTGGAGCGGCTCGTGACCGGTCGGCCGGAGATCACCGCGACCGATCCCGATCGTGTCAACGCAGCCAAGCACCCCTGGCCCTACGACGAGTGGGCCGAGGCAGAGGCTCCTTGTCGCGAAACACTCATGTCGGCATCGGGGGCGACGTGAGCGTTCCGGACATTCCACCCGTTCCCGAGGGTACGGCGCGCCCGCTCTGGTCGGTGATGATACCGACCTACAATTGCTCGGCCTACCTGCCCGAGACGCTCCGAAGCGTCCTGGCCCAGGACCCGGGACTGGACAAGATGCAGATCGAAGTCGTCGATGACTGCTCGACGGCGGACGATCCCGAGCGGGTGGTTCGGGACATCGGAAACGGCCGTGTCGGCTTCTATCGCAAGACCGCGAACGCGGGGGCGACGGCGAACTTCAACACCTGCATCGAGCGGAGCGTCGGCCAATTCGTCCATATCCTGCATGGCGACGATATCGTAATGGATGGCTACTATTCGGAAGTATCGTCTCTGGCCCACAAGTTTCCGGAGGCCGGGCTGTACGCCACGAGATCGTTCTTCGTTGACGAGAAGCTGGATATAGAAGGCGTGACGCGGCGCATCTGCGAGCTTGAAGTTTTTGGAGAGTCGGCAATGCCGTTCTATTACGCGACACCGCTCCAGTTCGCCGGCGTCACGGTCAGGCGGGCCGCCTACGAAGCCCTAGGAGGGTTCGATTCCCGCTACAATCACATTGCCGACTGTGAAATGTGGGCGCGTATCGTGCGCGCCATGGGGGGCGTGGTGTCGCCGAAGGTTCTGTCGGCGTACCGGATTTTCCGGGGCAATGATTCCAGTCGCCTCGAACGGACCGGCGACAACGTACGGGAAATCTGTCTGCTGAATCGGACCTTTTCGCAGCGCTATCCGGATTTCTCGCAAGTTACCGGTCAACGGCGTGCGGCCGATCTGGCGTGGCGCCAGGTCCGGAAGTTCCACGAGCAGGGCGACAGCGAGGCGGAGGAGGCGAATTTGCGCCTGTGGGCGGAGCTGACCCCAATCGCCAGGCGCCTGGCCGTCCGGTTGATGACCGCGGCGCCGGCATTGCGGCGATACGTTGGATAGGGGCGCAGTGAGCCTTGTTCGTCCAGGTCCGGCGCCGGCATCGCGCGGGACGCTCGGGGCCGACGCCCTTCGCCGGGTCGCGAACGATCGCGGGCGCCCCTGCGGCCCGACGGTGAGCGTCATTATCCCCAGCTACCAGCGTCCCGGCCTCGCCCGCCGGGCCATCCACTCCGCGCTGTGGCAGACCTTCGACGAGCTTGAAGTGATTCTGGTGGATGACGCGTCCGGCGACAACACGGAAGAGGTCGTCGCCGCAATCGACGACCCGCGCGTCAGGTATGTCAGGCACGACAGGAATCGCGGTCTGGCGGCGGCGCGGAACACCGGCATCGACAACGCCGAAGGGGCCTATGTCGCCTTCCTGGACGACGACGACCTTTGGCTGCCAGAAAAGCTCGAAAAGCAAGTGGGCTGCTTCCGCGCCGCGGACGATACGCTCGGCCTCGTCCATTGCGGCTTCATGAAATGCCGGATGGAGCCGCCGTACCGAACATCCATTCCCGATCAAGCGGCCATGTTGGCGGGAGATGTCCTGACTGTCCTGCTCCAGGGGAAGGCCTATGCCCTGCCATCGGCGACCGTGATCCCGCGTGCCGTCATCGAGCAGGTCGGGGGGTTCGACGAAGACTTCCAGCGCGAGGAGGATACCGACCTGCTACTGCGCGTCGCCGCGCGCTACCCCTTCGCATTCCTGCCGGACCCCTTCGTGCTCTACGCGGACACGCCCCACTCGCTGATGCGGAACCGGCCCCTTGTCACCCGGATGCGCCAGAAGCTGCTGGAGAAGCACAAGGATCTCTACGCCGCATTTCCGGGCGTCTACGCCGAACGCTGGGCGGCGCTCGCCTATCAGCATCTCGTGCTGGGAGACCTCGCCAGCGCGAGGGCGGCGATCGATGAAGCGCGCAAGGTCGATCCAACCCGACCGGAGGTCAGGCGAGTGTCGCGCCGGGTCGCGTATCCGGGCCTGTGGCGCCTGGGCAAGCGGCTCCGGGGGCAGGCCTAGCCGTGCGGGATCACCACGCCGATCAGCGCCTGCGAACGACGCGGGTCGGCAGTGCCGCGGCCCGGCTCCGGTCCGTCGCGCTCGCTATCGTGACCTACCGGCGCCCCGAACTGCTTGCAGGCTTGCTGGGCGAACTTCTGTGCATGGACGTTCCGGAGCAATGGCAGGCCGTCGTCATCGTCGTGGACAATGACCCGGAGGCCAGCGCAAGGCGTGTCTTCAGCGAACAACGCGATCCGAGGCACAATTTGCGTTACAGATACGTTGTCGAGGGCGAGCGGGGAATTCCGTTCGCGCGGAACCGGGCGATCGACGAGGCCACGCGCCTTGGCGCGGAGGTCCTGTGCTTCCTGGACGACGACGACTATCCGGATCGGCGATGGCTCAGGGAGATCCTGGAGTGTCGAGACCAAACCGGGGCGCATCTGGTCGGCGGGCCTGCCATACCGGCACCGGGCGACAGCCCCGCCGGACGCTGGCGGCGTCTGGTCCACAATAGCGTCAAGGCCGCGGCGCGGCGGAGCGAATCGCGTCGAACCTCCATGCACAAGAGGGGCGAGCCCGTTCAGATCGCCACCAACAATTGGCTTGGGGACCTTGGGTGGATCAATGCTCAAGATTTGCGGTTTCCATGCACCCATCGCTTCAGCAGCGGCGAGGATACCGCGTTCTGGCGTGCCGCGCGGGCTCGGGGCGCGACATGCGAGTGGTGCGAGACAGCCCTGGTCTACCAAACTGTGCAAGGTCCCCGGAGTACGCTGCGATATCTGATGCGACGGGCGTTCTCCCAAAGCCTGTCCCGTGGAAAAGCCCTGGGTACTCCGTCGATGCGTCGGATCGTGTTCAGGTCAGTTCCCCGGATTGCCTTCGGGGCCTTGATCCTGATCGTGCCCGTATACGGGCTGGCATCCCTGGCAATCGGGGCAAGGCATGTGGGCGCCGGCCTCGGGGCGGTCGCCTCGGCCGCCGGTCTGCGCCACGACCTGTACGAAAGCGGATGACCAAGGCCGTTCCCGGAGCGTCCATCCGGCACGTTTCGGTCCGTCCGCCGGCCAATGCGACGGCAGAGATCCTGGCCAGGATCGATCCGCTCGACTACGGCTATCCGGAGGGCGGGGTCCGGGACCTCCGAAACGTTGTGGTGACGCGGTCGGGGATATGCTTCCGGGGCCTGTTGCCGGTTCGCGAAAGCTACCACCACGGCTACCCGCACAAATGGCTGGGGCATCTGTCGATCGGCTATGCAAGCCGGGTCAGGCGCCGCGCCCGCGCCCTCGACGGGAGCCAGACCTACTGCATCGGCCACAATCTCTGGACGGGGGGATATTTCCACTGGCTGACCGAGGCCGTCCCCCGCCTGCTGCGCCTCAGGGACCAAGCCGCCGCGTTGACCTGTCTGACTCCGCCCTTTGCGCGGCTGGCCGGCATCGTCGAGGACAGCATACGCCCCATCGGCTTTCGCGCGATGGCGCGTTATCCCGACGGGGCAAACGGCAAGGCCAAACGGTTCGTCCTTCCGTCCAATCCCCCCAGAAAGGCCGAATACGACCCGCCGGCGATGCAGCTGGCGCGCGAGCTCTACCTTCATGCCTACGGTGGGACCCTCGAAACGCCCGCCCGTCAAACATGCATCTATGTCACGCGGCGCAAGGCGCGAGGGCGATGCGTGTCAAACGAGGCCGAGTTGGAATCGGTTCTGGCCGCAAGGGGATTTGCGGTCGTCGCGTTCGAGGATGTTTCATTCCCCGAACAGGTGTCGCTCCTGTCGTCGGCGAAGGTCCTCGTCTCGGTCCACGGGGCCGGCCTGAGCAACATGATGTTCATGCCGCCCGGGGGCGTCGTCGTGGAACTCATGGCGGACCCTGCAGAAGCCGACAGGCCGAGCCCGGTCCGGCGGAGCGTTCTGGCACCGGCAACCTACGCCCGTCTGGCCTCGGTGATGGATCATCATTACCTGATCCTGTTCTGTCCCCGAACGGCCGGGGGGCAAGGCGGGCTCGCGGATCTCGTCGTTGACCGGGATGCCTTTTCGAACGTCCTGGACCACGCCCTCAGCCTGGCGGAATAGCGTAGCTGCGCCCCACCAAGTCGATTGCAATCCTGCTCCCCGACCTGCGCGGCGGCGGAGTGGAGAAGATTCGCATCCAGCTTGCACACCGGTTCGCGAGCCTCGGGCATGACGTGGAGTTCGTTCTGCAGAACAAACGGGGGGAATGGCTCGACTGCCTGCCTTCGGGCGTGCCGGTGATCGGTCTCGGCGCCCGGCAGCTTCGCTCGACCGTTCGGCCGCTGGTGAGCTATCTGCGCGCGCGTCGGCCCGGTGCCCTGCTGGCCGCCATGTGGCCGTTGACGTCGATTGCCGTTTGGGCGCGCGATCTGGGGCGCGTGCCGATGCGGGTGGTGATCAGCGACCATACCGATTACAGCGCGTCAAAGATGAGTGCGACCTCGGCCGGCCGATTCAAGCTGCAAACGACGATGCGACTGACCTACCCGCGCGCGGACGGTGTGGTGGCCGTGTCCCACGGCGTAGCCCGAAGCGTTGCACGATTCTCCGGCCTCCGCGCCGAGCGGATCAACGTCGTCCATAACCCGGTTCGCCTGCCGTCGGCGGAGGAGCGCCAATGCCCCTGCGAAGCCGCCCAGGACTGGGCGGACCATGCCGGCCCGAGGCTGATCGCAATGGGCTCGTTCAAGGAACCGAAGAACTTTCCGCTCCTGCTCAGGGCGTTCGAGACGGTTCGCAAGCAAGTCGACGCCCGGCTCCTGATCCTCGGCGAGGGAGACCTGCGCGGGGAGCTGGAGGGTCTCGTCCGTGACCTCGGCATACAAGACGACGTTTCCATGCCGGGTTTCGTGGCGCGACCATGGCCCTATCTGGCCCGCGCCGACCTTTTCGTGCTGTCATCCTCCTGGGAGGGTTTCGGCAATGTCATAATCGAGGCGTTGGCCTGCGGCACACCCGTCGTCTCGACCGACTGCCCATCGGGGCCGCGGGAGATCCTCGGGGACGACCGTTATGGACGCCTCGTGCCGGTGGGCGATGCACGTTCGCTTGCCGCCGCGATCGTGTCGGGCTGCTCGGAGTCGCACAACCGGGAGGCTCTGAGGCGTCGCGCAGCGGAGTTCTCGGTCGAGAACGCGGCCGACTGTTATCTCAGACTGCTGGTGACCGATTCCTCACTGGAATGACACAGGGGACAATGAAGCAGAGGCTCAAGACCATGGGCAAGAAGGCGTTTCACCGCATCCAACCCTTCTTCTCCAACACGGCGCTCAATGATTTCCTGTTTACCGAACTGGCCATGCTCCTCGGGCAGCAGCGCCTGCTGCATCCCTGGAAGGCCCGGCGGCTTGCCGACCTTACCTTCCGGATCAACCTCGCCCAGAGGACGCTGCCGCGCCGCATGGTCGCCGACAAGTTTCGGTCGAATTCGGGCCTGCCGGCGCGTCGACGATCGCCGCCCGGTCCGACGGTTTCGGGACTCACCCGGGAAGCACTCCAGGCGAGAGATTTCCGATCTCAGGTCCCAGAGGAACTGGCAAGAAGGCGGCTCTGTCGGTGAAATGGCGGCACCGTAATCCGAACTGACGCAAGACCACGACCTGTCCCTCCGCGGCCTCACAAAGGGCTAGCACTACAGTTGCGCTTTTTGGTGATCTCTGAATCCATGGGTTTCCATGATTCGGAGGTCATGGAATGGTTGGAGCATCGATCGAGGCGACGCTTGAGCTTTGGGCGTCTTCGTTGCG
>SKQW01000401.1 GCA_007118805.1 Rhodobiaceae bacterium | reverse complement strand
CTGGACGGTGCGCGGCTCGCAAACTTGGTATTGGGTCGCCGGTGTCCTGCTGCTGATCGCCACCTGGCTAGCGCTCAACCTAGCCCACAGCCCGACTGGCCGGGCGCTCCGGGCACTGCACGACAGCGAGGTGGCCAGCGAGGTCGTCGGCGTCGACGTCGCCCGTTACAAGCTGCTCGCCTTCGTCATTTCGGCGATCTATGCCAGCGTCGCGGGTTCGCTGTTTGCCCTGCTCAACGGCTTTATCACGCCGGATGCAGCCGGCTTCATGCACTCCATCGAGCTTGTAGTGATGGTTGTGCTCGGCGGTATGGGGTCGATCTTCGGATCGATCGTCGGCGCCGCCCTTTTGACGGCGCTGCCCCAACTCCTCACCGCTCTCGACCAGTATGAGCACGCCGTGCTCGGCCTCATAATGATTGCCGTGATGGTGTTCATGCCGGCCGGGCTCGTCCCCAGCCTGATCCGGCTGCTCGGGAGGCGCAAATGATCTTGCGCGTGGAAGGGCTGTCCATCGCATTCGGCGGCGTGCGGGCGGTCGACGACGTCTCCTTTGCCGTCGAACCTGGCACCATCTTCTCGATCATCGGCCCCAACGGGGCCGGCAAGACCACCCTGTTCAATCTTGTCTCCGGCATCTATCGCGCCGACAATGGACGGGTCCTGCTCGATGGACATGACGTCACCGGCCTGCGTCCCCATCTGATGGCCGCGCGCGGCTTGTCGCGCACCTTCCAGAACCTCCAGATCTTCTTTCGTATGACGGCGCTGGAGAACGTCATGGTCGGACGGCACCTGCATGAGGATCGCCGGCTTGTTGGACAGCTTTTCCAGTTGCCGTCCGCCGCCCGCCAGAACCGCGAGACAAGCGCCCGGGCCCACGCGCTTTTGGAGCGGGTCGGGCTGGCCGGCGACGCCGATACCGTGGCCGGCAATTTGCCCTATGGCGCGCTCAAGCGGCTCGAGATCGCGCGCGCGCTTGCCACGGAGCCGCGATTGCTGCTGCTCGACGAGCCGGCCGCCGGCTGCAATGCGGTGGAGGCCCGCGAGATCGACGAGCTGATCAAGCGCGTCGTCCAAGAAGGCGTCACCGTGGTGCTGGTCGAGCACAACATGCAGCTCGTCATGCGGATTTCGACCCGGATTCTGGTGCTCGACTACGGGCGGAGACTGGCGGAAGGCGCCGCCGACGAGGTTCGGGCCGACCCTAAGGTCATCGCCGCCTATCTCGGCGAGCATGGCCGGCAGGAGATCGCCGATGCTCACGGTTGATTCGCTGTCCAGCCACTACGGGCGCATCCAGGCGCTGCACGAGGTGAGCCTGGAAGTCGGCGCCGGCGAGATCGTTGCCCTGGTGGGGGCGAACGGGGCGGGCAAGACGACGCTGCTGCGCACGATCTCCGGCGTGCAGCCCGCCTCGGGCGGGCGCATCGTCTTCGAAGGCCGCGAGGTGACGCGCGCTTCGCCCCATGCTCGCGTCGCGGCCGGTATCGTGCAGGTGCCGGAGGGCCGTCAGGTCTTTGCGCCGTTGGGCGTCGCCGACAATCTGCGCCTTGGCGCCTATCTCAGGCGCGATGACGAGATCGCGGCCGATCTGGAGCAGATCTACCAGATGTTTCCGCCACTGGCCGAGCGCCGCGATCATCCGGCGGGGACCCTGTCGGGCGGGCAACAGCAGATGTTGGCCATCGCCCGCGCCATGATGGCACGGCCGCGGCTTCTCCTGCTCGACGAGCCATCCATGGGGCTGGCGCCGATGCTCGTCGATCAGATCATGGAAACCGTCGCACGGCTCAAGGAGCGCGGGGTGACGATTTTTCTCGTCGAGCAGAATGCCTATGCGGCACTGAGTGTCGCCGATCGCGGCTATGTGCTGGAGCTCGGCACAGTCGCCATGCACGACGACGCCAGGGCGCTCCTGACCGACGAGAAGGTGCGTGCGGCCTATCTGGGCCTGTCGTAACCGCGCCGGCAGAGCCGCCCGAGGCCCTCATATGACGGCACTTGCGCGACGGACGGGGGCAAGACCCTGATTGGCCCGCCGGTGCGGTTTGTATTGTCCTTCCGATTGCGATAGGTCGTCGGGCTGGGCTGGTGCATGATTGGAGTGGCTGCGGGTTTCGTCGCCCGAGGGCCGACGAACGCGGTGAGTGTGATCGTGTCCGGTTCACGTCTTTGCCTTGCTGGATTGCCGGACCCTCAATCCAATTAAGGCTAATTCGGTCCAACAGGGGGCAACTGGACACAAGCTGGGCGTTCCGGGATGGGCGCCACACAACTTTAGCGATAACGTTGTTACTTCAGCCATATTATCTGTTGCATTTGATTTTGGATTACGCGACGGAGGGAGAAACAGCGGTATCAGAGAATTCTCGACTCCAGAGGGGGTGATGGGCGAAGGGAACAAGCCTTACTGGCCGCCGCAGGATCAACGTCGAGACAACCGCACGGCGCGGCCGATGGTGTATGAGAACTACGACATCCTCAATCGCGCCACCGTCAGCCACAATCAATATGTTCGGGCGCTACGCCGGACGATAAGAGAGCGCTCGGCTGTGCGGACTATGCGCGAGGACGCGCAACGGTGTAGCCTTGTGCCGGTGAATGGCGTCACGGGTCTGGCGAGCGGCGACGTTCCATTGATGGCAGCGGTTCGGAACGAGCGAACGCGACTGCCCCCGTTCCTTGCACACTATCGCGCGCTGGGGGTTACGAGGTTCCTCGTGGTCGATGATGAGTCGAGCGATGGAACGACGGATTACTTGGCCGACCAGCCCGATGTCGACCTGTTCCGATCGGACATTCGGTTCCAGGCGGCCCGCTACGGGACGATGTGGTTCTACACCTTGGCACAACGCTATGGCGTCGGTCGCTGGTACGTCATCGTCGATGTCGACGAATATCTTGTCTATCCCGGAATGGCCGACCATCCCCTGCCGGACCTGATCGCGTCCCTGACACGTCATCGGCAATCCCGGCTGTTGGCGCCAATGATCGATCTGTTGCCTGATGCGGACCTTCGTCAGACGCCGTTCGACCCTGGGCGCTGGCCTTGGGATGTGGCGCCGTATCTCGACCCGGTCGGATACGAGATGCGCTACAAATCGATCGGCCCCCTGATCACCGGAGGGCCGCTCAGCAAGCTGTTCGGCACCCTCCATCTCCTGCAGAAATACCCCGTCATGTTTTGGGACAAGTCGGCGATCCACTATCCCGACATCCACAACCTCTATCCTTTTCAGCGCTCGTCCCCGCAGATTCAGGCCTGCCTGCTGCACTGCAAGCTGTTCGCCGATCTTGAAAAGCGGTCCCTCGCCGCGATCGCGGATCAACAGCATGCGCAACACGCCGAGAAGTATCGTGTATACTATGACGAGATCCGCAGCGGCCTGCAGCTTGACTCCGAGATCCAGCGGTGCGTCCGCTATGAGGGGCCCGAACACATGGCTGAGCTGGGCTTCATGGAAGACATCGACTGGTGATGAGCGCGAACGGCCAATTATCGGCAGGTCCGGACCGTCTGATCGTCATCGCCGTATGCACGAGACGGCGCCCCCAGATGCTTTCGGCCTGCCTGGAGTCCCTGCTTTGCCAGAGCGCGCCGGTCGGCTGGCGCTGGCAGCTCCTTGTCGTGGAGAACGATGCTGAACCGCGCATCGCCGAGATCGTCGACTCGAAGCGACGCGAGGCGAGTGTTCCGCTCGACTACCGGCTGGAGCCGACCGCGGGAATTCCTTTCGCGCGGAATGCGGCGGTCGAGGCGGCGCTTGCGCTCGGCGCCGATCGGATCGCGTTTGTCGATGACGACGAGATGGTGGCCGAGGATTGGCTGCGCGAGGTCATCGCAGCCGCCGACACCCATCAGGCCGACGTCGTCGAGGGGCCGGTCTATTTCGATACATCGGCCGGCAGCGACTTCTGGATTGACGAGGTCAAGTACAGCTTCGATGAGGGCACGGTCCGCGACCGGGCGTCTACGGCAAATGTCGCGTTTGCGGCGCGCTTGGTTGCGCCGCCTCCCGATGGTCTCGGACTGCGATTCAATGAGCGGTTGCGCTTCACAGGAGGAAGCGACACCGAGTTCTTCCTGCGCGCGAACGATGCCGGGGCTCGGATCGTGTGGTCGGCCCGCCCCAAGGTTATCGAACGGCTTTCGGCCGGTCGCTTGACCTTTCGCTGGCAGTTTCGCCGGGCCTTTCGCATTGCCGCGAACGAAGCGCAGTATCTCCTGGAGGCGCAGGGCCTTGTTGCCTCTGCCAAACAGCTCGGCGGTCCGTCCCTTCATCGGCTGTCGAACGGGCTGCTGGGCTTGGCCGTCGCGCCGCTCCGATTGCGACAGGGCAAGGAGCGCTTCCGGGCCAAGGCCCTGAAGAGCGGGCGCAAGCTGGCGTGGGGAATGGGCAGTCTGGTTGGTCTTACGCCTCTAAGGCCCCGGCCTTACGCGCGCGTCGACGGCGAGTAGACTTGGCCTTCGCCTTCGCCTTGCCCGCCGCATCGCCGGGATCGGCATACTCGCCGCTGAATTCGTCCGACCGAAAGAGCCTTGCATAAATCCCGTCGCTGGCAAGCAGGCTTGCATGATCGCCCTGTTCGACGATTTCCCCGTCCCTTAGGACACAGATCCGGTCGGCGGCCAGGATTGTCGAAAGGCGGTGCGCGATCACGATGGTGGTGCGGTCCTTCATGAGGGCGCCAAGCGCATCCTGGACCTTTCGCTCCGACTCCGAATCGAGCGCGGAGGTCGCTTCATCGAGTAGGAGAATCGGAGCCCCCTTCAGCAAGGCCCGCGCGATGGTCACCCGCTGACGCTGCCCGCCGGACAGCATGGCCCCGTTCTCGCCGATATGCGATTCCAGCCCGTCGGAAAGCTCGGATGTGAACTCGACCACATGGGCGGCCTGAGCCGCGGCGATCACCTCGTCGTCGCTGGCCTCGGGACGACCGCAATGGATGTTCTCCCGGATCGTGCCGTCGAACAGAAACGGGTCCTGGCTGACATAGGCGATGCAATCGCGCAGCGACGCCGATGTCACGGTCCGGATATCCTGCCCGTCGATGAATATGGCTCCTGCAGTCGGCTCATAGAACCGCTGAATGAGATTGACGATGGTCGACTTGCCGCCGCCGGACGGGCCGACCAGGGCAACCACGTCACCCGGCTCGGCGTGGAGCGAAACTCCTTTCAGGACCGGATTGCCCTCGCGATAGGCGAACTCGACACCCCTCAGCTCGACGCGGCCCTCGACATTGTCCAGCGTGGTTGCGTCGGGCGTGTCGGGCGTTTCCTCGGTGGAATCCAACAGTTCATAGAGAATCCTGACCATCACCACGTCCTGCTCGATGCTGACCCGCAACCGCGCCAGCCGCTTGGCCGGCTCATAGGCCAGCAGGAAGGCAACGATGAAGGCCATGAACTCGCCCGGCGTCTTGCCGCCCAGGATGGTCTGCCAGCCTGCATAGATCAGGGCGAGCCCGACGGCGATGCCGCCGAGGCTCTCCATTAGCGGCCCGGTCGTGGCATTGAGCTTGGCGATGGCGTTACGCTTCGTCTCGACATTGCCGATCGCCTCCCCGGCGCGCCCGCGAACCTGATCCTCCAGATTGAAGGACTTGATGATCCGGATGCCGGCCGAGGTCTCCTGGGCCGAGGATATGATGTCGCCAACGCCGGCGAACTCGTCGGTCGCCAGCGCGCGAATCCGCCTGATCAGCTGAATCACCCCGATGACGATGGGCGGCGCAATGACCAGTGTGAACACCGTCATCACGGCGTCCTGCATCAGCATGACGGCCAGAAGCGCGAGTAGCGTCAAAAGATCATTGCCAACGCTGGTGATCAGCGAGTTCATCAGGCTGCTCGGTGCCCGGGCAGCGTTGCCAACCCGCGAGATCAGCCCGCTTGAATGCGAATTGGCGAAGTGACCGATTCCCAGGCGCAGCAGCTTGTCGATGATCCGCCGGTGCGTCTGGGCAACGATGCCGTTGCCGACATAGGCGAGCACGGTGGTGTATCCGTAGGTCGTAAGGCCTCGGAGGGTCGACAGGGCGATGATCAGCCCGCCAAAGAACCACACCATCATCAACTTCTGTTCGACGAAGATGTCGTTGACCGCGTCGCGGATCAGCCAGGCCGTGAAGGCCGTTGCGCCGGCGGTCACCGCCATCAGCCCGAACGCGACGGCGTAGCGCTTACGGTGTTGACGGAAATTCTCCGCGAACACACGCCGCACGATCGAGGCTGTGCTCTCCGGGTCGGCGAACAGGCGTGACAGCATGGCGGGTCTTCAGCGATCCATTCTAGCGTGCTCGGATTCGGGACACGAGACGCGCATGTCGAGCGGCAACGTTCGTGCCGGCCGTCCGTTGGCATGACCGTCGACCCGGCCATGCCGCCTTAGTCAGTAGCCTATGTCACGATCCAGCATCTGATCATCGCCCAAAAGCGTATCGTCGAGTTCCAGGTCGGGCGCCCCATCCAGCCGCGGTGAGCGATCGCTCGCGAGGAATGCGGCGATCTGCATGCGAAGTTCCTCCGCTGCCTCGCGCGCGGCGCGGTCGGCGGCATTGCGCTCGGCACGGTCATTAGCAAAGCGCTGGCGGCTCACCTCGAAGGTCGCGCGCGTGATCACGGTGCCGCGCAACAGATTGGTATTGTCCTCAAGCGACTTCAGCGTATAGCTCACCTGGAGCATCAGGGTGCGGTTGGTGGGCTCGCCGCCCACCGTTCGAACCAGCATGTCCTGCAGCCTTGTCCGCGTGGAGAGATCCAGCTCGTATCGCGGGCTTTGCCGCCGGCCGGCATTGAGCAGGAAATCGAGTTCGTTGCGGATCTGCTGGCCAACACGGCCTTCGACCGGAACGATCGAGATCATGGCCAGTTCGCTGGCCACGCCTGTGTCTTGCTCCGGGGCTGGCGCATAGAGCGGCCGCACCTGACAGGCCGCGACGAGAAACAGCACGGTGAGCGCACACAGCAACCGCATTGGCCGGCTGACCATAATTCGTCCCTGTTCTCCAGAGGCGCCGGGCAGCGGGCGCCGTTCGCGCTGCGAGGCAGACCCCGATGGATTCTTTCGATGTGCCCCCGGGGCGAGCCACCCATACAGCTTTATCGCCACCGCATCAAACATGACGGTGTGGTGCCCCTGACTGAACCAAAATAACACATACCATTCAATAGCTTGTGTGGGCTGGGACCATCTGTCATGCCATCGATTTCCGAAGACTTTTGCCACCGACGGTTCCACATTGCAGAGACTCACCCAGTCGATAGGTAGTCAACTGAATGCCATCCCGGCCAGAGCAGGACCTGTGATGGTCAGCTATCGCTACATTAGCGGAATGCGCGCCGCCACCCGGCTTCTCGGGCTTCCTCCTCGGAACAAAACCAGCGCTCCCCCCGAAACAGATCGATCCGGGTCACGTTATAGAAGGCCTGTCCGGGCAGGTGGTAGATTTTCTCACCCGATGGTCGGCTGATGTTGCCCTTGATGTCGCAATCCGAGCCCGGCCCAAATCCGAGCACTGGGGAGAGGATGCTCAGCGGGTAGGAGACAATCAGGATCGGGGCCGCCACCGCCAAAATGGCAAAGGCCGGAATCCACCGTCCCTTTGACCGCCCCGGACGCTTCTTGCGACGGCGAGGGGTCGCTCGTCGTTTGGACCGGTTGGCACTCATGGCAATGCTCCACGTCCATAGCCCGCAATCGAATGGCACCTGCGTCCAATGCTGTGGGAGCAGCGGTTAAGCGCCTCTTTCGGGAGATCGCCAAAAAGCTGCGAGCCGAACAGCCGGCGAACAGAAATCGCCCGCACTTTAAGTCTTGCGGGAGAGAGCCCGAAAAGCGCAAGCAAGAAAGGAGGTTATAATGTATGGTGCCCCTGGCCGGACTCGAACCAGCACGGCCTTGCGGCCAACAGATTTTGAGTCTGCCGCGTCTACCAATTCCGCCACAGGGGCACGAGGGGGACAATAGCCCGGCGCCAGCGCCGGTCAACCGGCGCGTCGCGTCACCGCGTGTGAAATCGCCATGGACTTGTGGCACGAATATGCGTAATGGCGCTTCCCATGCTGCGCTGGCTATACGACTGGACCATGGGGCTGGCGGCCCACCGCAATGCCGGCCTCGCTCTGGCCGGGGTTTCATTCGCCGAAAGCTCGGTCTTCCCCATTCCGCCCGATATTTTGCTGATTCCCATGGTCCTCGCCAAACGGGCGATGGCCTGGGTTTATGCCACCATTTGCACGGCGGCCTCCGTGGTGGGCGGGCTGGCCGGCTGGCTGATTGGGGCGTTCCTGTTCGAGACGGTCGGCCAGCCGGTGCTGCAATTCTACGGCTATACCGAGCAGTTCGCCAGCTTCGCCGAGCGCTACAACGCCCATGGCGCCTGGATCGTCCTGATCGCCGGCGTGACGCCCTTTCCCTACAAGGTCATCACCATCGCCAGCGGCGCCACC
The DNA here is from genome assembly GCA_007118805.1 of Rhodobiaceae bacterium. GTDB lineage: Bacteria > Pseudomonadota > Alphaproteobacteria > Rhizobiales > Tepidamorphaceae > SKQW01. The sequence goes on along the minus strand of SKQW01000401.1, from coordinate 23,120 downwards.
GGCCTGTCGCTCGGCGTATTCTTGGCGGCGAGCCTGATGGCGCGGGGCCTGCGCTTCTATCTCGTGGCGGCGCTGCTGTGGTGGTTCGGGCCGCCCGTGCGCGCCTTCATCGAAAGGCGCCTCGGCCTCTTGTTCACGCTTTTCGTCATCCTGCTCATCGGCGGTTTCATCGTCGCGCGTTATATGCTTTGAGGCAGAGCCGCTGTCGAGCGGCGAGGGAACGCCAATCATGAGCGCGGTCTTGCGGTACTCTCTGATTGAACGCGGCAACAGCGTTGCGCTGTCGGCAGCGGCCATCGGTGCCCTCGGCGCCGTCACGCTGGCGGCCGCCTGGGCCTTTCAGATCTGGGGCGGATATATCCCCTGTCCGCTCTGCCTCCAGCAGCGCATACCCTATTATGTCGGCGTGCCGCTCGCCCTCATCGTCGCCGTGGCCGCGGCGCAGTGGCAGGTCGGCGCGTCCGCGCGCCTGGGGCTCGCCGGCATTGGCGTGATCTTTGTCTGGAGCGCCTATCTCGCCGGATATCATTCGGGTGCGGAATGGCAATGGTGGCCCGGGCCCACCGGTTGCGCCGTCGACGCCGGGCGGGTGACCGACGCGGGGGGGCTTCTCGATCAGCTTCGCAGCTATACACCGGTGCGCTGCGACGAGGCGCCCTGGCGCTTCCTTGGCCTGTCCTTTGCCGGCTGGAACTTCGTCATCTCGATCGCGCTCGCCGGGACCGCCTTTGCGGGCGCGCTGCGGCGGCCCGGATAGGTGCCCCGCTCGGCCTGCGGCGCGGCCCGCCGGCCGAACTGCCGCCGGTCTGGCTACGCTTCGACCCTAGGTGCGAACGCCGAACCGAAGCGCACGCGGTAGTCGGCGGGCGACATTCCGGTGTGTCGTCTGAAGAGGTCCCGGAAGTGGTTGAGATCCTCGTAGCCGACCTCGCGGCCAATCACCTGTATCGGCTTGCTGCCGCCCTCGATGCGCGCGCGGGCGGCGGAGATGCGCAACTCCTGCAAATAGGCACCCGGCAGTTTTCCGGTCGCCGCCTTGAACCGCCGGGCGAAATTCCTTGGGCTCATGCCGACCCAGTCGGCGATGTCGTCGAAGCGGATTGGCTGTGTGAAGTTTTGCTGCATCCACTCCTCCGCACGACGGATCAGAGCATCTTCGTGCGGCTGCGAAATGGGCAAAACGGCATAACCCGACTGATAGGTCCGCGGCATGTCGATCAGCAGGGCCCGGGCGGTATCGAGCGCCACCTGATGACCGCACAGCTTTTCGACCAGGTAGAGCGCCAGATCGATGGCTGAATAGACTCCGCCGCCGCAAAGGATCCGGTCCTGCTCGGTGACCAGGAATTCCGGCTGCCAGTCGACTTCCGGGAACTGCTGCGCATAGGCCTTGGCAGCGGCCCAATGGGTGGTTGCGCGCCGTCCGTTGAGCAGGCCGGCCGCAGCCGCAAAGGCAACCCCAGTGCAGACCTGCGCGACAATTGCTCCGCTCTCATGTTGATGCCGCAGCCACGGAACCAGCGGCGCATGGCGAGTGAGCATTGCCTCCGCGTCGATCCCCCCGGTGGGAATGAAGACGAGGTCGGTCTTGTCGATTTCCTCGATACCCTTGTCGGCGGTAATGACCATTGGCGCGGCGCAATGGACCGGCCCGCCATCCACGGAAGCTGACGTCACGTCGAAATAGGGCTGCGGCGATTCATCGACGAAAGTGTTCCACAGCGTGCCGGCGCACTGAAAGACCTCGATGGGGCCGACGGCCGTCGATGGAAGCCCGGCATTCAACAGGATCACCGTCACGTTGATCATCGCGCGTCCTGTCGCTTTTGCCCCGTCAGAATGTCACTTTTGACCCGTTCCGCGCAATGCTTGAGCGTGTTGATCTTTCCCGGTGACTGCAACTCTGTCCAGGGAGGAGATCATGAAGAGCCTTGTAACCGGAACCATTGTCAGCTCGCTCGTCGTGCTGGGTCCCGCCCTCGCTATGGCCCAGGATGCGCCGCCCTTCATGCAGGAGACCTTTCCGGAAGCCGCGGTGGATGGCGCCTGGCAGGAGTTCCAGGCCCTGAACGACCCCGACGGCGCGCTCGATCCGAAGACCAAGGAGCTGATAGCGCTGGCGGTGTCGGCCCAGATTCCCTGCGATTACTGCGTTTACTATCACACCAAGGCCGCCGAGGCGCACGGCGCCGACGACGCCGAGCTAAAGGAAGCCCTGGCCCACGCCGCCTCGGTGCGCAAGTGGAGCACGGTGCTCAACGGCTCACAGTATGACCGCGAGGCGTGGACCCAGCAGGTCGACGCCATCTTCGCGAGCGATTAGTCCGCCTCGCTCGATCGACCCATCAAGCGCGGGCCAGCCCGCCAATGGGTTGGCCCCAATCGCGATGGTCGCCAGGTCGTATCGGAGGTGTCTCGATGTTCGAACAGGCGATACCGGTCACCGAAACCAACCTGCCGGATGGCCGTTACCTGGCGCAGGCGCTGAAGCGGCGTGGCCGGCCGGCCGCCGCGCCCGGGCCGGTCGTCGAACAGCGGCTTGACGGTGGGCGGACCGGCGCGCGGGTCTCGCGCCTTCGCTGCGACGATGGCTCAAGTTTCGTGCTCAAGGCGATCCCGTGCCGCCGCGGGTTCCGCGACGCCCTGGGCCACGATGGCGAGGCCGCCGCCTGGCTGAGGGGCGCACTGAATGGCCTTCCCCCGCCGCTGGCCACGCCCATGCTGGACGCCGCGTTCAATCCCGAACGAGACGAATGGTGGCTGCTGATGGAGGACGTATCGTCCGGGATCGTCTCGCGCGATGGATGGCGGGAGGATCATACCCGCCGCCTGTTCGAGGCGATGGCGGGTCTGCACGCTAGGCACTGGAACGGCGATGCCGCGATGCATCGCGGTCTCGCCACCCTCGCCGACACCACCGCGCTGCCTATCGAGATCGCCCTTTATGAAGCCACCGGCGTGGCGCGGACCCCATGGGTGGCACGCGCCGCCGAGGAGTTCCAGGTGCCCCGGATGCTGCTGCCCGACTTCCTGGCAGATGCCGGAACCGACAATGGGGACTTCTACTTGGCGCTGCTGCATCGCTGGCGGGATCTGGTGGCGGCGCTGGAGATGCGGACACGGACCTTCCTGCATGGCGACCTGCGTCGCGCCAATGTGGCATTCCTGGACGATCGTGTGGTTCTGTTCGACTGGGAGTTCGCCGCGACGGGGCCGGCCGCGGTCGACCTGACCTGGCATTGGTTCCTGCACTATTGGGCCTATCCGCCCGAGGATGGCCGCCATCCCGACGAGCGACTATGGCTGCGCGACATCTACCTTCTGCGGCTAGAAGAAGCGCTCGGCCGGCCGATTGACCGCGACGGCTTCCTGACCGCCTGGGAGCTTGGATGGTTGAGGGTGTTCTGCCAACTCGGCTTCGTGCTGGCGGACGGGCTCGGCGGAGCGGCCTCACAGGCCCGCTGGCGCGTGATCGACAGCGCCTTCGAGCGTGCCCGGAGGATCGCGGATGAACAGCTCGGCTAAGGATCGATGGTCTGCCCTTGACAGCTCGGAAGCGGTCCGGGCGGCGGCCGATCGGCTCCGACAGATGGGCGATACCGCCTCGGAGCGGCGCGCCAGGGAGCGCTGGATCAGCCTTCTGATGCCGCGGCCGGGCGAGCGCATTCTGGATTTGGGCGCCGGCCTCGGCGACATGTCCCTGCCGATTGCTCAGCATGTCCGCCCGGATGGTAGGGTGCATGCCCTCGACCTCTCGGCGGGCCTTCTGGAATATGCCCGGCGCCGGGCTCGCGAGCAGGGGCTTCACGACTTCGTCGCGGCCGATGTCGGTGACGCCCGCGCGCTGCCTTATGGCGATGGTCGGTTCGACGCCGCCTTCTGCCGCTGGCTGCTTCTGCATCTGCCCGAGTCACAGCCTGTCATTGCCGAGATGCGCCGGGTGGTGCGCCCCGGCGGGCGCATCGTCTGTGTGGAGGCGGACTGGGAGACGCTCGCCGTCCATCCCGGCGATCCCGACGTCACACGGCAGATCGCCCACGCCAATGTGCAACGCCAGCTAGATGGCCGTGTCGGCCGCAAGCTGGTGCCACTGATGCGGGTCGCCGGCCTGCAGGACCTCTCGGCAACCTCCATCGTTGCGCTGGATGTCACCGGCGACTGGATTCCGTTCCTGAGGTCACGCCTCGCAGTCGCTGCCGATGCCGGCGTGCCCGAGGATGCGCTGACGACGTGGTGGCAAGACGTCGAGGCCGCCGCCGAGAACGGTCAATACGTCTTCAGCTTCACGCAATACGGGGTGAGCGGGACGGTGCCCGGGCACTAAAGGGACCGGTGCGCGCGCTCTCGCCGCCGCGGCACGGCTGATTGAGTTGAACTCCAGAGCCCTCTCCAACGGGCAGCGGAGCGACGACGCGATGAGGATTGCTTGCCTGCCCTGGTACGATCTGCCCGAGACGCGGCCCGCGCAGGATGCGCTTTGGCGCGTGCTGGCCCGACATCTGCGCCGCAACGGCCTGCGCGATGTTCCCCGCCGCCTGTCCCGCTGTTCATCGGTCTTCCGCCTGCTGTGCGACCCGAACCTCCTACTCGGCCAGTGCTGCGGCTACGACGTCATCTACGGCATGTCGAGCAATCTCTGGCCGGTGGCCACGCCCCGCTATGCGGCGCCGGGCTGCACCGGGGCCGACTATCGCAGCCTCGTTCTGGTCCGCAACGACAGCGACGCGGCCGAACTGCGCGACCTGCGCCGCAAGGTCTGTGTCGTCAACGGCTTTGCCTCCCACTCCGGCACCAATGCCTTGCGCGCCCTGGTCGCGCCGTTGAGCCGCGACGGCCGCTTCTTCCGGCATGTGCTAATCAGTGGCGGTCATCTGGCCAGCCTTGCCCAATTGCGCATGGGCGCCGCGGACGTCATGGCCATCGACTGCGTGCTGTTCGCGTTGCTTCTGCGCCATCGCCCGCACGTCGTCGAGGGCACGCGGGTGCTGTGTTCCAGCCCGCCAGCACCGGCGCCGCCGCTGGTAGCATCGTCTCAGGCCGGCCGATCAGAAGTCCGGCGAATCCGTAACGCCCTGGCTGGCGCGTTGGAGGATCCCGCCGGTCGCGACGCCGCCGCCGAACTCCTGCTCCACGGTTTCGAGGAACTGCCGCTGCCGAGCTATGCCCGCATCGTCGAGCTGGAAGCGGCGGCGCTGCGACACGGCTATTTCGAGCTGCACGCCACGACGCCGGCGGTCCGCCCGGCTGTCAGGTTTCGTGCGGCAAGTCAGGACGACGAAATGGAGGTGCGCCCATGAACAACCGAACTTCACTCGAAGGCTGTGTCTCGATCGTCACCGGCGCACGCGGCGGTATCGGCAGGGGAATCTCCCGCGAGCTCGCGGCGGCGGGAAGCGATGTCGTCCTGCAGATCGAGCGCGATCAACGGGACTCCGTCGAGGTCAACGACGCGGCGCGGGCGCGGCCGCTGGTCGAGGAGATCGAGGCCCTGGGCCGCAAGGCGCTGCCGATCAATTGCGACGTCAGCAATCCGGCGCATGTAGAGGCCATGGTCGACCGGACGATCGAGGCCTTCGGCCGCCTCGACGTGCTGGTCAACAATGCCGGCATCGTCAACACATTCCGCTTGGAGGACATGCCGGAAGACGAATGGGACCGGGTCATCGATGTCAACCTCAAGGGCATGTTCCTGTGCTGTCGTGCGGCGATCCCGCATCTGAAGGCGTCCGCCGGAGCGATCATCAACAACGGGTCGATCGCAAGCTTCGGCGGCGCCTCGGGGCTCACCCATTACTGCGCATCGAAGCATGCCGTGATCGGGCTCACCAAAGCGCTGGCGCTGGAGCTTGCCCAATATGACGTCACGGTCAACGCGGTGTGCCCCGGAATTGTGGACACGCCGATGTGGTCTGAGGTCCTCACCCCCGACCCTGAGCAATACAAGGCAGTGATCAGTCGCGTGATCCCGCTGGGGCGGGATCAGACGCCCGAGGACATGGGGCGCGCGGCGGTGTTCCTCGCCACCAACGCCAATATCACGGGCCAGTCGATTACCGTGGATGGCGGCATTACGTCTCGCGCCACCTGAATCCCACGGCGCATCGCGCCGGTCCGCGCTGGCATGTGGCGCCTGCCTCAGTAGGAGCGCGGCAGGCCGAGCACATGTTCGGCAAGATGGGCCAGGATCAGATTGGTCGAGATCGGCGCCACCTGATAGAGCCGGGTTTCGCGGAACTTGCGCTCCACGTCGTATTCCTCGGCAAATCCGAAGCCGCCATGGGTCTGCAAGCAGGCATTGGCCGCCTCCCACGAGGCATCGGCGGCCAGCAGCTTGGCCATGTTGGCCTCGGCGCCGCAGTTCTGTCCGGCTTCGTAGAGCCGGATCGCCTCGCGGACCATCAGCTCGGCGCCGCGCATATGAGCATAGGCCTGGGCGATCGGGAACTGGATCCCCTGATTCTGCCCGATGGGGCGGCCGAATACCTGGCGCTCCCGCGCGTATGTCGTCGCCGTCTCGATGAACCACTGGGCATCCCCGATGCATTCGGCGGCGATCAGGATGCGCTCGGCGTTCATGCCGGACAGGACGTAGCGAAACCCCTTACCCTCTTCGCCGATCAGGTTGTCCGCCGGCACCGGGACGTTGTCGAAGAAGATCTCGGTGGTGGCATGATTCATCATGGTGTGGATCGGCCGGATGGTCATGCCGCTGTCCAGCGCCTCGCGCATGTCGAGGATGAAGACCGAGAGCCCGTCGGTGCGCTTGGCCACCTCATCGCGCGCCGTGGTGCGGGCCAACAGGATCATCAGGTCGGAATGCTCGGCGCGCGAGGTCCAGATCTTCTGGCCGTTGACGATGTAGCGCTCGCCGTCCCGTCGCGCGGTGGTACGCAGCGAGGTGGTGTCGGTTCCCGAGCCCGGCTCGGTGACGGCGAAGGCCTGCAGCCGCAATTCGCCGGAGGCGATGGCGGGAAGGTAGCGCTCTTTCTGGGCCTGCGAGCCGTGCCGCAGCACGGTGCCCATGACATACATCTGGGCGTGGCAGGCCGCGCCATTGCCGCCCGAGCGGTGAATCTCCTGGAGGATGGCGGCGGCCGCCGATAACGGCAGTCCCGAGCCGCCATACTCTTCGGGGATCAGGGCCGACAGGAAGCCCGCCTCGGTCAGCGCGGCGACGAACTCGCTCGGATAGCGGCCCTCGCGGTCGAGCGCGCGCCAGTAGTCGCCGGGAAAGCCTTCGCACAGCTTGCGCACCGCATCGCGAATCTCGCGGAGCTCGTCCTCGCGCATCGGCCGGTCGTCCTCTTGCGGTTCTTTACGGGTATTGAACGGGGCCAGTCATAGCCGCTGCGAGGGCCATCCGATAGAGGCCGGTAGCGGGATATGCCGCGTGCGGCAAAGGCCGCTTGCATGGCGTTGGGCAGCCGTCCAAGGCGAACTGGTGGAGCAGAGATGACACCATCAGGCCTCCGTCTGCGTCCAGGGCTCTGTCGGCAGCACCGAGCGCTGCCCCTTTCGTGGGCCGTAGATCTCTTCCTCAAGCGCCCAAACCAGGCCGATCATCATGGCGATGAGTCCGACCGAGAAGGGCAGCGCGGCCATGATCACCGCGTTTTGGAGCGTATCGACGCCACCGGCGACCAGCAGCGCCGCCGTCAATCCGGCAATGATCAGTCCCCAGACGATCAGATGCCGCCGCTTGTGCTGCTCGCCGCCGAAAGCAAGCAGCGTATTGACGACGAGCACGCCGGCGCTGGCGGAGGTGATGAGATAGATGGCGATCAGGACGGTGACGAGAATCGCGGTCGCCACACCGATCAGGCCGGGGTCGAGGGCAGCGACCGTGTGATAGAAGGCCGCGGCGACGTTGACTTGCATCACCTCGGCGATGCCGGCCCCGGCGGTTTGCTCGAGGTAGACGCCGGTGCCGCCGAGCACCGCCAGCCAGACAAAGGAGATGATGACTGGCGCCAGCAGCACGCCCATGACGAATTCGCGCAGCTTGCGCCCGCGCGAGATGCGCGCGACGAACAGGCCAACGAAGGGCGCCCAGGCCATCCACCAGCCCCAGTAGAAGACGGTCCATTCGCCGTGCCAGTTCCCCGGCTCGTTGGCTGCCGTCCAGAAGCTCTGGAATACGAGGTTCTGGAGGTAATCCCCGGTAGTCTGCACTGCCAGAGCCAGCAGGAAGGTGGTCGGTCCAAGCGACAGGAAGATCGCGACAAGTGCGACCGAGAGCCAGAAATTGAGCGCGCTGAGCAGCCGCAGCCCCTGGTCGAGGCCGGCGAGCAGCGCCGTCGTGGCCACCGCCATGATGGCAAAGCTCAGGGCGAGCTGGACCGGGCCGGAAACCGCAATCCCGAACAGCGAGTTGAGCCCCGCATTGAGCTGCTGAACGCCAAGGCCTACCGTTGTGACGACGCCGAAGATGGTGGCGACCACCGTGAACACGTCCATCAGGTCGCCGGCCGGACCGAAGATGCGCCGGCCGAGAAGCGGATAGAGCGCCGAGCGCATGGTCAGCGGCAGCTTATAGCGGAATCCGAAATATCCGATCACGATGGCGACGAAGGAGAACAGCGCCCAGCCATGCAGGCCCCAATGGAAGAAGGTCAGCCGCATGGCGACGTCGGCAGGGTACCGCCCGCCATCGTCCTGCACGAAAGGGTTGCCCTGGAGATGGCTGATCGGTTCGGCGACGCTCCAGAAGATCAGGCCGACGCCCATGCCGGCGGCAAACAGCATGGTGATCCAGGAGAAGGTACTGAATTCGGGGACCTCGTCATCACCGCCGAGGCGGACATTCTTGTAGCGGCCAACGCCGAGCCAGACGACGAAGATCAGGATCGTGCTGACCAGGACGATGTAATAGCTCTCCAGGAAGGGAGTGACGGCGCGGCGGGCCTCGGCCAGCGCGGTGTCGAACTGCGCGGCGTAGAGGGCGGCGATCAGGGCCACCGCGAGCACCGCGGCGAGCGAGATCAGCGTGACCGACGGGACGATCCCCTCGAAGAGGCCGGAGCTTGACGGCTTGGACATCTCGCGAAGCGCAATTGGTTGACGGGCTTCCAGGTCGGCGGCTGATCCGGGCCGCGGTGAGACGGCGCGGCCTACGCAGGCTCAGCCCCCACCTACCACCCCATGGCGGGCCGGGAAAGCGGCACGGTGCCGCTCAGCGGGGGCTGGCGCCCGTCGCCGCCAGCCGATCCTGCGCCTCGCGCACGAGCAGGCGGGTGAGTTCGGCCGCCGGCAGGGCGCGGCCGAGGCTCACCGACTGGCCCGCCCATAGCGAGGAGAAATCCGCCGACCCCCGCGCCTCGGCGGCCGGCCGCAACGGCCCGGAGGCGGTGGCGGCAATCGGAAAATCCGGGGCAGCGTCGTTCATCGGTCCGGCCTCGCGCATCAGCCGATTGACCAGCCCGCGCGCAGGGCGGCCGGTCATGACGTTGGTGACCCTGGTCTGCGCGGACCGCGCCTCGGCGAGCGCGCGCCGATAGACGTCGCTGATCGCCGACTCGGGGGTGAACAGATAGGCGGTTCCGATCTGCACCGCCGAGGCGCCGAGCATGGCGCAGGCGGCAATCCCACGCCCATCCGCAATCCCGCCGGCGGCAATGACAGGCACTTCCACCGCGTCGACGATCTGGGGAACCAGCGACAAGGTTCCCATAAGCCCGCTGCCCGAGCGCCAGTCCTCGCCGAAGGTGCCGCGATGGCCGCCCGCTTCCGAGCCTTGCGCGATGATCGCGTCGACGCCGCGCCCGGCGAGCCAGACCGCCTCCTCGGGCGCGGTGGCCGAGCACAGCACCCGGCAGCCGGCCGCCTTAACGCGTTCGAACAGGGGGTCGGGCGGCAGGCCGAAATGGAAGCTCACCACTGGCGGGCGCAACTCCTCTACGAGCGCGCACAGCTCCTCGTCGAACGGTGCCCGGCCCGCGGTCAGCCGGGCCGGCGGGTCGATGCCGAGTTCGGCGTAATAGCCCGACAGGCGCTGAACCCAGGCCGTCTCCCGGGCCGGATCGGGCGCCGGAGGCGCATGGCAGAAGAAATTGAGGTTGAAAGGCCGGTTGGTGGCCCGGCGGATGTCGCCGACGATGGCCTCGATCTCCGCCGCGCCATGGACGGCGCAGCCGATCGAGCCGAGGCCGCCGGCGGCGCTCACCGCGGCGGCCAAGGCAGCGCTGTCCGAGCCGGCCATCGGCGCTTGGATCACCGGCAGCTCAATCTCGAGGCGGTCGGCAAACCGGTTGTCGCGCAGCATCGTCCACTCCGCGCCTGACAGGATTGACCGCGACAGTCTATGCCGCCCCTGCGCCCGCTGCCACCCGCTCGCCGCAGACCCGTGAAACCGCGATTGCATGGCTCCCGCGCACCGCACGTGCCGGCTCGGGCAGGTCGCTCACCGGATATAGGCCTCGCTGGCGTATTGGCGCATCATGCGCTGGGAATTGAAGTAGCTGCCGACCTTGGCGATCGACTGTTTCATCATCCAGATCCAGCCCTTGCGGTCCCGCTCGTAGAGCGGCAGGACGGTCTCGCCCAGCTTGGCGTAAAGGGCTGCGGCATCGTCCGCGCCGCTGTCCGCGCTGCGGATGCCCCATCCCGTAACGCCCTCGATGCAGCCCTCGACCCACCAGCCGTCGAGCGTGCTCAGATTGGGCACGCCGTTCAACCCGGCCTTCATGCCGCTGGTGCCGGATGCTTCCATCGGCGGAACCGGCGTATTGAGCCAGACGTCTGAACCGGCCACCAGGATGCTGCCCATCGCCATGTCGTAATTCGGCACGAACACCACCGGAAGCACGTCCGAGAGCTCCCGCGCCAGGGCGTGTAGAGACGCGATGAGATTCTTGCCGGCCTGGTCCTTCGGGTGGGCCTTGCCGGCGAGCACCACTTGGAAGGGATGGTCCCGAGCCAACGCGCGCAGGCGCTCGACGTCGGAAAACAGAAGATCGGGCCGCTTGTAGCCGGTCATGCGACGCCCATAGCCGACAATGGGCAACTCGGGACGCAGCTCGGTCCCCGTGGTCTCTCGAACGAGCCGGCAGAGGTCCGCCTTGGCTTCCTCATGGGCCGCCCAGACCGCGCCGTCGTCGAGCGTGTCGGCGCGGGCAAGCAATTCCGGCTCGATGGGCCAGTGGGGGATCGACGCATCGAACACACGGGCAAAGGCCGGATGGGCCCAGGTGCCCACATGCACCCCGTTGGTCACCGACGTGACCTCATAGCCGGGGAACATGTCGCGCGCCGTGGTGGCGTGGCGCCGCGCCACGCCATTGACGTATCGGCTGAGGCTGAGCGCAAGAGTGGTCATGTTGAGCATGTCGGCGCCGGCCAGGCCCCTAAGCTCGTCGATCGGCATCAGATCGCTCGTTGTCGCGGCGACCAGCTCGTAGGCGAAGCGGTCGTGCCCCGCGTCGACCGGCGTATGGGTGGTGAAGATGCACATGTCGCGCACCCTGGCGCGGTCGTGGCCATCCCCTTCCTCTCCCGGCGCATGCGCCATGCGCCGAAAGCGCCGGAGCAGTTCGACCGGCAGGAAGGCGGCATGGCCCTCGTTGAGATGGTAGACATCGATGGCGAATCCGAGGGCTTGCAGGATCCTTGCCCCACCCACGCCCAGAATGAGTTCCTGCTTCAGCCGATAGGCCTGATCGCCGCCATAGAGATGCGAGGTGATGGGGCGGTTGGCCGCGTCGTTCTGGTCAAGGTCGGTGTCCAGGAGCAGGACGGGAACCGAGCCGCCACCCGGCGAGGTGTGAATGTAGAGCCAGGGGCGCACCCATACCGGCCGCCCCTCGATCTCCACCGCCACCATGGCAGGGACCATGCTGGCCCATTCCGCCGGCTCCCAATGATCGGGCCGCTCGATTTGGTGGCCCTTTCTGTCGATCTCCTGGCGGAAATAGCCGGACCGGCTGGCCAGCGTGACGAACACCATGGGCAGTTGGAGGTCGGCACTGGAGCGGACCGTGTCGCCGGCCAGCACGCCGAGCCCGCCGGAATAGGTGTGCATCTCAGGGCGCAGCGCGATCTCCATCGAGAGATAGGCGATACGGGTGCGAGGCAGAAAGTCGTCAAGCTGTCTCATGGGATGTGTCTGTCAGGTGCCGGACGGGGCAATCGGGTTGGCTGCGGGCGAATACTACGCATGGATGTGGCGAGGGCGAGGAGAAAAATTCGTATGATCGGTTCATGTATTTCGTGGCGCTACCCTGGCGGATTGCGGATCAGCCGGGCGCACCGGGCAAATCTGGACACCATGCCATACGCCGTGGCGCCATCCGATACGCCAATTGTGGCAACTGGAAGCCCCCGGGCGGGTGGACTTGGCTGACAGGCATGCTAGGTTCCCTACGCACGGTTAGGAGGCCGGCAAGGCGGGAAGAATGGCCACGTTTGACGTTCCGGAGGACGAAGCTGCAAGTAGCGACCATCCCGGACGCGCCATTTCAGGGCCCGGAATGGCGCCCACGGACGTCCGGGACCCCAACTACTTCCACAAGGTGGTGGATTGCCAGTGGGCCTGCCCGGCGCACACGCCGGTGCCGGAATATATCCGGCTGATCGCGCAGGAGCGCTATTCCGACGCCTATATCGTCAATTGGCGCTCCAACGTCTTTCCCGGCATCCTCGGCCGCACCTGCGACCGGCCCTGCGAGCCGGCGTGCCGGCGCGGCCGGGTTGAGGCCGAGCCCGTCGCGATCTGCCGCCTCAAGCGGGTGGCGGCCGACTACAAGGACGACATCGAGGGCCGTCTGCCGCGCGCGCCCGAGGCGCCCAACGGCAAGCGCATCGCGCTCGTCGGCGCCGGTCCGGCATCCCTGACGGTAGCCCGCGACCTCGCCCCGCTCGGCTATGAGCTCGTGCTGTTCGACGGGGAGGCCAAGGGCGGCGGCATGATCCGCAGCCAGATCCCGCGCTTCCGTCTGCCGGAATCGGTGATCGACGAGGAACTCGGCTATATCTATGGCATCGGCGGGATCGAGACCCGTTACGGCGAGCGCGTGGAAAGTCTCAAGGGGCTGCTTGCCGAGGGCTTCGACGCGGTCTTCGTCGGCACTGGCGCGCCGCGCGGGCGCGATCTCGACGTGCCCGGCCGCCGGGAAGCGGCCGACAACATCCATATCGGCATCGACTGGCTGGCCAATGTCGCCTTCGGCCATGTCGACCGCATTGGCGAGCGGGTCATCGTGCTCGGCGGCGGCAACACCGCGATGGATTGCTGCCGCACCGCCCGTCGCCTCGGTGGCAAGGAGGTCCATGTCGTCGTGCGCTCGGGCTTCGAGGAGATGAAGGCATCCCCCTGGGAGAAGGAGGATGCCATGCACGAAGGCATCCCTATCCACAACTTTTTGACCCCCAAGGCCTTCACCCATGAAGCCGGCCGCCTCACCGGCGTCCTGTTCGAGAAAGTGGCGCCGCAATTTGACGACAATGGCCGCCGCCGGCTAGTGCCGACCGGCGAGCCAGACCTCCACATGCCCTGCGACGACGTTCTGGTCGCCATCGGCCAGGAGAACGCCTTTCCCTGGATCGAGCGCGACATCGGCCTCGACTTCGATGAATGGGACATGCCGAAGGTCGATTCGACCACCCATCAGTCGACCCTGCCCGGCGTGTTCTTCGGTGGCGATGCGGCGTTCGGGCCGAAGAACATCATCTGGGCGGTGGCGCACGGCCACGAGGCGGCCATCTCCATCGATCTGCACTGCCGCGGCGAGGATATTTCGCAGCGCCCGCCACCGCTGGTCAATCTGGCCAGCCAGAAGATGGGGCTCCACGAATGGAGCTACGACAACGCGATCTCGGAGGATCAGCGCTATCAGGTGCCGTGGCGCGACCAGGCGATTACCCTCAACGACGTGAGCGCCGAGGTCGAGCTCGGCTTCGACCGCGACCTGGCCTTTCGCGAGACCCAGCGCTGCCTGAACTGCGACGTCCAGACCGTCTTCACCGACAGCCTGTGCATTGAATGCGATGCCTGTGTCGATATCTGTCCGGTCGACTGCATCACCTTTACCGGCAACGGCCCCGAGATGGAGCTTAGGCAACGGTTGAATGCGCCGGCCGACAATCCCGAGCAGGATCTCTACGTGTCGGGCGAGCTCAAGACCGGACGCATCATGGTCAAGGACGAGGATATCTGCCTGCATTGCGGGCTGTGCGCCGAACGCTGCCCGACCGGCGCCTGGGACATGCAGAAATTCCTCCTCGATATGGCGCACGCCACGGATCAGCCGGCATGCCGACGATGATCGAAGCGGCCAACGACTTCGTGGTCAAGTTCGCCAATGTGAACGGCTCGGGCTCGGCCAGCGCCAATCGCCTGTTCGTCCGCTCGATCATCCGCATGGGCGTGCCGGTCAGCGCGCGTAACATCTTTCCTTCGAACATCCAGGGGTTGCCGACCTGGTACGAGGTTCGAGTCAGCGAGGCGGGCCATCTCGGCCGGCGCGGCGGCGTCGACCTGATGGTGGCGATGAACCCAGAGACCTGGGACGCGGATATCGCGGAGATCGAGCCGGGCGGCTACCTGTTCCATGATTCGACCAAGCCGGTTCTCGCCTCGCGCCTGCGCGGCGACATCAACCTGATCGGCGTGCCGCTGACCGCGATCTGCAACGAGCGCTATTCGGATCCGCGCCAGCGCCAACTCTTCAAAAACATCGTCTATGTCGGCGCCCTGTCGAGCCTGCTCGGTATCGACGAAGCGGAGATCGAGCGCCTCATCCGGGAGCAGTTCCGCAGCAAGGAAAAGCTCATCCCGGCCAATCTCGAAGCCCTGCAACTGGGGCGCAGCTACGCGCTGGACCACCTGTCCGGTCAGCTCGGCCTGTCCGTCGAGCGGGCCGATGCAGTGGGCGAGCGCATCTTCATCGACGGCAACAATGCCGCTGCGCTGGGCTGTGTCTATGGCGGGGCCACGGTGGCGGCGTGGTATCCGATTACCCCGTCGACCTCGCTCGCTGATTCCTTCGGGAGCCATTGCCGGCGCCTGCGCGGCGAGCCCGAGACCGGCCGCAAGCGCTACGCCATCATCCAGGCCGAGGACGAGATCGCCGCCATTGGCATGGTTGTCGGCGCGGCCTGGAACGGGGCGCGCGCCTTCACCGCGACGTCGGGCCCCGGCATTTCGCTGATGCAGGAATTCTTCGGGCTCGCCTATTTCGCCGAGATCCCCGCTGTCATATTCGACGTGCAGCGCGGCGGCCCGTCCACCGGCATGCCGACGCGGACCCAACAGTCGGACCTCACCGCCTGCGCATACGCCTCCCATGGCGACACCAAGCATGTCGTGCTGCTGCCGGGCGACCCCAAGGAGTGTTTCGAGTTCGCCGCCCAGTCCTTCGATCTGGCCGATCGCCTGCAGACCCCGGTTTTCGTGCTGTCCGACCTCGATATCGGCATGAATGAATGGCTCTGCGACTCGCTCGAATGGGACGACGCGCGCCGCTACGACCGCGGCAAGGTGCTCGATGCCGAAGCCCTCGACGCAATGGAGCGCTTCGGCCGCTATCTCGATGTCGACGGCGACGGGATCCCCTACCGCACTCTGCCGGGGACCCATCCCTCGAAGGGCGGCTTCTTCACGCGCGGCACCTCCAAGGACCGTTTTGCCCGCTATACCGAACGCGGCGCCGACTATGTCGACAACATGGAACGCCTGCTAGCCAAGTTCGAGACCGCCAAGGCGCTGGTGCCGGCGCCCGAGGTCGCGTCCGCCGCCGAGGCGACGGGGCTCGGCGTAATCTATTTCGGCTCGACTGCCCCGGCCATGGACGAGGCGCTCGCGGCGCTGGACGCGGACGGCATCCGCCTTGACGCCATGCGCCTGCGCGCGTTCCCGTTCAGCGCCGAGGTCGAAGGCTTCGTCGCCGACCACGACCGTGTCTTCGTGGTCGAGCAGAACCGCGACGGCCAGATCCGCAACCTGCTTGTCAACGAGGCCGGGGCGGACCCCGACAAGCTGATCTCGGTCCTTCATTATGATGGGACGCCGATCACCGCGCGGTTCATCGCCGGGTCCATCGCCGCCCGTCTGCGCGCGGCCGACCCCGCCCAGGAGGCCGCGGAATGACCCATATCGCCAAGCCCCGCTTCCGCCATCCAAAGCTGCCGGTCAACGCCCTCGGCTTCACCCGGCGCGACTATGAGGGGGCGGTGTCGACGCTGTGCGCTGGTTGCGGCCATGATTCGATCAGCGGGGCCATCATCCAGGCCTGCTTCGAGCTCGACCTGCCGCCGCACCGGCTGGCCAAGCTGTCGGGCATCGGCTGCTCATCCAAGACGCCGACCTACTTCCTGGGCAACAGCCACGGCTTCAACAGCGTCCACGGGCGCATGCCCTCGGTGCTGACCGGGGCCAATCTCGCCAATCGCGATCTTGTCTATCTCGGCGTCTCGGGCGACGGGGATTCGGCCTCCATCGGCCTCGGCCAGTTCGCCCACTGCCTGCGCCGCGGCGTCGACATGGTCTATATCGTGGAGAATAACGGGGTATACGGGCTGACCAAGGGTCAGTTTTCGGCCACCGCCGATCAGGGCGCCAAGGACCGGCGAGGTGGCGCCAACCCCGACGCGGCGGTCGATCTACCGAGCCTTGCGCTGCTCATGGGAGCGACCTTCGTCGCCCGCAGCTTCTCGGGCGACAAGGCCCAGCTCGTGCCGTTGATCAAGGCCGCCATGCGCCATCGCGGCGCGGCCTTCATCGATTGCATCAGCCCCTGCGTTGCGTTCAACAACCATGCCGGATCGACCAAGAGCTTCGATTTCGTGCGCGAGCACAACGAGGCGGTGAACTTCCTCGACGTGTTCACCGGGCGCGACGAGATCACCGCCGATTACGAGGAGGGCACGGTCCAGGAGATCGTCCAGCATGACGGCTCGGTCCTGCGGCTGAAGAAGCTGGGCGCCGATTACGATGCTACCGATCCCGTTGCCGCGCTCGCCTATCTCCAGTCCCACCAGACCGCGGGCGAGGTCGTCACCGGCCTTATCCACGTCAAGGCCGCCGCCGAGGACCTGCACGCGCGCATGGAGACGGTCGAGGCACCGCTCAGCAGCCTCGACGAAGCCGAACTGTGCCCCGGCGCCGACGCCCTGGCGGCGATCAACGCAGCCCTTCGTTAAGCTTCTCGGAATATCACCTCAGGCGGCCGGCCCGCAGACGCGGCCGTGACCGGTCGACGCGCCGCGAATTACCGAGCGGGCTTGCTGCGTGTTCAGTGGAACCGTATCGGTGTTCGACGGTTGATCCCACCGCTTGACGCGCATCTCGCACGCCGCCAAGCAATGCCGACCGTCGCGAGTGCGAGAAATTCGGATTGAGGCCAACGGAATGATTGCGAGACTGCAATGAGCGATGTCGAACGATCCTCGGCCAGGTTTGGGATAATCGTCGCCACGGTGCTGGTCGCGCTTTACGGCGCCGCGGCCGGCGTGTGGGCCGTGGCCGCGACCGACGAACCTGAGCAGACGATTGCGGTCACGACGGAATGACGGCGCCCGATCGACGGTTGCCAAACAGGCTTGGACTGCTATCCAGGGTCTATGCGGACCCGATCGCTGCTCCCCGCCTCCCTTGCGCTTATCGTCGGTGGCCTCCTCTGGCTGGCGATTCTGGCCCTTTGGCCGGACCCGGCTACCGAGCACGAGTTGCTCCGTCCCGCTGACGCGGATGTCGTCGCGCAAGGTGGCGAGGTCTACGAGGCCGCCTGTGCGAGCTGCCATGGCGAGGACCTCGAAGGGGAGGGCGACTGGCGGCCGCGCGACGCCGACGGATATCTGCCCGCGCCGCCTCACGATGAGACCGGACACACCTGGCACCATCCCGACCGCATGCTCTTCGAAATGACGAAATACGGCATGGAGCCGTTCGCCGGCGCGGACTATCCCTCGAACATGCCCGCATTCGACGGCGTTCTGTCGGATGACGAGATCGTCGCGGTGCTTTCCTACATCAAGAGCCGCTGGCCGGAGCCGATCCGGCGCCGACATGACACCATCAACGAGGCGGCGCGCGATCGGCCCTAAGCCCGTCCTGGGCCGCACCGCCGGATCCGCGATCTGCTGACTTCCGGACGCCCTTCAATAGGTCGCGCGGCCGCCGGAGACGTCGAACACCGCCCCGGTGGTGAAGGAGCATTCCGGCGAGGCGGCGAAGGCAATGACCGAGGCCACCTCTTCTACCGTCACGAAGCGCGCGCGCGGGATCTTGGACAGCATGTAGTCGATATGCTCCTGGGTCATCTGGTCGAAGATGCGGGTCTTGGCCGCCGCCGGGGTCACGCAGTTGACCGAGATGTCGTGCCCGGCGAGCTCCTTGCCGAGCGATTTGGTCAGCGCGATCACGCCTGCCTTGGAGGCCGAATAGGCTGACGCGTTGGGGTTGCCATCCTTGCCCGCGATCGAGGCCACATTGACGATCCGGCCCCAGCCCTGGGCAACCATCAAGGGCGCTATGGCGCGGCAGCAATAAAACGGCGCGTTGAGATTGATGTTCATCACCCGCAGCCATTCCTCGGGCGGATAGTCGACCACGGTGGTGTTTTGGCCGGCCACTCCGGCATTGTTGACCAGGATATCGACGCGCCCGAGCGCCTCGACCGTCTCCTCGCGCGCGCGCTCGATTGCGGCAAGGTCGGTCACGTCGACGGCGATCGCCCTTGCCTTGTCGCCGATCTCGCTTGCGGCAGCTTCAGCGAGCGCCCGGTCCATGTCCCAGATCGCGACCTGCGCGCCGCCTTCGACGAGGCGGTCCACTGTCGCCCGCCCGATGCCCTGCGCACCGCCCGTCACCACCGCCACGCGGCCCTCGAAATCGTATCTGTTGCCCATTCTATTGGTCCCTCCACCCGGTGACCGCAGCCTCGGGGGCCGCGTTGTTCGCCACACTGGTAGCCGCCCGCCCCGCTCGGAGACAAGGGAAAACCCGCAAGGACCAGCCCATGCATTGCTGCCATACCGGCTTGATGCGGGCGCCTACCGGCGTCATTGTGCTGACCGCCTCACTTTTTGGCGCCGGCCGGGGATGAAGCAACGGCCGCGCCCTTTCACCAACCAGCCGGCACAGGGGGTTATCCAATGACCGACAAGCGAATCGGATTTATCGGCGTGGGTCTGATGGGCCACGGCATGGCCAAGAACCTTGTCGACAAGGGCTGGCCGCTGACCGTGATGGCCCACCGCAACCGCGCCCCGGTCGAGGACCTCCTGGCGCGCGGCGCAAAGGAGGCCAAGTCGCCGAAGGAGGTCGCCGAGGCCAGCGACATCGTCTTTCTGTGCATCACCGCCAGCCCCCAGATCGAGGCGGTGATCCGCGGGCCAAACGGCCTCATCGAGGGTGCCCATGCCGGGCTCATCGTGGTCGACTGTTCCACCGCCGACCCCAACTCCACCCTGTCGCTCGCCGCCGATCTAGAGCAGCATGGCGTGGCCATGGCCGATGCCCCGCTCGGCGGCACCCCGACGCAGGCCGAGGCCGGCGAATTGTCGGCCATGGTGGGCGCGTCGGACGAGACCTATGCCGCGATCGAACCGGCGATCGGCGCCTGGGCCGCCAAGGCGGTCCATCTCGGCCCCGTGGGGACCGGCCACAAGATGAAGCTGCTCAACAATTTCCTGGCGATGGGCTACGCCGCGCTCTATTCGGAGGCGCTGACGACGGCCGCCAAGGTGGGCATCGGCCCGGACGTCTTTGACAGCGTCATCCGCGGCTCGCGGATGGATTGCGGCTTCTATCAGACCTACATGCAATACGTGCTTCAGCGCGACCGCGACGCCCACAAATTCACGCTGAGCAACGCCCACAAGGACATGAAATACATGGCCGCCATGGCCAATGATGCCGGCATCGCCAATCATCTCGGCGCGGCGATCAAGAACGCCTACGCCACCGCCGAGGCACTTGGCCATGGCGAAGACTATGTGCCCATGCTGTCCGACATCGTGGCCCGGCTGAACGGAACCGAACCGGTGGACTAACCCCGCGAAAAATTCGTCCCAGTTTGTCCACCATTTCGTCCAATCGGCACGGCGCGTCAGCCGCGCCCCTCGAAGGGCATCTTGGTGGCCTTGATGGTCATGAACAGGATGTTGGTGTCGAGCGGCAGCTCGGCCATGTGGCGGATGGCGTTGCCGACATGCTCGGCATCCATCACCGGCTCGGGAGCCGTCCGGCCATCGGCCTGGGCCACGCCTTCCTTGATCTTGGCCGCCATCTCGGTATCGGCATTGCCGATATCGATCTGGCCGCAGGCGATGTCATAGGCGCGCCCGTCGAGCGCGGCCGACCGGGTCAGACCGGTCACGCCGTGCTTGGTGGCGGTATAGGGCGCCGACAGGGGGCGTGGCGCATGGGCCGAGATCGAACCATTATTGATGATCCGCCCGCCGCGCGGCGTCTGGTCCTTCATGATGCGGAAGGCTTCCTGGGTACACAGGAACATGCCGGTCAGATTGACCGCGACCACCGCGGACCATTGCTCATAGGTGATGTCCTCGAGCGGCACCGGCGGGGCGCCCATGCCGGCATTGTTGAACAATAGGTCGAGCCGGCCGAAGCGCTCGGTCACCGCGCCAAACAGCGCCTTCACGCCGGTCGGCTCGCCGATGTCGGCGGGCACGCACAGGCTGCGCGCGCCATCGGGGTCGCCCTCCTTGGCGACTGCCTCCAGCGGTTCCTTGCGCCGGCCGGCCAGCGCCACCGACCAGCCGCCCTTGAGCAGCGCGAGCACGGCGGCCCGCCCGACGCCGGTGCCTCCGCCCGTCACCAGTGCAACCCTGTTCCCATCGGCCACGGCATTACCCCCTTGTCATCGAATTGCCAGAACGCGCCGCGCGCCGGCGCTTGAATCGCGCGCACTATAGAAAGCCGCCGCCGGCGCGTCGAGTGAGGGACGGAACATGGCCCGCCCTCTCCGCCCATGGTCCTACCCGCTGAAGGGCCGGCACCGGACGCCCGCCGCCGCGGGCGTGAAGCGGCGGGTGGGGCGCAGCTCTGGTCCGAACGGCCCAATTGAAACCGGAAGCAGCTTCAAGGGCGCGATAGAGCGACTTGCCGCCCGGTTCGAGCCAGCCAGGCCCTGACGCATCTTGCTGAGCTGAGCTCCCTGGCCATTCGATTCATCGCCGATACCTGCGGTGAGGGCTACTCTCCAGGGGTTCCCAAGTCTGGCGATCTCTGGCCCCTGTGTGTGGGAGCAGAGGAGATTCGCCATGAGGGCCGCGATCGCGCTTCGCGAGGATTATGACAGGCCAGCTTTGCGGGAGCTGGCCAAGTCAACGAAGCAGGCAGGTCAGGCGCGTCGGCGGCTGGCGTTGGTTTGCAGGCGGTGCGCGACTGCGTGCTGCGCTTCCATCGCTTCGCGCGATCAGCATTCGCTGCGCGCGGTCTGCAGGTTAGGCCCAGCAAGATCTGTCTCTGGATAATGACAGGCGCTGCGATGGCCGGCCGAGGCACGTGGCTGCAAAGGCGGCTCCTTGGCGGCGCATTTCTCGGTCGCCTTCCAGCATCGCGTGCGAAACGCGCAGCCCGAAGGCGGATCGGCCGGATCGGGTATGTCGCCTTCGAGCACGATGCGTTCGCGTCCGCCCTCGGCTGTCGGCACCGCCGACAGCAGCGCCTGCGTATAGGGGTGGGTGGTCCGCCCGTAGACGGCCGCCTCGCTGCCTTCCTCGACGATGCGGCCAAGATACATGACCGCGACCCGGTCAGAGATGTGGCGTACCACTGACAGGTCGTGGGCAATGAAGATATAGGCGACGCCGGTCTCCGCCTGGATGTCTTCGAGCAAATTGATGACCTGGGCCTGCACTGAGACGTCCAGAGCCGATACCGGCTCATCGCAGACGATCAATGCCGGCTTGACCGCGAGCGCCCGGGCGATGCCGATGCGTTGACGCTGGCCACCCGAGAACTCGTGCGGATAGCGCCGGGCGTCGTCGGCGTTTAGGCCGACCCGCTCGAGAAGCTCGGCGACCCGGCTGCGGCGCTTCTGCGACGGAACGATGTCGGGAAAGATCTCGAAGGGCTCGCCAATCAGGTCGCCAACGCGCATGCGCGGATCGAGCGAGGCATAGGGATTCTGGAAGATGATTTGCATTTCACGGCGCATGCGCCGGAAGGCGCGCGGCGACATGGAGAGGATGTCCTCGCCGCGGAACCAAGCGTGCCCGGCGGTTGGCTCTTCAAGGCGCAGGAGCGTTCGTGCGAGCGTCGACTTGCCGCAGCCCGACTCGCCGACGATCCCGAGCGTCTCGCCCGGCCACAGTTCGAGGTCTACGCCGTCGACGGCGCGGATCGCCTTGTAACGCCGGCGGATCAGCCCGCCCGCCTCGACGTGGAAGTGCTTGACCAGCCCCTCGACCCGCAGGAGGGGAGCGCCGGTCCGCCGCTCACTCACCGTGCACCTCCTCGGCGAAATGGCAGGCGGCGAAGCGCCCCGGCGCCACCTCCCTCAAGGGGGGCAACTCGTCACCGCACCGGGTCCGAGCCCAAGCGCAACGCGGCCGGAAGCTGCAAGCCGTTGGCGCCGCCGACAGCACTGGCGGGGTCCCGGGAATCGGCTGCAGCCGGCCGACGCGCCGGTCGATGTCCGGAATCGAGTGCAAAAGGCCGATCGTGTACGGGTGACGCGGATCGCGCTGGAGCGCCCGCATCGGGCCGGTCTGGACGATGAGGCCACCATACATCACCGCGGCGCGCTCGGCGTGCTCGGCAGCCAGCCCCACGTCATGAGTGATCAGCACCATGGCCATGCCGAGTTCGCGCTGCAACTCGCTCAGAAGCTCCATGATCTGGGCCTGAACGGTGACGTCGAGGGCGGTGGTGGGCTCGTCGGCGATCAGCACTTCAGGATCGAGGGCGATGGCCGCGGCGATCATCACCCGCTGGCTCATGCCGCCCGAGAACTGGTGGGGATAGTCGTCGACCCGGGAGGCCGCCGAAGGAATCCGCACCCGCTCCATGAGCTCGATCGCCTTGCGGCGGGCCTCGCCGCGCGAGGCGCGGCGGTGGATGCGGAACATCTCGCCGATCTGCTGGCCGACCGTCTTGGTGGGATCGAGGGACATGAACGGGTCCTGGAAGATCATGGCGATCTTCGCGCCCCGCATCG
>SKQW01000016.1 GCA_007118805.1 Rhodobiaceae bacterium | reverse complement strand
GTCGTCGGCGGCGCGCCCAGCGAGGACGGCGAGCGCTATGAGCTCGCCTCGCCCATAGATCGCAGAGTGAAGCTCGGCCGGTTCGTCGCCGCCTCGCCGGCCTCCGTCGATCAGGCGGTCGCGGCGGCCAGGCGCGCGGCGCCGGAGTGGGCCGCGACCGACTGGCGCGAGCGGGTGCGCATCCTGCGCCGCGCGGTGGAGCTGCTGCTGGCCCGCAAGGTCGATCTGGGCGTGGCCTGCCTGCTCGAAGTCGGCAAATCCCGCATGGAGGCAATGGGCGAGGCCGAGGAGGCGGCCGACCTCATCGCCTATTATTGCGACGAGATGGAGCGCAATGAGGGTTACCGTCGGTCGCTCGCCCGGGCCTTCGAGGAGGAGAGCACCGAGGACCTGTTGCGTCCGGTCGGCGTCTTCGCCGTCATCAGCCCGTTCAACTTCCCCCTGGCGCTGTCCAGCAACATGATGGGCGCGGCGCTGGTCGCCGGCAATACGGTGGTCTACAAGCCAAGCCCGGAAGCGGCCCTGTCCGGCGCGCTTCTGGTCCAGACCCTGCGCGATGCGGGCCTGCCCGACGGCGTGGTGAACCTGGTCTGCGGCGAAGCGGCCGGCCCGGCCCTGGTCGACCATCCGGCGGTTGACGGGATCGCCTTCACCGGCAGCCACGAGGTCGGCATGGGTATCTTCCGCAAGATTGCCGCCGGCCCTTACGCCAAGCCGGTGATCGTCGAGATGGGCGGCAAGAATCCGACCTATGTCAGCCGCTCCGCCGATCTCGATGTCGCCGCCGAGGGCGTTGCTCGCTCAGCCTTCGGGCTTCAGGGCCAGAAATGCAGCGCCTGTTCCGTCGCCTATGTGGACCGGGCGGTGCATGACGAGTTCCTGGCGCTGCTCGCTGAGAAATCCGCCGCCTTGCGGATCGGCAACCCCGAGGGCCGCGACGTGTTCATGGGCCCGGTCATCAACGAGGCCGCCCGGCGCCGCTTTGAATCCGCCGCCGGCGACGCCGCGCAAGCGGGCACGGTGGTGTTGGGCGGCGAGGCTCTGACGGGAGATATCTTCGATCACGGCGCCTATGTCGCGCCCACCATCGTATCCGGTCTGCCGGCGGACCATCACCTCAACCGGGAGGAGCTGTTCCTGCCCTTCATCAGCGTGCAGGGTTTCGATAGCCTCGATGAGGCGCTGGGGCGCGGCAACGATATCCGCTACGGCCTGACCGCCGGGTTCTACGGCCGCGACGAGGCGGATCTGCAGCGTTTCCTTGATCGCGCCGAGGCCGGCATCCTCTATGCCAACCGCCGCAGCGGGGCGACCACGGGCGCCTGGCCGGGAATGCAGCCCTTCTGTGGCTGGAAAGGGTCGGGCGTGTCCTCCAAGGGCGGTCTCGGCCCCTATTACGTTCCCCAGTTCATGCGCGAGCAGAGCCGCACCATCATGGCCAATGCGTGAGTGTCGCCTGGGAAGTCCGCTCCAGCCTTTCCTGTCCTGGGCACCCCGGGGACAGCCTCGGCACCACGCGCAAACACGAAAAATTTACTGTCGGGAAAAGCTTGTATTCGGGCCGATTCGGGCCCGAACTACATCGCCCATGACCCTCGATACAAGTATTCGGCACCTGGCGGATGCAATTTGCATGGACGAGGCGTATATGACGGCCTGGGCGGAGGGCGCCAGATGCAAACTGCATGGAGCCGTCAATGTCCAGATTGCTTGTAACGAGTGCCGTCTTCGCCATCCTGCTCGGCTCATCCGCCGTGGCAGAGGGCGTTTTCAAGAACGACCCCTCCCTGCCGGTACCGGGCTATGGCGGGGGCCTTTTCTGGGGTTCCACGGCTATGGGCGAGCCGACCATACGGGTCTTCGCCGCCGATATCGTGCCGTCACGGAACCTTATGCCCACCGAGCGCCTCTATCCTTGAGACGCCGCTGAACTGTGGCGGGACGCGAGAGGCGTGCGCCCCGCCGCGCATTTGCGAGTTCCGCGCCTCAGCCCAGCTTGCGCGCGACGGCGCCGACCAGACGCGGATAGAAGAAGCAATGGGCGCCATCGAGGGCGGCAGTGCGAATCCGTTCGGCAAGGGTATCGACCCCCACCGTGTCTCGCGTGGCGACGCCGAGCGCCTCGATCAAGGGCAGCAGGCTGCGCACGGTCTCGGCGGTATACTCATAGGCATAGGCGTCGGCCCCCGCTTCCACGCGCACGTTCGCCATCAGCTCCGGTTCGAGACCGCACGCGCGGAACGCCGCATACAGCTTCGATCCCATGTCCATGTGAAAGCCCTTGCGTACATAGACCTCGCGGATCCAGCCCAGGGCCTCGGCGAACAGAGGCATGGGCGGAACCACATCGGCCGCCGAAAGGTCCAGCTCGACAAAGGCGACGTGCCCCCCCGGGCGGACGCGCGAGACGACCGTCCCGAGCGCGGCGGCCGGATCGGTGCAGTGTAGCAGGATGAAGCGGCCGATCACTGCATCATAGATGCGATCGTCCGGGTCGCCGAGGTCTCCCTGCTCGAACCGAACCTGGGTCAGACCGAGCTCCGCCGCCCGCCCGATCGCCAGCGCCAGCGCATCACCGGACCGGTCGATCCCGCGCACCGCACCGGACGGTCCCACGATGCGGGCCGCCGCCAGCGACACATCGCCGGCGCCACAGCCCACATCCAGCACCGACATTCCCGGCTCGAGCCCGGCCCGGCGTAGCGTCTCCTCTGTGAACTCGGCATAGACCGCAGCCTGCCTGCGCAGGCGTCGCAGCTCCTGATCCGTGTGACCAAGAATGTAGCCGTCATTGCGGGGGTCTTTCATGCGCGGCAATCACTACACGGGAACGATGGAGAACAACCCGTCGGTTGCAAATATCAGCAAGCTCTACCCATATCGCGATTCGTTGTCATTCGGTAAAGCGCACCATTCGAATCTGTCTCAATCGGCACACGAATAATCAGCACGTCTCCGGTAGTCCTGTTGCCCGGATCGGGCGTCTCTATCGAGATGCCCCCGGTATTGGATTGGCCGGGAGCCGTTGTGATGGGTTATACGAAGCGCACGTTTGGGACGGATCTTGGCGGGGTTTGGGTGTGGCAGTCGAAGGGCCCAGGCTATCCGCTGGTTCTG
>SKQW01000371.1 GCA_007118805.1 Rhodobiaceae bacterium | reverse complement strand
CTCGCGCTCCTCGAAGCCCCACAGCGGCGGGGTCAGCGCGCCGACATCCATGGCCTGCGTAGTCACGTTGAGCAGATGCGAGAGAAGGCGCCCGATCTCCGAATAAAGGACCCGGATGAGCTGGCCGCGCCGCGGCACCTCGATGCCGAGCAGGCGCTCGGTGGCCAGGGCGAAGGCGTGCTCCTGATTCATCGGCGCGACGTAGTCGAGCCGGTCGAAATAGGGCACGGCCTGAAGATAGGTCTTGTGCTCGATCAGCTTCTCGGTGCCGCGATGGAGCAGTCCGATATGGGGATCGACCCGGTCGACCACCTCGCCGTCAAGCTCGAGCACGAGGCGCAGAACTCCGTGGGCTGCAGGATGCTGCGGCCCAAAATTGAGCGAAAAGGTACGGAGGTCCACCTCAGACATGGTCAGGACTGCTCGCTTGTCGCTTTCTCGTCGCCCGGCAGCACGTAATCGGTCCCCTCCCAGGGCGAGAGGAAGTCGAAGGACCGGAACTCCTGGGTCAGCCGCACCGGCTCGTTGACCACCCGCTTCAATTCGTCGTCGTAGCGCACCTCGACGAAGCCGGTGAGCGGGAAATCCTTGCGCAGCGGATGGCCCTCGAAACCATAGTCCGTCAGGATGCGCCGGAGATCGGGATGGTCGCTGAACAGGATGCCGTAGAGATCGTATGCCTCGCGCTCGAACCAGTCGGCGGCGGCCCAGATCTCGGTCAGGCTCGGCACCGCCTCGTCCTCGTCGCAGGCGACCTTCACCCGCACCCGCAAATTCTGCTTGGGGCTGAGCAGGTGATAGACCACGTCGAACCGCTTCTCGCGGCCCGGCCAGTCGACCCCGCAAATGTCGATCAGGCAGATGAACTGGCAGCGCGCATCGTCATGCAGAAAGCGCATGGTGTCGATCAGGGCACCGAGCGAGGCCGTCAGCGTGAGCTCGCCACGCGCCACCTGCCAGTCCAGGCGGTCGGCGCCGATCACCTGGGCGGCATATTCGCCAAGTTCGGTCAGGGTCTCGTCCATCCCGGCGTTCTCTTCTGATCCCGCTCAGCGCTCGATCGTGCCGGTGCGGCGGATCTTCTTCTGCAGCAGAAGCACCCCATAGAGCAGCGCCTCGGCCGACGGGGGGCACCCCGGCACGTAGATATCGACCGGCACCACCCGGTCGCAGCCGCGCACCACGGAATAGGAATAGTGATAGTAGCCGCCGCCATTGGCGCAGGAGCCCATGGAGATAACGTAGCGCGGCTCCGGCATCTGATCGTAGACCTTGCGCAAGGCCGGCGCCATCTTGTTGCACAGCGTGCCGGCGACGATCATCACGTCGGACTGGCGCGGGCTTGCCCGCGGCGCGAAGCCGAACCGCTCGACGTCGTAGCGCGGCATCGAGACCTGCATCATCTCGACGGCGCAGCAGGCCAGGCCGAAGGTCATCCACATCAGCGAGCCGGTACGCGCCCAGCGCACCAGGTCATCCGACGCGGTGACCAGGAACCCCTTGTCGGCCAGCTCGGAATTAACGTCGGCAAAGAACGCGTCCTCGGCGCGGCTGGGCAGCTCGGAGTCCGGCTCGGCATAGCCGGTCGAGGCCGGTGCGGCGAGCGGCGCGTCCTTCTCGCGAATCA
Organism: Rhodobiaceae bacterium; assembly: GCA_007118805.1. Lineage (GTDB taxonomy): Bacteria > Pseudomonadota > Alphaproteobacteria > Rhizobiales > Tepidamorphaceae > SKQW01. Next base: position 1,498 of record SKQW01000371.1, on the reverse strand, counting down.
ATCCCATTCCAGCGCTCCCTTGCGCCATTCGTAGATGAAGCCGACCGTGAGCACGCCGAGAAACACCATCATCGACCAGAACCCGAACCATCCCAGATCGCCGAAGGCCACAGCCCAGGGGAACAGGAAGGCCACTTCGAGGTCGAAAATGATGAACAGGATGGCGACGAGATAGAAGCGCACATCGAACTTCATCCGCGCATCGTCGAAGGCATTGAAGCCGCACTCATAGGCCGACATCTTCTCCGGATCCGGGTTGCGAAAGGCCACCGCGAACGGGGCGGCCATGAGCACCAGGGCAATCACGGCGGCCACGCCGATGAAGATGGCGATCGGCAGGTAATCCTGCAGCAGTTCCGGCATCGTCCTCCATCCGGGTCAGGTTCGGGCAGGAACGGTCCCCTGCCCCTGAAACTGGCGCGGCTAGCCTTAGCCCACGGCCCGGATCAGAGCAAGCCGGGGTGCCCGCCCTTGCGCCCAAGTTTTAGGTTTTTCGGCATGAATTTCCACCGGGGGCCTGCCCGAAGACCGCTTCGCCCCCCGACGCGCCGGGCCCCGCCACATTGCCTCTTGCGCCCGAACCCGGGCCGATGCAGAGCGTTGTCCTGAGTGGCTGCGGCCGCTTACCGTGCACCACCGAAGGCATGACATATCATGAGCGACATTCTCACGGTGACGGTCAATCCGGCGATCGACGTGGCGACCTCCGCCGATGCGGTCGTCCATACCCACAAGATTCGCTGCCAGGGTGTCACGCGCGATCCCGGCGGGGGCGGCATCAACGTCGCCCGGGTGGTGACGCGCTTTGGCGGGGCGTGCCGCGCCCTGTTTCCGACCGGCGGGCCGCTCGGCGAGCTGCTGCGCCGGCTCGTCGCCGCCGAGGAGGTGGAAAGCATCTGCATGACGATCGCCGCCGACACGCGCGAGAGCTTCACGGTGTGCGACACGACGAAAAGCCAGGAATACCGTTTCGTCCTGCCGGGACCGGAGGTGAGCGAGGCGGAATGGCGCGCCTTACTGGCACGCGTTGCCGAGATCGAGCCCAAGCCGCGTTACGTGGTCGCAAGCGGCAGCCTGCCGCCCGGCGTGCCCGACAGCTTCTATGGCGATCTGTCCGAAACCGCGCGCGCGCTCGGTGCCTCGTTCATGCTTGATACCTCGGGCGCGCCACTCGCCGCCGCGCTCGAAGCCGGGGTCCATCTGGTCAAGCCCAACCTGCGCGAGCTCGGTGAGCTGGTCGGGCGGAAACTGGACACCGAACGCGCCTATGCCGAGGCGGCGCAAAGCCTGGTGACGTCCGGAAAGGCCGAGGTGGTGGCGCTCAGCCTGGGCCATCGCGGCGCGTTGCTGGCGAGCAAAGACGGGATATGGCGCGCGCCGGGCCTCGCCATCACGCCGGCCAGCGCGGTCGGGGCGGGCGACAGCTTTCTCGGGGGGATGGTCTGGGCGATCGCCGCCGGGCGCGAGCTGGCCGATGCCTTTCGCCTGGGCGTTGCCT
>SKQW01000227.1 GCA_007118805.1 Rhodobiaceae bacterium | reverse complement strand
TGGCCTTCATCCTGGTCGTGGCGATGCTGCACATCGTCAACAATCTGGCCGTTCCGGTCTCCTTCGGCAGCGCTAAATCCTACACAATCTTCTCCGGCGTCCAGGATGCCATGACGCAATGGTGGTACGGCCACAACGCGGTCGCCTTCTTCCTGACCGCCGGCTTCCTGGGCATGCTTTACTACTACCTGCCCAAGCGCGCCGACCGGCCGATCTGGTCCTACAGGCTTTCCATCATCAGCTTCTGGGGCATCACCTTCATCTATATGTGGGCCGGTTCGCACCACCTGCACTACACTGCGTTGCCCCATTGGGTGCAGACGCTGGGCATGACGTTTTCCGTCATACTACTGGTGCCGTCCTGGGCCGCGGCCGCCAACGCGCTCTTGACGCTCAACGGCGCCTGGCACAAGGTCCGAGACGATGCGGCGCTCCGCTTCATGATGGTGGCAGCCGTCTTCTACGGAATCGCCACCTTCGAGGGTTCGTTCCTGGCGATCCGCGTCGTCAACTCGCTCTCGCACTACACAGACTGGACCATCGGCCACGTCCATGCCGGCGCGATGGGCTGGGTGGCGATGATAACCTTCGGCGCGATCTACACGCTGGTGCCGGCCATGTGGAAGCGCGAGCGCATGTATTCCCAGAAGGCCGTCGAGGTCCATTTCTGGTTGGCCGTCATCGGGACGCTGATCTACGTCTTCGCGATGTGGAATTCCGGCATCGTCCAGGGCCTGATGTGGCGCACCTACAATGAGAGCGGCACGCTGACCTACTCCTTCATCGAATCTCTGGTCGCCATGTACCCCTACTACATCGCGCGCACGGTCGGCGGCCTGTTCTTTCTTGTCGGCGCGGTGGTGGGTGCCTGGAACGTCTACATGACGATCCGCGCCGAGCCCGCGCCCGTCCGCGAGACCTCCCCAGACACCGCCAGCGACAGGCCGCTGGTTCCGGGAGAATAACAGATGCCCGAAGTCCACAAGAAACTCGAACGTTCGGCGATCGGCTTCGTATTGGCGATCATTGGCGTGGCCTCGATCGGCGGTATCGTCGAGATCGCGCCGCTCTTCACCATCGACGACACCGTCGAACAGGTCGAGGACATGCGCGTCTACACACCGCTCGAGCTGGCCGGTCGCAACATCTACATCCGCGAGGGCTGCTATGCCTGTCACAGCCAGATGATCCGCACTCTGCGCGACGAGGTGGAGCGGTATGGACCCTATTCGCTGGCCGTCGAATCCCAGTACGATCATCCCATGCTGTGGGGCTCCAAGCGGACCGGGCCGGACCTGGCACGTGTCGGCGGCAAGTATTCCGACGAATGGCACGTCCAGCACCTGATCGATCCGCGTTCAGTGGTGCCCGAATCCAACATGCCGGCCTATCCCTGGCTTGCCCGCAACGAGCTGCGTATCGACGACAAGCCGGGCCATCTGCGTGCCATGCGCGCGGTCGGGGTGCCCTACACCGATGAAATGATCGCCAATGCGAGCCGCGACGCCTTCGGCCAGGCCTTCCCCGATAGCCCGATGGCCGATGGTGTGGCCGAACGCTACGGCACGGACACCAATATCCGCGCCTTCGACGGCCACCGCCCCAGCCTGACCGAGATGGACGCGCTCGTCGCCTACCTGCAGGTGCTGGGCCGCCTGACCGATGCCGCCTATCGCACCAATGGCCGCGACGGGGAGGAGGAGTGATGGGCTTCGATCACGAGACGCTCGTGGCCTTCGCCAAGAGCTGGGGCCTTTTCTATCTGATCGCCTTCTTCGCGGTTGTTGTCGTCTATGCGCTGTGGCCTTCCAACCGAAAGCGCTTCGACCGGGCCAAGAAGAGCATTCTCGATAAGGATGACAAGCCGTGGCAATAGGCGAGAAGGACCCCATCACGGGCCGCAACACGACCGGTCACGAGTGGAACGGCATTCGCGAACTAGACACCAAGGTTCCGCGCATTGTCATCTATTCACTGGTGGCGCTGACCCTGTTTTCGGTGGTCTACTGGATATTGATGCCAGCCTGGCCTCTGGGCACGACCTATACGCGCGGCCTGCTCGGCATCGACCAGCGCGACAGCGTTGAGCGGGCGGTGGAAAGGGCGGCGATGGAACGGGAGGTCTGGGCTGAAAAGCTGCGCACGCTCGAACTGACCGAGGTGCGTGACGATCCCCAATTGATGGCCATTGTGCGCGAGAGCGGCCGTACGCTGTTCGGTGACAATTGCGCCGCCTGCCACGGCATGGAAGCGACCGGCAGCCCGGGCTATCCAGACCTGACCTCAGGATCCTGGCTGTGGGGCGGCGATCCCGACACACTCCTGGAGACGTTGCGGGTCGGCATCAATTCGACCCATCCCGAGACGCGCTTCGCCCAGATGCCGGCCTTCCGGCGCGACCGAATCCTCAATACCGGCGAAGTCTCGGCCATCGTCTCATTTATTCGATCAAAGGCCCAGGGCATCGAGATTGTCTCCGAACTCGACGAGCAAGGCGTGGAGAAGGGCCAGGAACTCTTTGCCCAGAACTGTGCCTCCTGCCACGGCGACGATGCCAGGGGCACGCCCGAGCTTGGCGCTCCCGATTTGCTCGACGGCCACTGGGTCCATGGCGGCGACCGCGTCACGCTGTTCACGAGCATCGCCGATGGAAGGCAGGCGCACATGCCGCATTGGGATGGTCGGCTAGGCGAGCTGGAACGCCGAATCCTGGCGCTCTATGTCGTCGATCTTGCCTCGCGCGACCAGGAGGTGGCAGGCCATGAATAGCGCGTTCCCGCCGACCTCCGGCGGCCGCCGGTTCCTTATTGCGCTCGGCGTGGGCGCGGCGCTCCTGTTCTTCATCGGAGCCAATGTGCATCTGCTCTACGTCGCCTTCGACGCGCGCGCCGAGTGTGTGGAGCACATCAAGGTCGCGGGCGAGGGTGGCGCGACGGATCGCTTCCGCGCGGCCCGCTCCTCGTGCTGACAGGGAGAATCCCATGAGTGCCAACGAGACCGGATCGGCCATTGGCCCCGACCGCCCGGCCCCACTTCCCGCATCCCTGGCCACAGCGTGGCTCGCCGCCGGCTGGCGCGATCTGGTCACGCAGCCGGGCCCGAGTCTAGTCTACGGCGCCGGCGTGTTCGTCGTCTCGCTGCTTGTGGTCGCGGTGATGTTCTGGGCCGGGTGGGACCACATCCTGTTTCCCGCCCTGTCGGGCTTCATGATCGTCGGCCCCCTGATCGCCATCGGCCTCTACGAGAAGAGCCGCCGGCTGCAGGCGGGCGAGAGTGTGCGGCTGGCCGATATGGTGCTCGTGCGCCCGCCTTCCGGTGGCCAGATCCTGTTCATCGGCGTCATTCTGGCGCTTCTCATCGTCTTCTGGCTGCGCGCCGCCGTCCTCCTCTACGCGTTGTTCTTCGGGCTCCACCCCTTTCCGGGATTGAACGAGTTATTGCCCATGCTTGTCGCCACGCCGACCGGCTGGGCGATGCTTCTCGTCGGCACGGTCGTGGGCGGGCTGTTCGCCGCCTTCGCCTTCTCAATCAGCGTCTTTGCCATACCCATGCTCCTCGACGAGAATGTCGACGCCTTGACGGCGATGGGAATGAGCATGGCGATGGTCTGGCGCAATCTCGGCGTCATGATCGCCTGGGGCGCGGTCGTGATGGTGCTGTTCGCCCTCGCTGTCGTCACCGTCCTCCTCGGAATGATCCTGGTCTTCCCCTTGCTCGGCCATGCGACCTGGCACGCCTATCGGGCCGTGCGGCAGGGTGAGACAAGGGATGCCTGATGAGTTACTGCGCGCCAGGTTCGGCAGACGCCCTGGACGGGGCGGGGCCCGGCTCGCCGTCGGCCGACGAGATCATGCTTGTGAGCCGCCGGCTGGAGGACGGCCTGGTGCAGACCGATCTCTCTGTTCCCCGGGCCCATTGCGCGGCCTGCATCGCCGCGGTTGAATCCGCGCTGCGGGAGCTGCCAGGCGTTGTCTCCGCCAGACTCAACCTGTCTGCCCGCCGCGCGGCCGTCACCTGGCGCGGCGACGGCCCGGTTCCGGCCATGGTTCCCGCGCTGCGCGAGGCGGGCTACGAGGCAAGCCTCTTTTCCTATGAAGAGGCCGGTACCGATCCGGAATTCGGCCGGCTGATCCGCGCGCTCGCCGTGGCGGGCTTCGCGGCCATGAACATCATGCTGCTCTCGGTTTCGGTCTGGTCGGGCGCCGACGAGGGCACTCGCCACGCCTTTCACCTGATCTCGGCCCTGCTGGCATTTCCCGCGCTCGTCTATTCGGGCCGCATATTCTACCTCTCCGCCTTGTCAGCCATTCGCGCGGGCCGCACCAACATGGACGTGCCGATCTCGATCGGCGTGATGCTCGCCTTCGCGCTCAGTCTCCACGACAGCATCCTCAACAAGCCGCACGCCTATTTCGACGCTGTCACCATGCTGCTCTTCTTCCTGCTGATCGGCCGCACGCTCGACCACGTGATGCGCCAGCGCGCGCGCGGCGCGGTGGCCGGACTGGCGCGCATGATGCCGCGCGGCGCCGTCATGATAGCGCCGGACGGCACGCGGTCCTTTCGCGACCTGCGCGAGATCGAGCCGGGAGATGTCGTGCTGGTGCCGGCCGGCGAGCGCGTGCCCGTCGACGGGATGGTGATCGCCGGCGCCGCCGATCTCGACGCCTCCATCGTCACCGGGGAATCCACGCCCGCGCCCGTCGCGGTCGGCGAGGCGGTCCAGGCAGGCATGCTGAACCTGAATGGCTCGATTACGCTCAAGGTTTCCAAGGGCGCAGAAGATTCCTTTCTGGCCGAGATGATGCGAATGATGGAAGCCGCCGAGGGCGGTCGTGCCCGCTATCGCCGGATCGCCGACCGCGCCGCCGCGCTCTATTCGCCGGTCATCCATGCGGTGGCCGCGCTGGCTTTCTTCGGCTGGATGATGGCGACCGGCGATTGGCACCGTTCGCTCACCATCGCCATCGCGGTCCTCATCATCACATGTCCCTGCGCGCTCGGCCTCGCGGTGCCGATGGTGCAGGTGGTGGCGGCAAGGCGGCTGTTCGAGCGCGGCATTTCGCTCAAGGATGGCAGCGCCCTGGAGCGCCTGGCGGAGATCGAGACCGTGGCCTTCGACAAGACGGGCACGTTGACGCTCGGCCGGCCGTGCGTGGTCCGTTCGGATATCGGCGACGAGGCCAACCGCAGGGCGGCAGCCGCCCTCTCCGCGCATTCGCGCCATCCGGCCGCGGTCGCAGTCGCCGAGACTGGTCCGGCCGCCGTGGCGGAGCTTTCTATAGAGGAATTCGCTGAGCATCCGGGCCTGGGCGTGGAGGGCCAGGCCGGCGGACATCACTACCGTCTCGGGCGATCCGGCTGGGCGGGTGGCGCCTGGCGGCCCGAAATCGCCGAAGGCGAGGAAAGCGTGGTCGTGCTGTCGCGCGACGGTAGGGCCGTCGGTGCCTTCGCGCTCGCCGATCAGATGCGTCCCGGTGCCGAAACCGCGCTGCGCGAGTTGCATGCGGCCGGACTCGGAGTCGAGATTCTTTCCGGCGACCGCGAGACGGCTGTCGCCGGGGTGGCTCGACGCCTGGGTGTCTCGTCATGGCATGCCGGACTCCTGCCCGGCGACAAGGTCGCAAGGCTTGCCGAAATCGAGGCCACGGGCCGCAAGGTACTGATGGTGGGCGACGGGCTCAACGACGCGCCTGCGCTGGGTGCCGCATATGTCTCGATGGCGCCGGCGAGCGCTGCCGATATCGGGCGCAACGCCGCCGACCTCGTTTTCATGCATCGCGAGCTGACGGCCGTGCCCGGCGCGCTTGCCATCGCCCGGCGCGCCACCGTGCTAGTGCGCCAGAACCTGTGGCTTGCCGTCATCTACAACCTGCTGGTTCTGCCAATCGCGCTGGCCGGCTTCGTCACCCCGCTGATCGCGGCGCTTGCAATGTCACTTTCCTCGGTACTGGTTGTGGCCAACGCCCACCGCATCCCGGCGCAGTCATCGCCTCCGGCCGTGAGGTTGGGGTCAAGGCGCGTGCCCGCTGGCATGGAGCAGGCGACATGAGCTATCTATCCTGGGCCATACCGGTAGCGCTGCTTATGGGTCTTGCCGGGCTCGGCGCCTTCATGTGGTCGCTGCGCAGCGGCCAGTACGAGGATCTGGACGGTGCCGCCGAACGGGTGCTGCTGGACGACGAGTGCGATGAATCCATGGCCGCCGTTGATCAGACCGTCTCAGCCCAGGATAACCCCAAAGGGATCTCGGCCGACCTTGAGGTCAACCATCCCTCGGAGAACCGCCATACCCCGTCACCATAGGAGGCTTGGCACACGGAGAAGCTACAGATTTGGGATTGCTCTCAACCCGGCGCCTCCGCTCCCTCCCGAATATCCCGATACACCACCCGCATCAGCTTGCGGCGGAGTGACGACCACACCTTCTGGTCCTTCAGGAGCGCGTTGACGAGGTCATTATGACTTTCGAGGCCGCGGATGTGTGAAGGCTTGATCTTCCGAATCGGGGGATCGAGCGATGCTGACACGGTTGAGCGAGTCGGAATGGGCGTTGGTGCTGCAGGTCTTTCGGTCGTGTCTGCCGCGCCGTGGCGACAACGGGCGGGACGCGCTTTCGAGACTACTACCGGTCACAATGCGATACCGCCGCCTATCATCGACGGCGGTATCGCGAGCACATCACCTTGGTTAGAATCTCAGCTCGAGGTTGACGCCATGGCATTCGGAGACTGGCGCATTTGCGCCGCGGCACGAACGAGATGGGTAAGGGAGCGTTCGACCTCCGGCCAGCCGCGAGTCTTGAGGCCGCAATCGGGGTTCACCCAGATCCGGTCGGCAGGAATCCACTCGGCCGCGGCCTTCAGCAGCCTCACCATCTCGGTTTCGTCGGCCACGCGGGGGCTGTGGATGTCCCACACTCCAGGGCCGATCTGGTTGGGATAGTCGAAGTCGCAGAATGCATCGAGTAGCTCCATGTCAGATCGTGAGGTCTCGATCGAGATCACGTCGGCATCCATCGCAGCAATGGCAGGCAGGATGTCGTTGAACTCGGAATAGCACATATGCGTGTGGATCTGCGTCGCATCGGAAACCGGCGAGGAAGCGAGCCGGAAGGCTGCCACTGCCCAGTCGAGATAGGCGGGCCAGTCCGAGCGGCGCAGCGGCAGACCCTCGCGCAACGCGGCCTCATCGATCTGGATGATCGGCAGGCCCGCCGCCTCGAGGTCTGCCACCTCGTTGCGGATGGCAAGCGCGATCTGCTTGGCCGTCTCGGCGCGCGGCTGGTCATCGCGCACGAAGGACCATTGCAGGATCGTGACAGGGCCCGTCAGCATCCCCTTCATCGGCCGATCGGTCTGGGCCGCGGCGAAACGGGCCCAGTCCACGGTCATCGGGCTGGGCCGCGAGACGTCGCCATAAACCATTGGTGGTTTCACGCAGCGCGATCCGTAGGACTGCACCCAGCCGTTCTTCGTGAAAGCGAAGCCGGAAAGCTGCTCGCCGAAATACTCGACCATGTCGTTGCGTTCGAACTCGCCATGCACCAGCACGTCAAGGCCCAACGCTTCCTGGCGGCGAATACACTCGATCGTGCGCTCTTCAAGGAAGGCGCGGTAGTCTGCATCGCTCATCTCGCCTTTGCGGTTTGCGGCGCGCGCATTGCGGATTTCGGCTGTCTGCGGGAAGGAGCCAATAGTCGTGGTCGGCAATGCCGGAAGGTCGAGACGTGCCGACTGCTCCACGGCCCGCACCGGGTGCGGGCTGCTGCGGCGCATGTCCGCATCGGAAACACTGTCAGCGCGGGCTTTCACGGTCGGGTCGTGGATGCGGGCTGAAGCGGCGCGGGAAGCGACCGCGGCATCAGCAGCGTCAAAGGCGGCGCGGGCGGCCTCGCGCCCTTTCCGGGCCGCGCGCGCCAACGCGACGACCTCGTCCAGCTTCTGCCGAGCGAAAGCGAGCCAGCTCCTCAGCTCGTCGTCGAGATGGGTCTCAAGCGTCGCGTCCACCGGCACATGCAGGAGCGAACAGGAAGGGGCGACCTCGACCCTGTCGGGCCCAAACGCGTCCACCGCCTGCCGCGCAAGTCCGAGCGCCCGCGTCAGGTCCGCACGCCAGATATTGCGCCCGTCAATCAAGCCGAGTGAAAGCAGTCTGTCACCAAACTGCGAAAGCACGTCGTCTAGCTGGTCCGGGGCGCGCACCAAATCGACATGCAGCCCATCCACCGGCAGTCCGGTCGCAAGATCCAGATTGTCGCCTAGCCCGCCAAAATATGTGGCAAGCAGGATCTCGGGTGCTTTGCCCGCGAGCGTCGAATAGGCTGTCCGCACCGCACGGGCTTCAGCCTCGGACAGGTCCCGCGCAAGGATCGGCTCATCGATCTGCACCCAATCGGAGCCGGCTTCGGCCAGCTTGCCCAGAAGCTCGGCATAGACGGCCAGGACGTCGGGCAGAAGCGACAGTGGATCGAGCCCGTCCGTCTTGACCTTCCCAAGGGCAAGCCACGAGACCGGACCCACGAGGACGGGCCTTGTGTGTATGCCCTGTGCCTTGGCTTCATTGAACCGCTGCACTGGTAGGTCGTTGGCAAGATGGAACGTCATATCCGCGGTCAGTTCCGGCACGATATAGTGGTAGTTCGTGTCGAACCACTTGGTCATCTCCATCGCGGGGGCTGTGTCCGTGCCGCGCGCCATCGCGAAATAGGCATCGAAACCCCCGAGCCCGGCGAAACGGCCCGGAATGGCGCCGAGCATCGCGGTGGTGTCGAGCACCTGGTCGTAGAACGAGAAGTCGTTCGACGGGATGCGCTTGATCCCCGCATCGCGCTGCGCCGCCCAGGACTCGGCCCGCAGCGTGGCGCCTGTCGCTTCCAGCGCGGCGGCGTCGGCCTCGCCCTTCCAGTAAGCTTCAAGAGCTTTCTTGAGTTCCCGCCGAGTGCCAATGCGTGGGAAGCCCAGATTTGCTGCCTTCACCATTTTGTCCTCCGTTCACAAATTCGTCCCGGTGATAGCCCTGGACATCGCATGACGACAAATGGGATTGTTGAGCAACAATATGACTGGGAGTCATGAGATATGATCGACCTCCAGCCCCTCGCGATCCTCCGCGAGATCGACCGCACCGGCGGCCTCACGCTGGCCGCAGAAAAGCTTTGCCTGTCACAGTCCGCCGTCAGCCACGCAATCCGCCGATTCGAAGAGCGCCACGGCGTCCGCTTGTGGAAACGCGAGGGGCGCTCACTGCGCCTGACGCCCGCGGGCGACTATCTGCTGGGGGTCGCGAACCGGGTGCTACCGCAACTCGAACACGGGTCGGTTGTTCTCGAGGAATATGCCCGTGGTCGGCGCGGCGCGATCCGGGTGGGCATGGAATGCCATCCCTGCCAGGACTGGCTAATGTGCCTCGTGGACCCTTACCTCGCCGCCTGGCCGGATGTCGATCTCGATGTGACCTCAGCCTTTCAGTTCGGCGGGCTCGCCGCCCTGATCGGGCATGAGATTGACGTGCTGGTAACCCCCGATCCGATCGAACGGCCAGGCCTCGAATTTGTCCCTGTCTTCGACTACGAGTTGGTATTGGCGGTGGCGGCATCGCATCCGCTCGCCGCTAAGGAAATGGCCGAGCCCGGCGACCTGACTGGAGAAACCCTCGTTACCTACCCGGTGGCACGAGAGCGGCTGGACATCTATACGCGATTCCTTGTCCCCGGGGGCGCGCTGCCACGCCGCCATCGCACCGTGGAGACCACGGATTTGATGCTGCGCCTCGTTGCTTCGGGTCGTGCCATAAGCGCAATACCTAACTGGCTTCTCCGGGACGTTCATGGCATTCGCAGCCTGCGCATCGGTAATGGGCTGGCCAAGAGTATCTATATGGGCCTGCGCCAGGGCGAGCGGCCGGACTATCTCTCGGCATTTATCGAGCTAGCCTGTCGGACCGGCCGTGAAGAGCCTCAGTTCGCGGCGACCGGTGAAACAATCGAGGCATCAAACGCCTCGGTCGGGCCTTTCTCGACCGGAAACTCATAAGACTGGATCCAGACCGGGAATCGTAGCACCGCAAGCGATGCCTACTGGTGGCAGCCGGGCGCGTCTATCTCAATCCCCATCTTTGGCTGCAAGATAACATGCTGAGGCCCGTCTTGTTCGATGGGCTGCTCAAGCTCCAGGTGCCGACGATCCCGTGGGAGCACCTGATCCTGCGGGCTCTATAGGGGGGGCATTTTGTGCTGGCGGCACTTGGACATTGAACAGGCGCTTGGGCGCCGGTCCAGCAGTAACAAGCCTTACCACGGACGCCGGCGATCCGGTGCGGCCGGTCTTCAGACGTGTATGATTGCTTACCAGCCTCTTGCGCGAATGGATCACACCCTTTAAGATGTATGATATATACATGTTAAAGGGGTATGGCGATGAACGCCTTCTGCAGCTTTCCGGCGCAATACGGTTCAAGCGCCATGCCGCTCCCGATTGGACGTCGCCTGCAGCTGGATATGTCAAGGATTGGCCTGAGATGCGATCTCGACGAACTTGCCGAGACGGTGGCGGTTTCGTTCCGGCATCATCCCCACCTCAACAATGTGATGACCCATATCTCGGGCGGAAGGTGGGAGAGGATCAGGGACGCGCTTCGGCGACTCTTTGATCCCGAGACGGAGCCGGCGGGCCTCAACGGCCTTGAGCGGAATGTTCTCGAGCTCATCTGCGCCGAGCGCGGGCCGACGGGGCGTATCCTGAAGCCCCACTTTCTGGAGATTGTACTGCGCAGGGCTGAGCCGTCCCTTCTCCTCCCGCATCTCTGCCTCCTTTTCCTCGCTTCAGAGGCATGGAAGCGACAGGGGCAGGGCTTCGCGGTGGCCAATAGACCAATGAGGACATGACCATGCATCAGACGCCATCTGGTGAGCGGATCCTGCACGTGGCGGAGATCGAGCCGCGGCTCCGCCATGGGGTGATTTTCCAGCTGTTCGCCAATCTGGATGCCGATGCGTCGCTCCAGCTCGTCGTCGACCACGCGCCGGAGCCGCTGCGCCGACAGTTCCACCATCATTTTGGCGATGCCTGCCGATGGACCTGGCTCGAGGAGGGTCCCGACCGCTGGCGGGTCCGCCTTCAGCGCATTCAGCACCGGGTGAATGTGGACCGCAGGCACGGAGGCTGACGATGCTCAAGAAGGCAGTGCGACCGTGGGACAGACTCGATGACGCGGAGCGCGAGCAGCTGGAGGTCCTCATTCGCGACGACTATGCGAGGAGCCGTCCCGGCGACACGCTCGAAGACCTGAAGCGGCGGGCGCGGTTCTCAAAGGGCGACGCCGGGCTGTTGCGTGACTGGCTGGAAGTCGCTCGGCGCCGTGCGGCCGCCTCGTTAACCGAAGGCTCGCCGGATGGCCAAATGGCCGCTGCCTGAGCTGCACCGCCCTCTGCCGCGGCTTCCATATCAAGGGAACGATCAAGATGACCTTCGTCGTCACCGAAGCCTGCCTCAAGTGCAAATACATGGATTGCGTCGAGGTCTGCCCGGTCGACTGCTTCTATGCCGGCGAGAATATGCTGGTGATCCATCCCGACGAGTGCATCGATTGCGGCGTCTGCGAGCCGGAATGCCCGGCCGAGGCG
>SKQW01000232.1 GCA_007118805.1 Rhodobiaceae bacterium | reverse complement strand
CCGATGCCTCGCTTCCCGCGCCGTCGAGCCAGTCCGGCCGGCCCGCCGCGCCGCCGGCCCAGCAGGCCAACCCGCCCGCGCAGCAGGCGCCGGCATCGACACAGGCCCAGCCGGAGCCGGCTGCCGAGGAACCGCCGCGCACGGAGTTGGCCGTCCTGTCTGCCCCGTTGCCCAGGGCACGACCGCAGACCGATGTCCAGGAGCCTCAGGAGTCGGAGATGCCGCCTGAGGTGGTTGCGCTCGCCGAGGCGCCGACGCCGGTCGCAAGACCATCGATTTCGGCGCCGCTGACGACAGCCTCACTGCCGTCGGCGCGGCCGGATTTCGACCCGCAACCGGGGGACGCCCCGGCCGAGCCGGAAGCCCAAATGGCTGCGCAGGCTGCACAAGCCATGTCTACAGGCGCCATCGAAGCGGCCATGGCACTCGCCCCCACGCGAAGCATCGACGATGGGCTTCCCTTTGCGGAGACGTTCTCTGACGCCGGCAGTCCGCGCCGGTCAGGCGTGACCATTTCTGGGATCGATCTCGAGGCGATTGCCATGCGGCCCTTTACGGTGGCCCAGCCAAGCGACCATGCGCCCTCCTTGGCTCGACTCCATCATCCGCGCCCGGCTGATCTGTCCGACGTTCCGACACAGCATGCTGATACCCTCGATGCGCGGTTCAGCAAGCGTATGCCCAAGCTGTCCCGAAGCCAGTTCTCCGGCGCGGCGGTCGTCGCCATGGCCGATGAGCCAGCGCCGGAATCTGGCGATTCGCAAACCGTGGCCGCGTCGGCTGCCGGTAGTCTGGCGGGCTTCTTCGCGCGGCTCTTCCGCTAAAGCTGGCCCTCGTAACGGGTCAACTGCGGGAATCCTCGAGCGATGACCGCTCGCTTGCAGCGGGTGGCCGGTAGCACCCTTTTGTGATCACCAGCGAAGGCGTAGCGCTCAAACGTGACCGCCTGCCTCGCCGGAGCTCAACGGGTGGAGGGGCAGGGCGCGCCGCACGGGGCGCAGGCGGTGGTATCCGCGGCGCCGGCGCCGACATGAATGGGCGGCGACAGGAGGTGATCGGCAAGCATCAGGACGAGCCCGAGCGCAAGAAAGCCGAAGAGGAGCGGGCGCGCCATGATCGTTGCCCCTCAGTTCGACAGGCCGAAGCGCGGCCGCAGGCGGATGCCCGCCAGTGTGCCGAGGAAGGCGGCGCCGAACCAGATCCAGCCGTGCAGCGAGCCCGAGGCGATGCCGCCGAGGAAGGCGCCGATATTGCAGCCAAAGCCGAGCCGCGCGCCGTAGCCCATCAGCAGGCCCCCGAGAATGGCGCCGATGGCCGAGCGCGCATCCGGCAGCGACGATTTGGCGAAGGTGCCGGCCAGCGCTGCCGCCGTCATGGCCCCCAACACAAGGCCGATATTCATCACCGAGGTGACATCGGTCAGCAGCGAGGCTTGCAGCGCATTGGCCCCTTGCGGCCACTGCCAGAACTCATAGACCGACATGTCGATGCCGACGGCTTGGGCCGCCTTGGCGCCCCACAGCGCAAAGCCGTAGGTGATGGTCCAGGGGTGCCCGGCGATCAGGAGTGTTGCCAGATTGAGCAGAACGAGCGCCGCGCCGGCCCAGAGGAACGGCCAGGGGCCTCGCAGGAAGCGATGGCCGCCCGCCGCCTCGCGCGCCGCGCCGCCTGCCTCGCGCTTAAGGGTGATCCAGCCCACGAAGGCGAGCCCGGCTAGGCTCAGGACAAGCGCCCCCGGCAGGGAGGCGGCTGTTGCCAGATTGACCGGGTCGAAGCCGGGCTGATCGAGCCACCACGGCATATGGACCGAACCGATCACCGAGCCGACGATGAAGGCGACCAGCGTGATCATCATGCGTGCCGAGCCACCGCCGAGCGTGAACAACGTGCCCGACCCGCAGCCATTGCCAAGCTGCATGCCGAGCCCGAACAGGAAGGCGCCGACGACGAGCGAGGTGCCCACCGGGGCGATGGCGCCCTGGGGTGACAGGCCGGCCGGCGCAAAGCCGTTGATAAGCGGGATGAACAGAAGCGCGGTGACGCCGATCACCCAAAGCTGGGCGCGCAGCCCCCGCCCGTCGCGATGCACGATTGCCCGGCGCCAGCCGGCGGTGAAGCCGAAGGCCCCGTGCAGCAGCGCCATGCCGAGACCGGCGCCGATTACAAACAACGCCGCCATGCGGGCCGAGACCTCGTAGCCGATGATAAGCGTGCCGAGGGCGAGCGCCGCCAATGCGAAGGCCAGCGCCGAGCGGTCAATGGCCTGGGCGACATCGCTGCCGCTGCCGGTAGCGGCGCTGGCAAGACTGTCAGTGCTCATCGATGTTCCATGGTTCGGTCAAGGACTCCGGTCGCGCGGAGCAGTTGCCGAGGACCTGCAAGCGCCCCGCCTGTTCAGCCGGCGGTCACCGAATGCCACCAGTCGCGCAGATCGTCGAGCCGGGTGCGGTCGCTCTCAACCGGGTTCTCCGGATCCTCGGCCCAGCCAACCATGGAGTCGTCGTACAGGGTCACGCTCTTATAGCCCAGTATTTCCGACAGGACGAACCAGTTGACCGAGGCCCAATGGCCAGTGTTGCAATAGCTCACGATCTCTAGATCGGGATCGGTAATCCCTTCGGGCACGATCTGGGCGGCTGCCTCCTGGGGCAGTAGCCGGCCGGTATCCGGATCGAAGAAATCCGCCTGATCGAGATGCGTGGAGCCGGGCAGGCGACCGAACAGGCGCGCCGCCGGATGCTTTTCCCGGCCGGCGAACTGGGCTGCCGGGCGGCCGTCCAGCATGACGGAGGAGCCGTCATCGAGGCGCTGGCGCACCTCGTCGCTGTCGACGAGAAGCTCGGGCCGCAGCTCGGCGGTGAACCGGATAGGCTCGGGCTCCGGCGCGTTGGTGGTAACCTCGGCCGCCGCGAAGCCGTTCCAGGCGCGATAGCCGCCGTTCAGAATCGTCACATTGTCGACGCCGACCAGCTTGAGCGTCCAGTAGACGCGCGTTGCGCCGCCGAATTCGCTGGCGCTCTGCGCTGCGGGAACGATCACGACGGTCTCCTCGCCGGAGATCCCGAGCTCGCCGATATGGGCCTCGAGTTCGTTGATCGGCGGCAGCTGGCCCGGCACGCCGTCACGTGTGGTTCGCCAGCCGCCGGGGTAGGGCGCGTGGATCGCGCCGGGGACATGACCCTCCGTATATGGATTTGTGTCGTCGCTTGCAGCCCGCGTGTCGAGGATAACGAGATCGTCACGCTCGAGATTGGCCTGGAGCCATTCCGCCTCGACCAGCGGGCCGGGCGCGGCCGAAGCATCTGTTGCAAATGACAGCATCACCGCCGCCGCCAGGGCTGGCGCGATGGTCTTCAACCGCCGGGAAAGGAGATGTGGTGCGAGCATTTCTGCCCTCCATATACAGCAATGGGCGGCGCCATTCCATGACGCCGCTTCACGCGGAAAATTGCGCATTCGCTAGGCGCGCTTCAATGCACCAAGGCGGTCCAGGGGCAAGAAGAGGCAAGCTTTCCCCTGGCGCGGCGCCTGGCGATAGCCTGGTTCTATCCATTGGCCCGGCGACGCTAAAGCATTCTCCGGCATCGACCGTGCCCCGGGCTGCTTCGCGTTGTCAGTGGCCCCACCCGCGCGCTCACGGGGCAAGGCTCGGCCGCTCGGCGACGCCGCTTCGGCATTGCGCGAGCGCTCGCGACAGGGCTGCCGCGAAATCCGCCTTCTCGGTCGGCGACAGCCAGGCCGCGATCTCTAGTTCCCGTCCATGGGAGGCCAGCGCGACGCGCTCGATCTCGTTGTCGATGTCGCGCTTGACCAGCAGCCGTGCCCAGTAGGGATTGAAGCGCCATTCTGAAGCCGCCCCGCGGGCCGAGACCCGGCGCACGAGGATCTCCGACTCCGACACATCGATGGTCTCGCGGGCCCGGGCCGCGCGATAGTTCGCCTGGAACGCGATCCAGACAAGAACGACCCCCAGGCCGAGGAATCCGAGCACCGGCCAGGCGCCCAGCTGGGCGAAGATGATCCCGAAGAACACCGCGAAAGCCACCACGCCGGCGAACAGAACCAGGAAGCCATGCGCCGACAGCGACCGGTGCGGGGTGATGATCGCCGAAAAGATCGTCGGCCCGCCCTCATGTGCGATGTCCGGTTTCGGATTGGCAGTGCTCATCGCAGGCAATATAGAGCAGGCCGACATGGCCGAAAGAAAAACCAGACCGCCGAGAAAGCGCGACGCCGCCAGTGCGGGGCCGGCTGGCCGCTGTGCGCTGCGGCCGCTGGAGGTGCATCGCCTGTTCTCCGCTCTCGCCGCCGAGAAGCCCGAGCCCAAGGGCGAACTGGAATATACCGATCCCTATACCCTGCTCGTCGCCGTCGTGCTGTCGGCCCAGGCCACCGATGTCGGCGTCAACAAGGCGACGCGGCGGCTGTTCGCGGAAGCCGATTCCCCGGAGCGCATGCTCGCCCTTGGGGAGGACCGGCTACGGGACTACATCCAAACCATCGGGCTTTACCGCAACAAGGCGAAGAATGTCATCGCCCTGTCGCGGATGCTTGTGGAACGCCACGGCGGCCAGGTGCCGCGCGAGCGGGAAGCGCTCGAAGCCCTTCCCGGCGTTGGCCGCAAGACGGCCAATGTGGTGCTCAACACGGCCTTCGGCCTGCCCACCATCGCCGTCGACACGCATATCTTCCGGGTCGGGAGCCGGACCGGCCTGGCCCGTGGCAAGACGCCGCTCGAGGTGGAGCAGACCCTTGAAGCGGTTGTGCCCCCGGAATTTGCGCGCCATGCTCATCACTGGCTGATCCTGCACGGGCGCTATGTTTGCAAGGCGCGCAAGCCGGACTGCGCGGTCTGCATCATCCGTGACATCTGCCGCTTCGAAGACAAGACAGGGTAACGGGATGGGGCTGCTGTCGGCATGCGACCATTCCCGCAGATCAAGTGATTCGGAACGTTGAGCACGGTTTCACGCACTGAGGGAGAGCCCCGTGCCGTCGGGCTTGGCGTGCTGACGATGTGCGTCGGCATCCTCTTTCTTGTGGTCAACGATGCCTTCGCGAAATGGCTCACCGCCCATTATCATCCGGTGCAGATCGTGTTCCTTCGCAATCTCGTGGCGCTGCCGATGGTGGTCGCCGCCGCGCTGGCGGTGTCCGGCACCGCGGCCTTGCGCACGCGGCACCTTCCCTTGCATGCGGCACGCGGCCTGCTGCTGGTGGGCGGCTCGGTCTGCTTTTTCATGGGGCTTATGTATCTGCCGCTCGCCGAGGCGACGTCGCTCATCTTCGCGGCGCCGATCTTCATCACCGCGCTGTCGGTGCCGCTCTTGGGCGAGGAGGTCGGGTGGCGCCGCTGGACGGCCGTCGCCGTCGGCTTTGTCGGGGTGCTGATCATCGTGCGGCCCGGCTTCGCGGCGTTCCAGCCGGCATCGCTCTTCGTGCTCGCCACCGCCATGTTCTACGCCCTGATCATGCTGAGCGCCCGGCGCATCAGCCCGTCCGAGGGTATCTGGACGCTCATGGTCTATCTGGTGCTGTTCCCGCTACTCTTTAGCGCACTCGCCCAGCCAGCGGTCTGGCGGCCGGTGGAGATCGGCCATACCCCGGCTCTCGTGGCGCTTGCCGTGTGCGGCACGCTCGGCCTCGGCCTGATCAGCCAGGCCTTCCGGATGGCGCCGGCGGCCGTCGTCGCGCCGTTCGACTATACGGCCCTGCTCTGGGCGACGCTGCTGGGATGGGTAGTGTGGAGCGAGCTTCCCGATCAGTGGACCTATGCCGGCGCCGCCGTGATCATCGCGAGCGGTGTCTACATCATCCTTCGCGAGACAGCGAAGTCGTGAGGCCGTGAGGACTCGATCGTCCTGGCGCGGGGTTTCATTCAACCGAATGCGTTGCTACCAAGGCGCCGATATCCCCGTGACGCAGAAGGAGTGATCATGCGAACTGCCATAGTCGCCGCCATCGGTCTGGTCGTCTGCAGCGGTGTCCCTGCGCACGCTCAGGATGTCGAAGGGGGATCGGACCACCCGCTGGTTCCGCGCATCGTCGGCAGCGACCTGATTACCTACAATTTCACCGAATTCGATCGCGTAACGCTGCCTTTCGGTGCCTATGAGGGCGACGGCGAATGGGAAGATTCGCGGACGATCGAGGGCGAGCACACCAAGCTCAGCTATATCCTGCGTCAGCCCGAGGTCTCCACGCTGCAGGTCAAGCGGGCCTATATCCAGGGTCTGGAGGATAACGGCTTCGAGATCGAGTTCAGGGGAAGCGGTCGAAGCGACCTGGGGCGGCGGTTCAGCAGGCAGGATATCTTCGATCGGCCGCGAGTAGGCAACGATCTGCGCAGGGCGCGCCGCGGCAGCGACCGCAATCCCCGCTTCATCGCGGCAAGTCAGGCCGACGGCACGCTGGCGGTCACGGCCTACATGTATCAGAACCGCGAGCTCGAACCGGTTATCAAGGTCAATATCGTCGAAGAGACCGTCTCCGAGCTCGAAATGGAGGTCGGCGCCGCTGCCCCCGCCGGGGATGCGGCGGAAGAGGCCGATCTGGAACTCGAGACGGAGACCCGGGCCGAGACCGAGGCGGCGGACGGGGCCGCCCGGGAGAGCCTGACATCCGCCGAACTGGAGGACAGCATCGTCGAGGCTGGGCGTGTTGCCGTCCAGGACATCCTGTTCGAGTTCGACAGCGACCAGATCCTGCCCGAGTCGGCCGATGCGCTCGAGACGATCGCGGAGCTTATGCACGACAACCCGGATCTGGAGCTCCTGGTCGTCGGGCACACCGACAGCGTCGGACAATTCGATTACAATCTGGATCTGTCCTTGGATCGGGCCAATGCCGTCAGCATCTGGCTGCAGCTCGAGCAAGGGGTTTCCGGGGATCGGTTGCAGGCGGCAGGTGCCGGCATGATGGCGCCAATCGCATCGAACCGGACGGAAGACGGACGCGCCCTGAACCGTCGCGTCGAGCTTGTCGAAATCGTCGATTGAGATGAGCACGGGGGCTGCCGGAAGGGGCGGTGTCACGCGGTTTCCGGCAGCCCTCATGATTGGTCGGTTTCGTCCCGGTCGCGCCCGCGCACGGCCTCGTCGCTTGCGGCAACGGCGCGGGCTTCCCGGATCGTCTTGAGAATTTCATCGGCGGTTCCACGCACATAGCACTTGCCGCGGCGTGTCACCACCCGGGCGCACGGCACGCCCATGAAGATTGCCGTGTCGACACGTTCAATCTCGCCCGGATCGATCGTCACCGTCACCCCTGACGGCTGAACCGCTTCCATGAACAGCTTTCCGGTGGATGTAAGCGAGACCGTCATGTGGCCGCATACCGTCTGTCGGCGCCAGATTCCTATGGAATATGAGGCCTTGGCGCGGTGCACTCAAGCGGCACCGAGTGCGCAGCGACTCCCGCTGTCGAGTACTCTAATGTCGATGTGCGGGCCGGGCGGGGTGACGATGCCCCGAAGCACGCCTAGGCTTGACGCGCCACCCGGCGCAGGGGATGAGGCGGCATGCCGATTGTGCGTTTCGACGAAGCAAAGGACAGCAAATGACCGCACCCGCCAGTTCGCCCTGGCTTTCCACGAAACCCATCCCGCCGCGCGATCGCCTCATCTTTGCGCTCGACACCTCGAGTGCGACCGAGGCCAAGCGCCTGATCGAACTGCTCGGTGATGAAGTGCAGTTCTACAAGCTCGGCCTCGAGCTGTTCATGTCGGGCGAGTATTTCGAACTGATCGACCACCTGAGCGAACGCGGCAAGAAGTGCTTCGTCGATCTTAAATTCTTCGATGTCCCGCAGACGGTTGGCTCGGCGGTGCGGCAATTGCGCGGCCGCAACGCCGCCTTTGCCACGGTTCACGGAAACGATGCCATTCTCGAGGCGGCCTGTCGCGAGAAGGGCGATACCCGGATTCTCGCCGTGACGGTTCTGACCAGCCTCGATGACGGCGATCTCCGGGATCTCGGCTTCGAGGTGGACGTGCGCAAGCTCGTCATTTCGCGCGCCCGCCGGGCACTCGAAATCGGGTGCGACGGCGTGATTTCCTCGGGCTTGGAGGCCGAAGCGCTGCGCGAGGCGCTGGGGGAGCGCCTGCTGATCGTTTGTCCCGGCATCCGTCCGGTGAAGAACATCGACGACCAGAAGCGTACCGTCGATGTCGAGGAGGCGTTCGGGAATGGCGCCGACTATATCGTGGTTGGCCGACCCATCAGGGAGG
This sequence comes from Rhodobiaceae bacterium, assembly GCA_007118805.1. Taxonomy (GTDB): domain Bacteria; phylum Pseudomonadota; class Alphaproteobacteria; order Rhizobiales; family Tepidamorphaceae; genus SKQW01. The sequence continues at coordinate 23,579 of SKQW01000232.1, read as the reverse complement.
CCGCCGATCCGGCCGCCGCGGCTGCCGACATCCAGGACAGGATCGTCCGGCTATTCGGTCCGGGCTAATTCCCACCGGCAACAGCCGAGACATAGGCTGCCACGGCATCGATCTCCTCGTCGGACAGCGAAGCAGAATAATCCGGCATGGCGCCCGGACCCGATGTCATGGCTTGGTGCACCTCATCGAAGGTGGGCTGGAGTTCATCGAGGCTCGGCGCGATGGTGCCGGCCGCTTCCGCATCGGCCAGCACATGGCAGACTCCGCAGGGCGGCGCGGCGACATTCAGGAATACCTCCTTGCCGAGCTCGAGCGCCGCGTCGTTGGCCGCCTCATCCGAGGCTATGGCCAGCGAGGCGGCAAATGTCAGGCCGGCGAGCAGGACAACGGGCACACGGGTCGCGCGTGCCAGCAGGCAAAACGGCATATTGTTCTTCCTCGTTGGTGAGAGTCCCGCCGCCAATGGTGCGGCGGGACCATTTCGCGGGATTCAGGACACGGTCACATTCACCGCCAGGCGGTCCCACCCGGCATAGTCATAGGCCCGGTGGTTGGGCTCCGTCGTCTCTTCCTGGACGTTGCCCTCGCTGTCGGTCGCGCGGCTGGTGATTGTATAGTCGCCGGCTTCGAGTTCGGCCGGCAGGACGAACAGTCGCCAAGCGTAACGGCCCAGATCGGGACCGATGATCCGGGCCTCTTCCCAAGTCTGGCCACCATCGATCGACACATCGACCCGCTCGACCGGGTTCGTGCCGCCGAAGGCGACGCCGTAGATCTGCACTCGGCCCGTGGCATTGTTCATGATCGGGTGCGTGACCCAGGACTTGACCTTCATCTCCCACATTGAGGGCTGGTCGGGCGCGCCGGACTCGCCCACCGGACGAACACGGTAGCCCGATACCTGAATGTTGGCAGTCGATTCGGCCTCGGTGAAGGCGACGCGGCGGACATACTTCACATTGTTGATGCCGTAATAGCCCGGCACGACCATGCGCAACGGGCCGCCATGGGCAAGCGGGACCGGCTCGCCGTTCATCTCCCAGGCGAGAATGGCGTTTTCCATCGCCTCAAGCGGCACCGAGCGTTCCACGATGACCTCGTCGCGCTCGACCTCCTCGGGAATCTCCTCGCCGCCGGTGCTGGTCATGAAGCGGGCTGCGTCGACGACACCGCCAAGCTCCTCGACAACGTCGCGCACCGGCACGCCGGTCCACACGGCGCAGCCCGCCGCACCGGTCAGCCAGGGCGAACCGCTCGCCTCGTGGTCGAAGAAGCCGCGGCCATTGCCGGAGCACTGGACGATCGTCGCGACCGTGTCCATGCCGATGCGCTTAAGCTCGCCGACCGTCAGCGTGCGTGGTTCGGCGACGCCCTCGATCTCCACCTCCCAGGCATCCGGATCGGCGACGGCCGCCTCGCCCGGCGGGTTGAGGTTGTTGCGGATGAAGAACACGTCCAGGGGTGTGACCACGCCTGTGCCGATGGCATCGCGCCTGGTTTCGAGAGTAAGGCCCGTATAGCGAATCAGCGCCGTGGGATCTTTCCAGTCGGCATAGTCCGGAAGCTCGGCGACGTCGTTATCCTCGGCGATTGCGGGGGCGATGGGAACGCTGACCCCGGTGGCCCCGACAATGGCAGTGCCGCCGGCGCCGACGAGGAAATGGCGGCGGTGAAGCCTGAGCATTTCATTCATTGTGTTTCTCCCTTGCCGAATTGCATCGATTGTTTCTGATCGGGTCCCCCTCGCGGCGAGCCATCCCCTCCAACACGACCAATCCTGACGAAATCCCAATTGTTACAAGGATGAGGTTCCGGGCTCAAGCCAAGTAGAAGAATGCCGTTCCGAATCCCGGGGCCTTCAGGGGGGCGGTATTCTAATCGGCCTCGAGGCGCGCCATCACCGGGACCTGGCAAGCGCCGCTTTGAGCGCCGCGACTTCCTTGGCGGCGGCCTTCTCGGCAATTGCCTCGATGCGCCGATAGCGGGCCAGCACGTCCTCGCCCAGGGCGGTAAGGCGCGCGCCGCCCCCGCGGGCGCCCCCTTTGGCGGCCTCGACCAGCGGGTCGCGGAAGTCCCTGTTGAGCCCGTCGACCATCACCCAGGCGCGCTTGTAGCTCATTCCCATGCGCCGGGCGGCGGCGGAGATCGAGCCGGTCTCACGGATGCCTTCGAGAATGTCCGCCTTGCCCGGGCCGATGGCGATATCCGGCTCCAGGACGACGCGCAGCCGTGTTCCCGTTTGTCGGTTGCCTGCCTTCATGTCCGGATCATCGCCGCCAAGGGGGCCTGCTGCCAAGAGCTGATGGTTCGCGCCGGCCCCCACGCGGCAGCTTCAGGGGCGGGCCGGCGGGGGAAGCTCAGAGCCCATCCGAGCTCTCAAACGGGCTCTTACAGGAGGCTGTCCATGAATCCGAGGGCGACGAGCGCCGCGAGCGCCCACAGATAGAAGGAGAAGATCTTGAGCTGCGCCCGGAAGAGCAGCACCAGCACGAGCTTGAGGGCCACAGCGCCGACAAGGGCGGCGGCGGCGAAGCCGACCAGCATCGGCCCCGCGCCGATGGCCTGAATGCCGACGGTGCCGATCACGTCCCGGCTCTGGACTAGGGTGGCCGCGAGAATCGTCGGGATCGCCACCAGGAAGCTGTATTCGGCCGCCCAGCGCCGTTTCAGGCCGGCAAACAGTCCGGCGATGATGGTCAGCCCGCTGCGGCTCAGGCCGGGCATCAAGGCCAGGGCCTGGGCGATGCCGATGATGATGGCGATGCGGATGCCGATATCCTTCAGCCCCAGCCGTCGCGGCCCCAGCCTGTCGGTCATCCACAGCAGGACGCCTGTGATTGCAAGTGTTATGGCGACGATTTGGGGCGTGCCGAAGACGTGCGTGAACTGCTCGCGGAAGGCAAGGCCGATAACACCGGTGACCAGCACGGTCAGCAGGCCGAGCAACACCAATTTTAGATAGGGGCCGATCTTGCCGGGATGGCGAATGAACAGTAGCGATTCGGCTATCGTCGAGGTCGTCAGATGCCACAGGCTGCGGTGGAACACGATGGCGATGGACACCAGCGTGCCGACATGCACGAACAGATCGAACAGGATCATCTCCGGGCTTTCCGGCGGCGGCAGGCTCGATCCCCCCGAGATCAGCAGATGCTGGGCAATGACGAGATGAGCGGTCGAACTGACCGGCACAAACATGAACACGCCCTGGACGATGCCCAGCACCAAGGCTTCGAGATAGGTCAATGGCGGCCCCAGAACCAAGAGATGAGTCGTGCTGAGCCTTTTATCGCGTTTTCGAAAGGCGTGACACTGTCTTGCGTCGGGTGGCAGGATGGACCGGTGATGGCCAGGGACACGCCGGCCTACGACACGGACGAGGGTGAGGAGGGAGCGGCGGGATGACACCTGCGGCACGCGCACTTGGCATCATCGGCCTGGGCATCTCTGTGGTACTGGCAACGGGCGGCGGCGCGCTCCGGGCGGACGAGCCGGCCTTTTACCAATGGGACGACACGATTCCCGACCAGCCTGGACGCCTGCTGCGCACCGAAGCGTTGCCGGCCGAACTGCGCATCGATGGGGTAGGGGAGCAGTTCCGGATTCTCTATTCGTCGATCGACGGGATCACGGACGAGCCGATAGTGGTCTCCGGCCTGTTCTTGCTGCCGGAAGCGCCGCCGCCGGACGAGGGCTGGCCGCTGCTCGCCTGGGCACATGGAACCACGGGCATCTCCGATGCTTGCGCCCCCTCGCGAGCAGGGCCGGGAAGCGCTGTGCGTGACTATCTTCGCGCCTGGCTCGATGAAGGCTATGCGGTGGTGGCGACGGACTATCAGGGTCTCGGCACGCCGGGCCTTCACCCCTATCTGGTCAAGCGCGCGGAAGGGCGCAGTGTTCTCGACAGCATACGGGCAGCCTACGAGGTGCGGGAGGACCTTGCGCCGGACGTGGTGATCGCCGGCCAGTCGCAGGGCGGCGGGGCGGCGTTCGCAAGTGCTGCCATCGCCCCAGATTACGCCCCGGACGTGCCGCTCCTTGGCACCATCGCAACAGGGCTTCCCTATCTCACGGCGGACATGCCGACAGCCTCGGCGGTGCCGCCCGATCAGGTGGATCCGGGGCTCGCCTATATGTTCTATGTCGCCCATGTCGCGACCGCCCTCGATCCGTCACTTGAGGTGGAGGAACTGATATCCCGACAGGCCCTGCCGGTCTTCCAGGACGCGGAGCGCCTGTGCATCGGCGAGCTGATGGGACGGGTCCGGGACGTCGGGTTGACTGGGGCCGACACGCTGCGACCTGGTGCCATCGCACGGATGATCCCGACCCTCCTGCCGCATTACGTCTATCCCACCCTGCAACTCGAACAGCCGATTCTGATTGCCACCGGCACCGAGGATCGTGACGTCGATCCCAGGGGGCAGCTGATGCTGGTGCGTGACAGCTGCCAAGCGGGGTCGGTGGTGCGGGCGCGGCTCTTCGCCGGCGAGGATCACACCGGGGCGTGGCTGGCGTCACTGGATGAAGCGATCGGCTTCGCTGCGGCGCTTCGCAGCGGCGAGCCAATCGAACCGGATTGCGCGCCTGAGCCGGTGCCCCGATGAGGCGGGGCATTCGGGTGGCCTGACCGCGCATGACCACGGACGTGCTATTCGAACAGCCGAAAGACGTAGAGAATCCCTCCGGCGATCAGTAGCCCGACGACCTGCACCGCGACCGCGCCGCCATAGTCGCCGCCGGCCGCCGTAATCGCAGCGAGCACCGTCGCCGCGATAACGACCGCGATCCCGATCAGGCCGGCGGTTCGCTTGGCTAGGTCGGACTTATCGTCGGACATGAGGTGCGTGACTGTGAGCTGTCGCCATAGGGGCCCCCAGTGCCTGCCGAATACGGGACCGTGCGGCCCGACATGGTCGGAACGGCAACACCATCTGTGACTTATCGGCAACAATCACGATAATCCGTCACCCTGACAAAATTGAACAGTTTTTTCCGACACCCGAATCACACAAGATAATTGAAACGCAGCTTTGTGGCCAACCTCCCTCCGTTGGTGCGTGACAGACTGGGGCGGTCCTTTTGACCGCCCCTCTTGTTTTGGTTCGGGGGGATTGACGGGTAACACGCTTCTGCAGGACAAGTCAGCCTGCCTCAGCCGCCTCGCGCTGGCTCGTCCGGTCGATTCGCTGGGCGAGCGAGGCTTCCAGAAACGCGTCGAGATCGCCGTCGAGCACGGCGGTCGGATTGCTGGTTTCCACGCCGGTGCGCAGATCCTTGACCATCTGATAGGGCTGGAGGACGTAGGAGCGGATCTGGTGGCCCCAGCCGATATCGGTCTTGGTCGCCGCTTCGGCCATGGCCTCTTCCTCACGGCGCTGCAATTCCGCCTCATAAAGGCGAGCGCGCAGCATCGCCCAGGCGGTGGCCCTGTTCTTGTGCTGCGATCGTTCGTTCTGGCAGGCCACGACGATGCCGGTCGGGATATGGGTCAGGCGGACCGCGGAATCGGTCGTGTTGACGTGCTGGCCGCCAGCCCCTGACGAGCGGAAGGTATCGACCCGCACGTCGGACTCGTTGATCTCCACCTCGATGGTGTCGTCGACGACGGGATATACCCAGGCCGAGGCGAAGCTGGTGTGGCGCCGCGCGTTCGAATCGAAGGGGGAGATGCGCACCAGTCGATGCACCCCGGATTCGGTCTTCAGCCAGCCATACGCGTTGGGCCCGCGGATCAGCAAGGTGGCCGACTTGATCCCGGCTTCTTCGCCCGCATTGTAGCCGATTTCCTCCACCTTGTAGCCATGTTCCGATGCCCAGCGCGTATACATGCGCAGCAGCATTTCAGCCCAATCCTGGCTCTCCGTTCCGCCGGCGCCGGCATGGACCTCGAGATAGGCGTCATTGGCGTCGGCTTCGCCGGACAGGAGGCTCTCGATCTGGCGCTTCTCGGCCTCGCGACGGAGACGTTGGAGCATCTCGCCCGCCTCGGTGAGAACCGACTCGTCGGTCTCGGACTCGGCGAGCTCGATGAGCTCCACCGTGTCGCCAAGCTCGGACTCCAATTTGGAGATGGCGGCGATGCTCTCCTCAAGCCTCTGGCGCTCGCGCATCAACTCCTGCGCGTTGTGCGGATCGTCCCACAGGGAGGGGTCCTCCGCCAGCCGGTTCAGCTCGGCCAGTCGGTCATTCGCCTGGTCCCAGTCAAAGATGCCTCCGTAGAAGCACGATGGACTGGCGGATTTCGTCGACGAGAGTTTGATGTTCGTTACGCATGGCGAGCAATCTAGTCCAATGAAGGCGGAATATCGAGGCTGGATGTCAGCCGATCCTGTCAGTAAAGGCCGCCGGTTCCGGTGCCGACCGGCAAGGAGGGGTCTTGCGGGCGTACCGGCTGGCGGGGCGTGGCTTCACGTCCGAAGTCGCCTTGCATCGGTTGCGTCTGATGCATCGGCTGAATTTGCTCGTCCTGCAGGCCGACGACCGAATAGGCCGACGGAGGCTCCTGACCGGGCTTAAACGCTTCTAGGATGATCCGCTCGTCCTCCGACTGAGCCCGCAGCCCCGTATTGGCATTGATGCGCACCAACTCGATCCCCGGGGGGACTCGGAACGGCACGGCCGGCTGGTCGTCGAGTGCCGCCATCATGAAGTCGCGGAACACCGGGGCGGCAAGCCGGCCGCCGGTCATTCCCGATCCCAGATTACGCGGCTGATCGTAGCCGATGAACACCCCCACCGCGAGATCGGGGGAGTAGCCGACGAACCAGGCATCCCGGAAGTCGTTCGTGGTGCCCGTCTTGCCGGCGAGCGGCTTGCCGACCTCGCGGATCGACGTTGCCGTGCCGCGTTGAACGACGCCCTCGAGCATCGAGGTGATCTGATAGGCAGTATAAGGGTCCAGGACCTGCTCGCGATCGTCGACCACCTCGGGCTCGGGCTGGCCGTGCCAGTCCGACGCCACGCAGGCCAGGCATTCGCGCTCATCGTGCTTGTAGATCGTTTTGCCATGCCGGTCCTGAATGCGGTCAATCAGGCTGGGGTTGATCCGGCGTCCACCATTGGCCAGCGTCGCATAGGCGGAGGTCAGGCGCAGAACCGTGGTCTCGCCCGCGCCCAGCGACATCGGCAGGAACGGGCCGAGCTCGTCATAGATTCCGAAGCGCCGCGCATACTCGATAATTAACGGCATTCCCATGTCCTGGGCGAGCCGCACGGTCATGACGTTGCGCGACAGCTCAATGCCGCGTCTCAATGTCGAGGGACCATAGAACTCCCGGCTGTAGTTCTGCGGACGCCAGATCTGCCCGCCCGAGACGATCTCGACCGGCGCATCGAGCACGACATCGGCCGGCGAATAGCCGTTATCAAGCGCGGTCGCATAGATGAACGGCTTGAAGGACGAGCCGGGCTGGCGCTGGGCCTGGGTCGCGCGGTTGAATTCGCTGGCGTCGTAGCTGAAGCCCCCCACCAGGGCCAATACGCGCCCTGTATGCGGGTCCATGACGACAATCGCGCCGCCGACCTCCGGCACCTGCTGGAGCTCGTAGTCGCCGTCGCTTTCCTCGCCTTCCACCCGGCTGACATAGACCACGTCGCCGGGTTCGAGCACCTGGGTGGCCGAGCGGATTTCCTGACCGCGGCGCTCGCCCGTTGCCCATCGCGCCCAGCTCAGTTGCTCCAATGGGATGCGCCCGATATCGCGCTGCTCGCTCAGCGCCCCGGACGCCAGCCGGGGCGGCTGAAGTCCGATGGTCGCGCCCGCGTCCTCGACCTCGAGGACCACGGCCAGCTCCCACGGTTCGACGTCCCGCAAGCCCCGGATCTCGCCAACAGCTTGGCCCCAATCGCCGGACACGTCGACACGCTCTTCCGGTCCGCGCCAGCCACGCTGACGGTCATAGCGCACCAGCCCGTCGACCAGCGTGCGGCGAGCCAGAACCTGAAGCTCCGGATCGACGGTCGACCGTACCGAAAGGCCGCCTTCGTAGACGCCGTCATCGCCATACCGCTCAAGCAACTGGCGGCGGACCTCCTCGGCGAAATACTCGGATGCGAGAAGCTGGGTGCCGCGCACGCGCGGCGTGACCACCAGATCCTCCGCACGCGCCGCATCGGCTTCCTCCGCGGTGATGAAGCCGTTGTCCTGCATTCTGGAGATTACCCAGTTGCGCCGCTCGATCGCTCGCTCCCGGTTCTGGAAGGGATGGTAGTTCGACGGGGCCTTGGGCAGGGCCGCCAAATAGGCAGCTTCAGCCAGCGTCAGCTCGTGCACCGATTTATCGAAATAATGCAGCGCCGCCGCGGCGATGCCGTAGGTGCCGAGGCCGAGATAGATCTCGTTCAGATAGAGCTCGAGGATCTCGTCCTTGGTAAAGGCGCTCTCGATCCGTAGGGCGAGCAGGGCTTCCTGCAGCTTGCGATCGATCGTCACTTCGCTCGACAGCAGGAAGTTCTTGGCCACCTGTTGCGTGATCGTCGAGGCGCCCACCATGCGCCGCCCGGCGCGCATATTCTGCAGATTGTCCACCGCCGCCCGGCCGATCGCCATAGCGTCGATGCCGAAATGGTTATAGAAGTTCCGGTCCTCCGCCGACAGATAGGCCTCGATGACCCGGTCGGGCACCGCCTGAATGGGCAGATGGAGCCGGCGCTCACGTGCATATTCGGCCATCAGGCTGCCATCGGCGGCATGGAGGCGGGTCATGACCGGGGGCTCGTAGTCCCGCAACACTTGGTAGTCCGGCAGGTCCTGTGACGCATTCCACAGGACATAGGCCAGCGCCGCCGACCCGACGACGAACAGCGTCCCGCCTGTGGCGAATAGAAAGCCGAAGAATCTGAGCAGCATCAGATGCTTGTAACCCCCTCCGTCTCCTGCTGGGCAGCCGGGCGTGCCCGCGCCAGGAGCCCACACTTGGCTTGATCGACCGTCGCCCTCTTCGATGGCAAGCCGAATTGTCCTCGACTCGGCGTTTCAATGCTACCCCGGTGTCGAAATTGTGACGCCACGGGTGTCTCTCCTCAAGGCCGCTGGGCGTGCCGCTCACCGAAATAGGCCATCACGGCCTCCGTCACACGGTCCGCCACGGACTCTTGCCAGTCGGGGTCGGTCAATAGCTGCTCGTCCGTCTCGCTCGTCAGATAGCCCAGCTCCACGAGCACCGACGGGACGTCGTGCGCCTCGAGCACGCGAAAGCCCGCCGCGCGCAACGGGTTGCGGACAAGGCTCACCTCGTCGCGCAGATAGTCGACCAGGGTGCGGGCAAAGACTGTCGAGTGCTTCTTGGTCTCGCGATGGACGAGGTCGAGCAGAATGTCGGCGACCTCGTCGCCGCCATTGCTGAGGTCGATGCCGGCCAGGGCGTCGGAGCGGTTCTCCTGGGCGGCGAGCTCCGCCGCCACGGCATCCGAGGCCCGCTCCGACAGGGTGTAGACAGAAGCGCCGCTGACCGCGCCGCGCGCCACCGAATCGGCATGGATCGATATGAACAGCGAGGCCCGCTGCTCGCGCGCGAAGCGAACGCGGTCGGCCAGCGAGACGAAGATGTCGTCCTCGCGCGTCATATGGACCTCGAAGCGCCCTGTGTCTTCCAGCGCCGAGCGAAGCTGCTGTGCGAATTCGAGAACGACGTCCTTTTCCCGGACGCCCGAGCGGCTGACCGCGCCCGGGTCGATGCCGCCGTGGCCGGGATCGAGCACCACGGCGATGGTCTCGGCCGCCTGGCCACCGCCCGGCGGTACGGCGGTATGCGCGTGGGGGTCGGGCTGCGACGTGGCTTCCCCGGTGTCCGGGGGCCCGTTGATTGCCGCCAGCATGCTCTCGCGATCGGTGTCGACGAGGTCGACTACGAGTCGCGCCGGCTGGTCGTCCTGGGGCTCCAGGGCAAACGCCCGGTCCACTTCGACCGGTCCAGTGACATCGAGCACGATGCGCGACTTGCCGGGCGCGAAGCGCCCGAAGCGGTAAGCGGAAACGAGCCCCCGGCCGGTTTCTCCCGCCGTTTCGTCAAGGCGAAACTCGGTTTGCGGCATATCGATGACGACTCGATACGGGTCAGCCAGGGCGAATACGTGGAAGTCGAGATGCCGGTCGAGATCGACGACGAAGCGGGTACGTTTCTCGTCGCCGGCCAGTCGCGACCCATCGGCGACGATACTGGACGATTCGGTGTCCACCGTTTCGTCCGCCAGGCTGGCGGTGCTCCACACCAGCCCGGCGATCAGCGCACAGATCGGGATTGCTGAGCGAAGGATGGATTTCACAGTCGCATCGCCCCCTGCTCGGTGCTGCAAAACGCGGCATGCGTCTGTCGGCGCGTCACCGCTCGTATCGCGTCACTCTCGACGATTAGGGTGGTCGGGTTAACCGCTCGTTTACACAAAATGTTCCCTGTTCCCCCGTCTACGCCATTGGCATAGCCCCTTGCCAAGTTCAAGCCGAACGCATTAATAACAGCCAGAATGCATCTCGCGTCTCTGGCGTCGAGCGTTCCGCCGACTGTAGCAGCAGGTTGACGCTGATGGTCGAATGATCGCGCGTCTCTCCGTCCCACCGTCGGCAGCGTATAGGCCGCGTTCTCGATGAATCGGTCTCGGCTCGCTCCACGACAGCCTTTGGAGACGATGCGCATGCGTTACGGTGACGTTCGCATGCGGCGCATTGGCCGGCGGGAGGTGCCTCTCGCTGGTCGGATTTGCGGTGCCGCCTTTGGCGCGGTGTCGACGTGACTGTTCGACCGACGATTTCGACGGTCGTGAGCGAGTAACAGAATGATCGGGATAAGCAAACGCACTGGCGGCGGCTCACCGGAGACACAGTCCGGCTGGGGCAGCTGCGCGGCTCTCAGCGCGCGCCGTGGGATGCGGGCAGCTTATCCGGTCGCGGAACTCAACCCCAACGGAGACGGTGCGCGCCCGTCCGCCCAATCGTGGCGGGGACCGGCTGCGCGCGCCGGTGCTTCAGCTACAGAGTCAAGAAAATGGCAACTAAGATGCTTATCGATGCGGCGCACGAGGAAGAGACCCGCGTCGTCGTCGTCCGTGATGGCAAGGTCGAGGAATTCGACTTCGAGGCCGCGTCCCGCAAGCAGCTGCGCGGCAACATATACCTGGCCAAGGTCACACGGGTAGAGCCGTCGCTCCAGGCGGCTTTTGTCGATTATGGCGGGAACCGTCACGGCTTCCTCGCCTTCAGCGAGATTCATCCGGACTATTATCAGATTCCCCATGCCGATCGGCAGGCCCTGATCGCCGAACAGGCGGCGCAGGATACCCGGGACGCCGAGGAGGCCGAGGACGAAGACGGCCAGCCCGCTGTCGCGGCCGAGGAAGGCGCCGAAGACAATGGCGGCGAGGAATCGACGGGGACCGTCGAAATAGTCGCCACTGGGGCCGACGATAGCGTGGAATCTGTCGGCAGCGGCGATGCCCTCGAGGACGTGCCCGTGCGCAAGCCTCGGCCCCTGCGCAGCTACAAGATCCAGGAGGTCATCAAGAAACGACAGATCCTGCTGGTTCAGGTCGTAAAGGAAGAGCGGGGCACCAAGGGTGCCGCCTTGACGACCTATCTCTCCCTTGCCGGCCGGTTCTCGGTGCTGATGCCCAATACCGGCCGGGGCGGCGGCATCTCCCGGAAGATCACCAATCCGTCGGATCGCAAGCGGCTGAAAAGCGTGGCCGCCGGTCTCGACGTGCCCGAGGGCATGGGGGTGATCCTGCGCACCGCCGGCGCATCGCGCACCAAGGCGGAGATCAAGCGCGACTTTGAGTATCTGTTGCGGCTGTGGGAGAATGTCCGGGAGCTGACGCTTGAATCGGTAGCGCCGACGCTAGTCTACGAGGAGGGTAGCCTAGTCAAGCGGGCGATTCGGGACCTTTACACCAAGGACATCTCGCAGGTCCTGGTCAATGGCGATGCGGCCTATCGCGAGGCCAAGGACTTCATGCGCATGCTCATGCCGAGCCATGCCAAGCATGTTCAGCCCTATCGCGACGTGGAACCGATCTTCCTCAAACACAACGTCGAGGGTCAGCTCGACGCGATGTTCAGTCCGCGCGTGACTTTGAAGTCCGGCGGCTACGTGATCATCAATCAGACCGAGGCGCTGGTGGCCATCGACGTCAATTCGGGACGGTCGACGCGCGAGCACAACATCGAGGATACCGCGCTCAAGACCAATCTCGAAGCCGCCGAGGAGATCGCCCGCCAGCTCCGGCTTCGCGATCTTGCCGGTCTGATCGTGATCGATTTCATCGACATGGAGGAAAAACGCAACAACCGGTCGGTCGAGCGCCGCCTGAAGGAGGCGCTGAAGAATGACCGGGCGCGCATTCAGGTCGGCCGGATCAGCCATTTCGGCCTTCTCGAGATGTCGCGCCAGCGCATCCGTTTCGGGGTCCTAGAGTCGAGCTTGCAGCCCTGTCCGCATTGCGAAGGCACGGGGTTGGTTCGGTCGGTGGAATCGGTCGCGCTGTTCGTCTTGCGCTCGATCGAGTACGAGCTGCGGCGCGGCAAGCCGACCGATCTCGTGGTGCGCGTGCGAACGGCGGTTGCGCTCTATATCCTCAATCAGAAGCGCGAGTATCTGGCGGAGCTCGAGGCGCTGGGCGTGTCGATTCGCATCGAGGCCGATGAGGCGGTCAACGGCGCCGGATTCAGCCTGGAGAAGGGCGAGCCGGCGCGGCCAGTGGACCGCGAAGGCGCAGTCCAGCCGGTCTCGGTGGACCCCGACGCGGATCCCGAGGAGGTCGAAGCCGGTGAGGGCGACGAGGTCGAGGACGCGCGTGCGGAGTCCGACAGCGAGGACCAGCCCCGGCGCAAGGGCCGGCGTCGTCGGCGTCGCCGGACGGGCGAGGCGGCCGACGACAAGGTGCAGGCTGCGACTGGCGAGGACGAGTCGGAGGCGAGCGGGGCAAGCGCTGACTCTGCGGAAGATTCCGACGCCGACTCGATGTCGGCCCGGCGGCGCCGGCGGGGCCGGCGTGGGGGACGCCGCCATCGGCGGGACCAGTCCGACCAGACGCAATCGATGGACGCCACGACAGCCGAGGATGGCCAACACCTGGCCGCCGGCGACGAGGATGCGCCGACAGCCGAGGCCCAGCCCGATCAGGATATGGCGGAGGCTCAATCGCTGCCGGACGACATATCGCCGGGCGGGGCGAGCGAACCCGTGACCGGATCGGCCGAGGGCGAGTCCTCGGAGGCATCTGCGGGTGAGGCGGAAGAATCGGCGAAGCCCGCGCCCAAGCGCCGCGCACCGCGACGCAAGAAGGCGAAGGCCGAGGCCGAGGAGCCGCAGTCAACTGCCGCCGGTGAAGCTGGCGATCAGGGGGCGGCGACAGAGCCTGGCCGGGACCAGGCGTCCGGTGACGGAGAAAGCGCCGCCCCGCCGATCCAGGCGAGCGACGATGAGCGCCCCGTGGCCGGTGAACAGTCCGCCGACACTGTCGCGCCACACCCCGAAGAGCCCGGCACCGCCGAGCGGAGCACGGAGCAGGCCGAGGAGACCCAGGCCGAGGAGACCGAGGCTGAACCGCCCAAACGCGGCTGGTGGCAGCGGCGCAGTCTTTTCGGCGGCTAGCCGCGCTGGGCGCCGTCCCCCTGCTCAGTCACCGCCTTGAAGCGGCGCTGGCGGCCGCGAGGGTGAGAAAGCCGGGCTGACCCTACCCGAGCCAGGCGGCGATACGGTCGACCGCCTCGGCGATCTCATCGGTCGGTCCGGCAAAGGACAGCCGCAAGAAGTGATGGCCCCTGAGCGGGTCGAAGTCGATCCCGGGCGTGGTCGCGACCCCCGCCTCATGCAGCAGGCGGCGTGCAAACTCGCTGGAATCGTCGGTAAACGCGGCAACGTCGAGATAGGCGTAGAAGGCGCCGTCCATGGGTAGCACCCGGTCGAAACCAAGCCGGGGCAATGCATCGATGAGCAGCGCCCGATTGGCCGCATAGACCTCCCGGTTGCGCTCAAGCTCGTCCGCGCAATCGAAGGCGGCCAAGGCGGCATATTGCGACAGGGCCGGGGCGGAGATGTAAAGGTTCTGCGCCAAGCGCTCGATTGGACGGACCAGGTCTTCGGGCACCACCATCCAGCCAATGCGCCATCCGGTCATGCAGTAATATTTTGAGAAGCTGTTGATGATGATGGCCTCGTCACTGAACCGCAGGGCGGTTTCGACCGGCGCCCCATAGGTCAGCCCGTGATAGATCTCATCGGAGATGAAGCGGATGCCGCGACCCTCCGCCCCGGCGATCAACGCCTTCAGCGCGGCGGGCTGGATGACGGTGCCGCTCGGGTTGGCGGGGCTCGCTACCAGAAGCCCGTCGAGCCGGCCGCTCTCGTCCAGCATTGCCGGAATCGGCGCCCAGCGGCTCGCCTCGAAGGTTTTCAGCCATACCGGCTCAAGGTCCAGCGCGGCAAGAATGTTCGCATAGGCAGGGTAGCCGGGTGCGCCCAGCGCGATGCGGGCGCCGGAATCGAAGCAGGACAGAAAGGCAAGCACAAAGCCGACGGACGAGCCGGAGGTGACGACAACTCGTTCGGCCGGCACCTCGATGCCGTGCGCGGCCCGATAGTATTCGGCGATCCGCTCGCGCAGCGGCCAGATCCCCAGCGCTTCCGTATAGCCGATCCGGCCGTGCTCCAATGCCTCGGCTGCCGCCCGTCGTGCGCCCTCGGGGGCCGGTGCGCCCGGTTGGCCGACCTCGAGATGACAGATATTGCGTCCGGCGGCCTCCAGCCGTCCGGCATCGCGCAGCACGTCCATGACGCGGAAGGGAGCCACCGCGCTCCGACGAGATGGTGCCGTGGAAATCATGCCGCTCCCGGTCTGCTCGGCCCAGCCATGGTCCATCCTATTTTCCCTCCAACGGGTTCAATTGGCGCCGCTGAATTGCCGTAATTCTTTGGCTTTTCCTAATCGACGATCGCGGCGGGGTCTACCGGCCGATTACGCTTCGAGCAGCGTTGAGGGAGTTTGACCGAAAGGGCCGCTGATCCTAGGCTTGGCCCAGGAATCGGGGTTTGCCATCATGACAGTACCGGGACGCCATCACACCATGGCCACGCGTCGCGGCGGCGGCGGCGCTGCGCGGGGCTTCATTTGCGGACTGGCGGCGCTTGCCATTACGGCCACATCGATCCCCGCCGCAGACGCCCAGCAGCGCATTGGCTTCATCCGTGATGCCGAGATCGAGGATCTGATGCGCGATTATGCCAATCCGATCCTGCGCGCGGCCGGCCTCGGCGATTCCAACGTCCGCGTCTATGTGGTCAACTCCACTCAGTTCAACGCCTTCGTGATGGACGGCCGGCGCATATTCATCAATGCCGGCGTCATCATGCATGCCGACACGCCCAATGAGGTGATCGGCGTGCTGGCCCACGAGACGGGCCATATTGCGGGCGGTCACCTTGCGCGTCTGCCAATGGAGATCCGCGGGGCGACGGCGATTGCGGTGCTCACTACGGTGCTCGGCGTTGGGGCCATGGCGGCAGGTGCCATGGGCGGCGCATCGGGCGGTATTGATGCGGGGCAGGCCATGGTGATGGGCGGTCAGCACGCAGCCCGGCGCTCGCTGCTGTCCTATCAGCGCTCCGAGGAGCTGGCGGCCGATCGGGCCGCGGTCAACTATCTCAATGCGACCGGTCAGTCGGCAAAAGGAATGCTCCGGACATTCCAGCGCTTTGCCGATCAATCCATGTTCTCCGAACGCAATATCGACCCCTATGCGCAGAGCCATCCAATGCCGCGCGAACGGATCGCCGCCCTGGAGGAACTGGCCAAGCAAAGCCCCCATTTCAACCGCGAGGATCCGCCGGGCCTGCAAGCCAGGCATGATCTGGCCCGGGCCAAGCTCGCTGGCCATATGGAGCATCCCAGCGCGGTCCAACGGCGCTACCCCCAGTCGGACAACTCGCTGGCCGCACGCTACGCGCGGGCGATTGTCGCGATGCGCTCTGGCAGCCTCAGTTCGGCGTTGCAGTCCGTCGATTCGCTGATTTCGGCTTATCCCGACTACCCGTATTTCTGGGAGCTGAAAGGCGACATGCTGATTCGCGCCGGCCGCCCCGCCGAGGCCATTGAGCCGCTGCGCCGGGCCCTGTCGCTCAAGCCCAATCCGTTAATCCGCGCCACCCTGGGCCACGCACTTGTCGCGACCGGCGACCCCGGAAGGCTTGAGGCGGCCATCAGCGAGTTGCGCTCGGCGGTCAATGACGAGCCGGACTATGCCGGCGCCTACCGACATCTGGCACAGGCCTATGGCCGCGCTGACCGTATTCCCGAGGCCGAGCTGGCCACCGCGCAAGGGCACTTTGCCGGCGGCGATTTCGAGGCGGCCAAGCGCTTCGCCCAGCGCGCCAAGCAGGGCTTGCCAACCGGCTCCCCCGATTGGCAAAAGGCTGACGACATTGTGAGGTACCGTCCGCCGGGATCGTGATATCCGGCGCGCTGGGTGGAATTCTGCTGGAAGGATTGAGATGATGAAGACGGTGCTGGTCTCCGCCGGCGTCGCGTTGGTCGTGGCGCTTGGTGCAATGGCGGTTGATCGCGCGCTGATCGCGCCGTCCCAGCCGCCCGCTGCCGAGCCCGCCGCGGGAACGCCGGAAATCGTGGAGTCCGCACCGGCCGAGCTTGATCGCGAAGAGGTCGGCCAGATCGTGCGGGACTATCTGTTGGACAATCCGCGCCTTCTGGAAGAAGTGATCGATGCGCTTGAGCAGGAGCAGGCCGGTGCTCAGGCCGAGGCGCAGCGCGCGGCGATCGTCGACAACAGGGATGCGCTGCTGGACCCGCCGCACGGCTATGTCGCGGGCAATCCCGAGGGCGACGTGACGATGGTCGAGTTCTTCGATTACAACTGCCCATATTGCCGCCAGATGGTTCCCGTCGTCATGCGGCTGATCGACGAAGATCCGGATCTGCGCGTGATCCTGCTCGACTGGCCCGTACTCGGCGAGGAGTCTGTCGAGGCCTCGCGCATCGCCATGGCAGTCAAGCGCGTGCTGCCTGATCGGTATCTCGAATTCCACCAGGCCCTGATGCAGCAGCGCGGCCGTATCGATGGCGACCGGGCAGTGGCGATCGCCGAGGAGTTCGGCGTCGATTCTGACGAGCTGTCCGAGGCGGCGGCCGCCGCTGAGATCGACACAGCACTGCAGGAGGCCGAACAGCTCGGCAGTCGGATCGGCCTGCGGGGCACGCCTTCATACATCGTTGGGGACGAGGTTCTGGGCGGTGCCGTGGGCGGCGAGATGCTGCGCGAAGAGATCGCGAAGGTGCGCGAAGAAGGCTGCGCGATCTGTTAATTTCGCCCACGCTTGCACGCGCGGCCGCGCGAATCGTTTACCTTCCACTCAGCAGTGATTGCGCTTTTCCGGGTGCGCCGGTCTTGCCGCAGCCATCGCACATCATGTACACAGCCGGCTCAGCCCCATGCCCAAGCCCATTTTCGTCCTCAACGGTCCCAATCTCAACCGCCTCGGCCTGCGTGAGCCGGCGGTCTATGGTGCCGAAACCCTGTCGGACATTGAAAAGCGATGTTCGGCGCGGGCTCACACGCTGGGACTGGAAGTTGTGTTCCGCCAGACCAATCACGAGGGCGAACTTGTCGACTGGATTCACGAGGCATCGGAAGTGGCGGCGGCCATCATCGTCAATGCGGGGGCGTATACCCACACCTCCCTGGCCATCCACGATGCGTTTCGCGCCGTCGAACCTCCTGTGATCGAGGTGCATCTGTCCAACATCCATGCGCGCGAGGCAGTGCGCCATCACTCCTATATAGCCCCGGTGGCGCTTGGCGTGATTTGCGGATTCGGGGCGACCGGATATGAACTGGCGCTGGAGGCCATTCACAAGCACCTCACCGATGGATCGTGACCCCGACGCGGACGACACCAGCGCCGAAGGACAGGAATCTCTGATGTCAACACCCAAACGCAGCGTCGATCAGGAGCTCATCCGCGAACTGGCACGCCTGCTTGAGGAAACCGACCTCAGCGAAATCGAGATCGAACAGGAAGGCCTGCGCCTGCGCATTGCGCGTACCCTGCACTACAATGTCGCCCCGCCGCAGCCCCATCCGCCCGCGCCGGCCCAGCCGGCGCCGACATCGGAGGAGCTGTCCGGGGCAAAGGCTCAGGAGGAGGTGGGCACCAAACCCGGCACCGTGGCTTCGCCGATGGTGGGCACAGCGTATCGCAGCCCGGAACCCGGAGCGCCGCCCTTCGTCGAGGTCGGATCGACCGTCAGCGAAGGGCAGACCATCATGATCGTCGAGGCTATGAAGACGATGAACCAGATTCCCGCGCCGCGCAGCGGCACGGTGACCGCAGTTCTGATCGAGGACGGCCAGCCGGTGGAATACGGCGAGCCGCTCCTCATCATCGAATAGGCCGGTGGCCGGCGAATGTTCGACAAGGTCCTCATCGCCAATCGGGGAGAGATCGCGCTGCGGGTGCTGCGGGCCTGCAAGGAGCTGGGGATCGCCACCGTCGCGGTGCATTCCACCGCCGATGCCAATGCGATGCATGTGCGGCTGGCCGACGAGAGCGTCTGCATCGGGCCGCCATCGGCGGCGCAGTCCTATCTCAACATTCCCTCGCTGCTGTCGGCCTGCGAGATAACCGGCGCCGACGCGGTTCATCCCGGATATGGCTTTCTGTCTGAGAATGCGCGCTTCGCGGAAATCCTGCGGGCGCATGGCATCAGCTTCATCGGCCCGAGCCCCGAGCATATCCGCATCATGGGCGACAAGATCGAGGCCAAGCGCACTGTCTCTCGGCTCGGGATTCCGGTCGTACCGGGCTCGGATGGCGGCGTGACGAGCGAGGAGGAGGCGCTGGGCCTGGCTGCCGAGATCGGCTATCCGGTGCTCATCAAGGCGGCGGCCGGCGGTGGCGGGCGCGGCATGAAGGTGGCCCGCGACCAGGGCGAGCTACGTGGCGCGCTATCGGCGGCGCGCGGGGAGGCCAAGGCCGCTTTCGGGGATGACGCGGTCTATATCGAGAAATATCTCGCCACGCCGAGGCACATCGAAGTGCAGATCCTGGGCGATGGGAAGGGAGGTGCCATTCACCTCGGCGAGCGGGATTGCTCGTTGCAGCGGCGCCATCAGAAGGTGTGGGAGGAGGCGCCGTCGCCGGGTCTGAATGCCGCCGCGCGCGCCGACATCGGCGCCCGCGTCGCCGGGGCTGTGTCAGGGCTTGGCTATTCGGGCGCCGGTACGGTCGAGTTCCTTTATGAGGATGGCAATTTCTACTTCATCGAAATGAACACACGGCTCCAGGTGGAGCATCCGGTGACCGAGATGATCACCGGTATTGATCTCGTCAATGAGCAGATCCGGGTAGCCTCCGGCGCGCCACTGACGATCGCTCAGGAGGATGTGACCATCACCGGCCACGCGATCGAATGCCGGATCAACGCCGAGAACCCCGAGACGTTTCGCCCCTCGCCGGGGCGCATCGAGTATTACTATGCCCCCGGAGGGCTTGGCGTTCGGGTCGATTCCGCCATCTATCCGGGCTATACGGTGCCACCCTACTATGACAGCCTGATCGGCAAGCTGATCGTGGCCGGCAAGACGAGGAATGAGTGCCTGATGCGGCTCAAGCGCGCCCTCGGCGAATTCGTGGTCGGCGGTGTCGAAACGACGATCCCGCTGTTCCAGCGCCTCGTCCAAGAGCGCGACATCATGGACGGGCGCTACGACATTCACTGGCTCGAGGAGTTTCTGGCGCGGCAGACCGCGGACCAATCCTGAGACGAACCAACATGGCCTCGCCCGAGGATCTACATATCGAGATAACGCCGGAGGTTCTGCTGAAGGCCTATGCCTGCGGCATATTTCCGATGGCCGAGCGCGCCGACGATCCGGCGCTATACTGGATCGAGCCGCGGGAACGCGGCGTGCTCCCATTCGATGGCTTTCATGTGCCGCGCAGCCTTGCGCGGATCGTTCGGCGCGATGACTACGAGGTCAGGGTCGACGAGAATTTCGACGCCGTCATAGCTGCATGCGCCGAGCCGGCGCCGGGCCGGCGTCAGACCTGGATCAACGGCCAGATCCGCCGGCTATACCAGGGGCTGTTTGAGCGGGGCCATGCGCATACGGTCGAGATCTGGCGCGACGGCCGGTTGGTCGGCGGCCTTTACGGGGTTCATCTCGGCGCCGCCTTCTTCGGCGAGAGCATGTTCCACCGCGAGCGGGACATGAGCAAGGTGGCGCTGGTGCATCTCGTGGCGCGGTTGCGCAGCGGCGGTTTCATGCTGCTGGACGCCCAGTTCGTGACGGACCATCTCCGGCAATTCGGTGCCGTCGAGATTCCTCGACCCGATTATCACCGGCGACTGGAGGCCGCCGTGCGCGAGAGCGCCGACTTCTACCGGCTGCCAACGTCCACTTCATCGGACTCCGTCTTGCAGTTGGTCAGCCAGACATCGTAGATCGGGTGCTCGACGGCATTTAGGCCAGGGCTGTCGGCGAACATCCAGCCATTGAAGATGCGCCGGATCTCGTTTTCGAGGGTAACCTCGTCGACCTCTACGAAGACCGTGGTGCGCGGCGGCTCTGTGGGTGGGCGCGAATAGCAGCGGCGCGGGGTGACCTGAAGCGCGCCGAACTGCACGGTTTCATCGATCAAGACATCGAAGGTGATGACCCGGCCCGTGATCTTGTCGAGGCCAGTGAACTCCGCCACGGGATTGACTATCCGCTCGCCGTTCTCCAACGAATCTTGCGCGTTGGCCTGGCAGATGACGGAACCGGAAAGCAGCGTTGCCGCCATCAGCATTGTCAAAGTGTGTCGCATGGCCTCTGGTGCATGTCCGGATGATGGCATTGCCGAGGTCCTTATCCCGCCGGATCGTGACGAAATCGCGTCAGTCCGGCCGATGCGCGGCAACGCGAAGGCGGACGTAATCAGCGGTCCATTGACCCCTGGAGTCGCACAGGCTGGGACGGACCATGTCTTCGATCTCGTCGAGGATCGTGCCGCGACGGTCGGGCGTATATTGATCGAAGAACGGCCTTCGGAACGTTACCAGCCATCCCTTGAGGCCTGTCGGTAAAGGTGTCGGCCGCGGTATCAGCGCGATGCGATCGACCACGAATCCGTGAGACTCCAGGAGGGCGCCATATTCGTCGGTGGTGGGAAAGAACCAGGGGCCGGCGAGCGCGATATCGCCGCCGTGGCGCAGCGCCGCAAAGCGCATCGCGGTAATCAGCGTGGCGACGTTGCCATGTCCGCCGAACTCTGCGACGAACCGTCCGCCGGGCCGCAGGGCGCGGTGGATGCCGTCGACCACGGCGGCTGCATCCGTCATCCAGTGCAGGGCGGCGTTCGAGAAGACAGCATCGAATTCCTGCGTGTAAGACAGCGACTGCCCGTCCATCTCCCGCGCAGCCAATCCGCGTTGCCGCGCCGCGGCCAGCAGCTCCGGGCTCGTATCGACGCCGACAACGCGCGCCCCAGCGGCGACCAGCTTCTCGGTCAGGACGCCGTCGCCGCAGCCCAGATCGAGCACATCCTCGCCCGCCCGAGGGGCCAGCCAGTCCAACACGCCGGCGCCGAGATCCGACACGAAGCGGGCATTCTGCTCGTAGGTGTCCGGCGACCATCGTTGCAGCGATGCGGTCATGGCAGAATGACGGCCGTCTCAGTTGCCCGGTGACCAAGCGTCGTAGTCGCCGGTCACGGCCGGGCGCCGTTCGGGCGTAAGCACACTGCCACGAGGCCGATAGGCGTCCGGCGTGCCGGTCCGGTTGGGGCGATGCGGCTTCTGCCATGGGCGTGGCTGGTAAGTGTCATCGGCGGGCGGCGTGTCGACGATATGATGCAGCCAGCCATACCACCCCGGCGGCACCATGCTCGCCTCGGCCTCGCCGTTATAGATCAGCCAGCGACGCTCGACTCCGAGGACGGAGTCTCGCTTGCCGCCCCGCATGCGATAGTAGCGGTTGCCGTATTCGTCCTCGCCCACCAGTTCGCCATGGCGCCACGTATGAAAGCGTGTGCCGAGCGTCTGCCCGTTCCACCAAGTAAAAAATTGCCGAATGAAATTCCACATCGCCGGTCCCTCTTGCGGCGCGGAATATGGCCCGGCCAGGCTGCTCTGTCCAGCGAAAGCCGGCCTTTGCGATGCCGCGGCGGTGGCGCTCGGAGCGTGGCGTTGATGAAAGGAGCTTCGGCCTCAGATCCGGCCGGCGGCCGAACGGCGTGCGGACGGCACCACGTCGTAGCCTCGATCGGCTGCAAGCCGGTTGGCCTTGAGGCAGGCCAGGTCCAGAAGGTCGGGAAACGGCATCGCGGCGGCGAAAATATACCCCTGCGCTAAGTCGAAGCCGAGGTCGCGAATGGCCTTGAGATCAGCGGGATCCTCGACACCCTCGGCCACGGCCTTCGCGTCGAAGTCGTGGGCCAGCGTGACCGTTGCCCGGCAAATATTGTGAAGCGCGGGGTCCGCGGCGCAACCATGCACCACGGAGCGGTCTAGCTTAAGTTCGCTGAACGGGACCGTCCGCAATCGGTCGAAGGTCGCGTATCCGTTGCCAAAGTCGTCGATGGATACGCCGAAGCCATGCAGGGCGGCCCGGGTGGCGAATTCCTGCGCGGCAGCTGCGTCGTCGACGAGATCGGTCTCGGTGATCTCCAGTGTGAGCCGGCATGACGGGCAGTGCCGTTCGCGAAGCTGGCGCAGCTCGTCGAGCAAGCCTGGCCGTACGATCATCCGTCCGGGAACATTGATGGACAGCTCTAGGCTGGCCTCGCCCTCCGGGAATAGCCGCGCCGATCTTGCCACGTCCTCGGCCCCGGCGGTGAGCAGCATGCGAAGCGCGTCATCGCTGGCGCCGGGAAGGAATGCGGCTGGCAGCACGATCCCGTTCACTGGGTGCCTGATCCGGGCCAGGCACTCCGCGCCAACTATACGCCCCGAATTGAGCTCCACTTTCGGTTGATACCAGAATTCAAGATGCCCGTCTTCGATCGCCCGTTCCAGAAGGGCTCCGTCCGCATTTTCGGCCGGAAGCGGCAATTGTTCGGGGGGCGCGGGCGCATTCATGCCATCCAGCGCGGCCCGCATGTCGCCGAGCCTGAACGGCTTGCGCAGGAGCCCCACGATATCGAGGCCAACGCGCTGACCGATCTTCCGGCTGTGCTCCAGCACTGCTTGGGAATGGCCGCTCATCAGGATCACGGGAGCCCGGTAGTTCACTTCCCCAAGCAGCGCGAATACCTCAACCCCATCGGTATCGCCGAGCGCCAGATCCAGAAGGATAAGCTGTGGATGAGCCTCAGCCAGTGCCGAGCGCAGTTGGCTCTTGGATGTGACCGCAATGGCATCCACCCCAAGCTGCCCCAACTGTGCCAGAGCCAGCGCGCAGATGTCGCTCTGATCGTCCATGACGATGGCTGTGCGCGGTGCAGTGCCGGTCATTTCGGGACTCATCTCAATTGCCTGCCTGCCAGCAGCTTGCCGTCTATCGCGTGTGCCATCGTGCGATACACTATGGTATGGAACCTCAATTAAGCATTCGTTGCAACCGTAGCTATTGGTTGCGTTTTCGCAGAGAT
>SKQW01000111.1 GCA_007118805.1 Rhodobiaceae bacterium | reverse complement strand
TCGATTTCCTGCGCCATGCCGCCGAGCAGTTCGGATTCGTGCCGCGGCGGCCGCCGAGCGAACTTGACTTCAAGCGGGCCTATGCCGAGGCAGCGATCAATGCCCTGCTGACGCGGGAGCAGGTGGTCGGGATCTATGTTCTCGAGACCGGCGGCGATGGCGCCCATGACACGCAGGCCGGGTTCCCGGGCCCAGAAAGGCCGGCAATCTCACCTGCCCTGGGCTACAACCAGCTGCTCAGCACCACCACGATCGGGCTCGTCGCAGAGCATGGCGAGCGGCTCCGGGAAATACTGGCGGACCGGGCACAGGGCCTGCACGGGGAGGCGGAACAGGAGACACAGCAAAGGATCGCCGCGCTTGAGCGCATGGTAGACTTCAGCCGCTCGGTGCCGTTCCAATGGGGCGAGCACGACCGTCTGGCCAAGACCACAGCCGGCGGCATGGGCATCCATGCGGTGTTGCTCGATGTCGATCTTGGACCCTGGCTGCAGGCACGCATTCTGGCCGGCTCGGTGCGCTATGCGCGCAACCAGGGCTTCGGCGGGACACTGACGCCGGCCGAGTTGCAGCTGCTCAACCTGACCGGCCCCGCCAACGGGGCCGACATGGTGATGATGCCGCCCGAGCTGCGCCAGCAGGTTCCGACGGCGAACTTCTTCCAACGGGCCGGCTATGAGCGCAACCCGATCGCCCAACGCACGGAGGTCGTTTCGGGGCTGATCGACCATATCGAAGAGCGAATGCGGCATGGCGCGCAGGCGCAAGGCGCACAGCGTCTGGCGGCGGTCTTCGATGAGGTTCGGGCGGCTGGCCGACAGCGCTGAGCGGGGTGCGCCATCCCGCTATCGTTGTGTCACTCCTCGATCCGGGTTGTCGCGGATCGCCTCGGCGAGCTGCGCGACCTGTTCGTCGCTATGGGTCCGCGCGTTCATCGGGTTGGCGTGCAGTCAGTCGATCGGCTTGGCCTCGACCTGGAAGGGAGGCCAGTGCGTTTCGGCCCCCGAGCTTTCGGGAGCCTAATCTTGATCCCTCAAAGGCTTACGGCGCGCCATAACGAAACGAATCCCGAATTTGGTTAACCGGAATATTCAAAAATGCCGGCCTCGCCCCCAATGCTCCTCGCCCGAGGAGGACCCATTGCCGTGGGGGTGGATCAGTTCGTCAATCGGTTGCGCTCTCCGCCGAGGTCCTCGGCAATCCGCGACCACTCGCGCAACTCGATCACGACAGGGTCGGCGGCTGCGAGCAGCCGGAAGCAACGCCGATCGGTGCGCAGGGCTGAGGCCATCACTTCCCCATCGCGGCTGTCGTCCTTGGCGGCCGCCAAGCTGAACCGGTTGCGAACAGCCATCAGCCGCGCATTCGCGCGCCCTTGGGGTCGTAGAATGGCTTGAGCGTCGCTTCCGTGGCAACCCGCACGCCGGCCACCTCGATCTCATAGGTTGAGCCAAGCACGCTGTTTGTGCTCTCGTCGAGCGCACCGGCGACATATCCGAGCCCGATTGCCGCACCGAGATGGTGACCGTAATTGCCCGAGGTGACATAACCGCAAATCTGTCCATCGCGCCAGATCGGCTCGGTGTGGTAGAGTAGTGGCTCGGGGTCCTTCAGCTTGAACTGAACGAGGCGGCGGCTGAGCCCTTCCTGGCGCTTCGCCAACACCGCCTCGCGGCCGATAAAGTCACCGAAGCGCGACGGCTGCTTGTCGAGCTTGACGGCAAAGCCAAGACCAGCCTCCAGCACGTGGTCTTCATCGGTGACGTCGTGGCCGAAATGGCGGAACGCCTTCTCGATGCGGCAGGAATCGAGGACGTGCATGCCACACAAGCGGAGCCGGTGGGGGACGCCCGCCTCGATTAGCGTGTCGAAGATATGCACAGCCATGTCGCTCGGCGCGTAGACCTCCCAGCCGAGCTCGCCGACATAGGAGATGCGGTGGGCCCGCACATGACCCATGCCTAGTTCGATCTCCTGCGCTGTGGCGAAGGGAAAGGCTGGATTGGAGAGGTCGGCGCTGGTCAGTGGCTGCAGCAGGTCACGGCTATTCGGCCCCATCACTGCGATGCAGGCCTCGCCGCTGGTGACGTCGGTGACGACGCAATGGGCGTTCTCCGGCATATTGCGGTGCAGCCAAGTCAGATCACGCACCGTATTGGCTGCAGCAGTGACGACCAGAAAGGCGGATTCCGACAGCCGCGTCACCGTGAGGTCGGCCTCGATGCCGCCACGCCGGTTGAGACACTGCGTGTAAACGATGCGGCCGGGCTCGACCGCAACGTCATTTGCGCAGACGAGCTGCAGCACGTCCTCGGCGTCACGCCCCTCCACACGGAACTTGGCAAACGAGGACAAATCGAACAGGCCGACTCTCTCGCGCACCGCCCGATGCTCTTCCCCGGCATAAGGGAACCAATTCTGGCGCCTCCAAGAGTAGTGATATACTGGCTTGCCCCCGCGCTCGAGTTCCTCCTCCGGCACGAACCAGTTGGCCCGCTCCCAGCCGGCCGTCTCACCGAAGCAGGCGCCGCGCTCGGCAAGCCTGTCATGCAGCGGCGACCGCCGCACGCCGCGCGCCGTCTCGTACTGGCGGTAGGGAAAGTGATCGGCATAGAGCAGCCCCAAGGTCTCCTTAACTCGATTGAAAAGATAAACCCGGTTGTTCTGAAAGGGCTGCATACGACGGATATCCACGTCACCCAAATCGAAGGGCGGCTCATCGGACTCCATCCATTCGGCAAGTGCCTTGCCGGCCCCGCCGGCCGACTGGATGCCGATCGAGTTGAAGCCGGCCGCTACCCAGACATTTTCCCGCTCCGGCGCCGTTCCGAGCAGATAGCGGTCGTCCGGGGTGAAGCTCTCCGGCCCGTTGAAGAAGGTGTGAATTCCGGCCTTCTCAAGCGCCGGCATGCGGATCACCGCCTTCTCCAGGATCGGCGCGAAATGCTCGAAATCCTCCGGCAGCTGATCGAAGCAGAAATCGTCCGGGATGCCGTCCATGCCCCACGGCTTGGCATTTGGCTCGAAGGCGCCGACCAGCAGCTTGCCCGCATCCTCCTTGTAATAGGTGCACTCATCCGGGACCCGCAGCACCGGCAGGTCACGCGGCAGGTCCGGGATGTCCTCCGTGACAATGTAGAAGTGCTCGCAGGCATGG
>SKQW01000334.1 GCA_007118805.1 Rhodobiaceae bacterium | reverse complement strand
TGGCGGAGGGGGAGGGATTCGAACCCTCGAGACGGTTGCCCGCCTACACGCGTTCCAGGCGTGCGCCTTCGACCGCTCGGCCACCCCTCCACAGGTGGCGCGAATATAATCGCCGTTCAGAACGAAGCAAGCCGGCGATGTCCCTCTCAGGGGGCGTGCCTGGAATCGCCGGCCCGACCTTGCCATTCTATAGGGCGGCCGGGCAGGTCAATCGAACAGAGCGCCTCTCGGTGGTTCGCCAATGGCCAACGGACATTGGATGACGCACATTGTAGACAGCGCACCGTCGATTGCCTATAAACCGGCATCCGCGTTCGCCACCTTCAAGGTGGCGGCGGACCTGCCCAGGTAGCTCAGTCGGTAGAGCACGTGACTGAAAATCACGGTGTCGGTGGTTCGATTCCGCCCCTGGGCACCACTTTCATTTTATACCCGCTTGATTCAGCTTGATTTTTGCCGCGATTTCCTACGCCGGGTTCACGAGGCGGGAGGCTGCCGTTCACGAAATGTGCCGGCAACAGCATTTTGCCGCCTCTTGGGCCGGCCCTGCCTGGTCGGCAGCCCTGGGGTTGTGAGTTGCAGTCCTGCCAGTTGACGAGTGCGTCATCCTGCCGCCGTCGGTGCGCGCGGGAGCGCCGCCAGCTGGCCCTGAAGCCGCCATCCTTTCGGCGGCGCGCCCCAGCGCATAAGGGTCTGGTCATGTCGACGCCGCAATGCTTGGCTAGCCCCCGATAAGACAAGATCGGCTTTGAAAGTGAAGGAAACGCCATGATGAGACGGCTCAGCGCGGCGACCCTCGCTGTGCTCCTCCTAGGAGTCGGCTATGGTCTCGCCCAGACATTGAGCGCCGACACCTTCTACACCTCGCAACAGGAGGGCGAGATTCTGGCAAGCGAGTTGATGTACGGTACGGTCCAGAATTCCGAGGGCGAGATCCTCGGCGATGTGGTTGACGTGGTCATCAACGAGCACCTGGAGGTCAAGGCGCTGATCGTCGGTGTCGGCGGATTCCTCGGCCTGTTGCAGAAGCATGTCGCCGTTCGGTTCGATGAGATCGACCGGATTCGCGACATGGATACGGGAGAGGTCAGCCTGGTCTTCGAGACCAGCGAACCGGAACTGCGGGGAGCGCCCGAATTCCAGACGCTGGCCGATCAGATGGCGGAAACCGAGCGCGAGGAACTTATGGCCGAATAGGGCAGGGTTGGCCGGGCGGGCGCTGCCGTCACCTCTCGCCGGGTAAGCCACCATGCCTGTTTTCAAGGTCCATGAAGCAATTCATGAGTGCGGAACGACTTGTCTGGCTGGTCTGCGGGCTGTGTTTTTTCGGCCTGTGGTTCCTGGTTGCGACCGTATTCGGGTAGGCCGAACGGGGAGTTTCTGTGGTCTCTGAGCGGCCGCGCCAGCGATGCGCCAAGCGAAAATCAGACTGAGGGATATGCGACGCCACCCTGGCGCATATCCCGGCCCGGCAATGGCGCTAGGCTGCGCGATGCAGGTCTAGGCGGCGCTAACGACCGCCGGGACCCAAGGGGAGGAACCACATGCGCAGTCGGTCGTGCGCTGGGCGACATGAGCCTGTCCGGACAGCCGCCGGTCCGATTGCGGAACACTTGGACGTTCTCCCTTCAACAGCTCTGCTCCAACCGTGAACAAGGGGAGACCCCATGCAACGCACTATGACAAGCGCTATTGCCGTGGCCGCCATGCTGGCGGCCGGGCCGGCTCTTGCCGATTCTGATCCGATCAAGATCGGACTCATCGCACCGCAGGAAGGCGTGTTTACCGACCCCGGCACTGATGGCATCCGCGGCTTTGAGCTCGCGGTCAGCCAGTTTGGCGGCGAGATCAACGGCCGCCCGATCGAATGGGTGCTCGGCCCCACCGATGCCGACCCGGATGGTGCGGTTCGCCAGGCGCGCCGGCTTATCGAGCAGGAAGAGGTCGACTTCATCATCGGCCCGCTGTCCGGCTCCCAGGGAATCGCGCTGCGCGACTACGCCAAGACAATTCCCGACAAGACGATCATCGACGCCGCTTCGGGCGCGCTGGAGACCACCTGGGTCGACCCGGCGGACAACTATTTCCGCTATAACCTGAACGGCGCGCAGTGGGGCTACGGCCTCGGCAGCTACGTCGTCGAGGAGAAGGGCTGGACCCGCATCGCCACCATCGCGGCCGATTATTCGTTCGGCTACACCAACTTCATGGGCTTCGCGGTCGACTTCTGCGAGGCGGGTGGCGAGATTGTGGAGCGCTTCTGGCTGCCGCTCGGCAGTGGCGACTTTGCCTCCATCATCGCCGCGCTGCCTTTCGATGTCGACGCCATCTATCTGGGCGTGGGCGGCACCGATGCCATCAACTTCCTGAACCAGTATGAGCAGGCCGGTGGCGACACCAATCTGATCGGCGGCACCATCATGGCCGACCAGACCGTGCTCAGCGCCCGCGGCCGGGCCAAGGAAGCGCTCATCGGCACGCCCACTTCGGGCGCCCAGGCCGACGACTGGGACGCCGAGTCCTGGCAGTCCTATGTGGCGGCCTATCGGGAGATGTTCCCGGACGGTTATTCCACGCCGTCGCTGTTCGCCACCAACTACTACAATGCCACGACGGCAGCGATGATGGCGCTTGAGGAGATCGGCGGCGAGTTCGACGACGATCAGGCCAACTTCCACGAGGCGCTGTCGAACGTCGTGATGCAGGCGCCGAATGGCGAGATCCGGCTCGATGACCGGCGCCAGGCGATCGGCTCGAGCTTCATCACCGAAGTGGTGGAAGACGAAGACGGCGAGCTGCACAGCACCTTCAAGGCCAAGGTGGACGGCATCACGCAGACCTTGGGCATGAGCGAAGAGGAATTCAGGGCCATTGGGCTTCCCTCGCGCGAAACGCCTGAGTGCTGATCTCTCCGGGAATTCCGGCGGAGCCCCCGGATCGCTCGTTTCGATCCGGGGTCGGCTCCGCCGGGCTCATTTCGGCCCCGGCTCCCGGGCCAGTCAGTAATGGGCGGCAACTCGGGAGCGGCAGCGCCGCTCCCGTGGGTCCGAAGCGGGACATGGGCATCGCCGTCTTCCGATGCATGCATGCCTGTAGAGATGCCACGGCTTCGAGATGTCGCTGATCAACTATCTCACCAAGATCCATTTTGCCGACAACGTGCTCGAGGAAGCGCTGGCTGCCGAACTTGAACTGATCGATCTGCATCGCCCGTTAATCGTAACCGATGCCGGCGTCGCCGATGCCGGACTCACGGCGCGGCTCATCGACGGCCTTCCGGCGGCTCACGACCAGGAGATGTTCGTTGCCGATTCGGGGCGGGCGAGCGAGTCGGCCTGTCGAACCGCCGCAGAACTATATAGGAATGCGGGGTGTGACGGCCTCATCGCCTTCGGTGGCGGCTCGGTCATCGATTTGGCAAAAGCCATCGCCCTGCGCGCCTCGCATGATGGACCGCTTGACCAATACGCCGCCCATGAGGGTGGGGTGATCCGGATCCGCAACGTCATTCCTCCGATCATCGCGATTCCGACCACCGCCGGCACGGGATCCGAGGTCGTCGGGACGGCGACGATCATGCCGGACGACGGGACGGCCTTCGTGCTCCGCAGTTCGTATCTAATCCCCAAGGTCGCAATCTGCGATCCGACGCTGACCCTGGCGTTGCCCGCGGAACTGACCGCGGGGACGGGCATGGATGCACTGACCCATTGCATCGAGACCTATCTGTCAATGGCTTACAATCCGCCGGCCGACGGCATAGCGCTTGACGGGTTGCGCCGCGTCGCCGCGAACATTGAACGCGCGGTCCACGAAGGGGCCGATCTGGATGCCAGGCGCGAAATGATGGCGGCCGCGCTCAACGGGGCGCTTGCTTTGCAGAAGGGATTGGGCGGGGTGCACGCCATCAGCAACGCGCTCGGCGCGTTGCCTGGCTACGACCTTCATCACGGAACTCTGAACGCGGTTCTGTTGCCGCATGTGATCGAGTTCAACGCGCCGGCAGTGGGGGAGAGGCTCGATGCGGTGGCCTCGGTCGTGCGCCTTGACCGCAACGGCGATCTGGTCGCCGGCCTGGTCCGGCTTGCCGAGCGGCTCGGCTTGCCGGCGCGACTTAACGAGGTCGGTGTCGACAAGTCCGCGATCGCGGATGCGGCCGCACTCGCGGAACGCGACTTCACCAATCGCACGAACCCGCGCCGAGCGCACGCTGCGGACTATCTGCGACTGATGCGCGCCGCACTTTGAGGAACCGGCAACTGGAGGCGTTCAGACTTTGCTTCGCTATTGCGTTGCAGCTAGTATCGTAACGACGTTCGAACTCGGCGCGAAGTCCGAGCGGACTTACCGGAGGGAGGAATGAGCAAGCCGCTCACTGTCTATCACGGCCCGTTCGGCCGTGTGGCCCTGTATGAGCTTGATCGCTCCATGGCCATGCATGCCCACCGAGAGGGGCACCTCATCTTTCATGTTCAGGGAGCCGACGCCGCCGTGCGTGTGTGCGACCGGGAGTACGAGCTGTCGCCTTTTTCGGCGGTTGCGGTCAATCCCTGGCAGCCCCACAATTTCGTTCATCTGCCGGGCGCGAGCGGCGCGGTTCTGCTGACGCTTTACATAAAGCCGGCCTGGTTCCTGGAAGCCGGCCGTAGCGCCAAATCGGCGCTACGCTTCGGGCGCAATGCGATCGAAGTGACCGATCAGGTGAGCCGGCTGGTCAGCCTCGTCACCAACATGCTTCTGGAGGACGTGCCGAGCCCGCTATTCGACGGCTATCTCTACGAGTTGACTCATGAGAGCTTCGATCAGACTTGGCAATGGATGCCTGTCGGCACGCCGGTGCTTCACCCGGAAGCGTGCATACGCGACTTCCGGGTGCGTAATTCGATCCGTTACATGACGAGGCATCTCGGGGACGATCTTGCCCTCGACATAGTCGCGCGCGAGTCGGGGCTCTCGCGCCCCCACTTCTACAAGCTGTTCCGCGAGCATGTCGGGCTCACGCCGAATGTCTATCTCAACACGTTGCGTATGGAGGCGGCGATCAGCCGCCTGACGACGAGCAGCGAAGCGGTGACCACGATCGGCCTCGATCTCGGCTTTGCTTCCCAGGCCAGCTTTACCCGGTTCTTCGTCGCCAATGTCGGCATCGCGCCGACCGATTATCGCCGCGCCGCCCATTTTGCCGCGTAAGCGCGGACTGGTCGACAAATCAGCAGACTGTCGGGTATGCGCCGTCCGGCACCTGCGCGTAGGGTCGGGACAACTCTGCGAAGAGGCAGCGATGGCGCTTGAGCGGATCAAAGCGGAACTGCGTGTGGGCATCAGGACCGTTCTTCCGGTTCTGGCAGCGCGCGGTCCTGCGCCGAGGTAGTCATGACGGCATTTGTTCAGCGCAATCCCGCCTGGTCTCTGATCATCGTCGTTGTGGCGGCGGCCCTGCTGTGGGCGATCATTGCGCCCTGGCCACCCGGTTTTGAAGAGGTGTTCGGCCGCAAGCAGATCTTCCTTAATGCCTTGTTCAACGGCATCACGCTTGGCGCGCTGTATTTCCTCGTGGCCAGTGGCTTTACCCTGATCTTCGGCTTGATGAAGAACGTGAACCTGGCGCACGGGGCACTGTACCTCCTCGGCGGATACATCGGCTACGAGGTGGCCGACGCGACCGGCTACTGGCTCTTCAGCTTCATTGCCGCCTTTGTCATCATTGGACTGGCCGGAATCGTCCTGCAATATGTCGTGTTCCGGCGCATGGAGGGCGAGGATCTGCGCCAGACCCTGGTTACGATCGGCATCTCCATCGTGATGGCCGACCTCATGCTCTGGGCCTGGGGCGGCAGTGCCTATCAGATCCTGACCCCGCAGTGGCTGAGCGGACCGCTGACCCTGCCCATCGTCGCGGGGATGCGTGGCGACGAGGTGGTCTATCTGCGCTATCCCTTCGTGCGCCTCGCCATTCTGGTCGCGGCGATCGTGATCGGCGTGTTGATGTGGCTTGCCCTCAACCGGACCAAGATCGGCATGCTCATCCGCGCCGGCGTCGATGATCGTGACATGCTGGCCGCGACGGGGGCCCGGGTCCAGCTCGTGTTCGTCATCGTCTTTGCCTTCGGCGCCGGCCTGGCGGGTGTTGCCGGCGTGGTTGGCGGCACCTTCCAGTCGGTCGCCCCCGGAGAGGACATACGCTTTCTCCTGGCCTCGCTCGTCGTTGTCATCGTCGGCGGGATGGGCTCGATACTGGGCGCGGCAATCGGCGCCGTTCTGATCGGCCTCGCCGAGCAGTTCGGATCGGTTTACTTCCCGACCTATTCGGTTGTGTTCACCTTCATGATCATGGTCGTCGTCCTGGCCTTCCGGCCGCAGGGCCTGATGGGGAGGGGCTGACCATGGCGGTGCGTGACCACGCCGATGTCAGCGCGACCAGCGGGGGCATCCGCACCCATACGAATTATCTGGGGTGGCTGGAAAGCGTCCATCCCGCCTATTGGCTACTGGCGATCCTCCTGCTGTTCATGCCGGCCTTCGCCGGCAGCTTCTGGCTGTTCCAGGTTTGGGGGTGGGCCTTCATCCTGGGCACGATCGCGCTCAGCCTGATGTTCCTAGCCGGCTATGGCGGCATGGTCAGCCTCGTCCAGATGACCATCGCCGGGCTTGCCGGTTATATGGTGGCCATTCTCGGGGCCTCGGGCGTCAGCGGCATAAGCATGGGCTGGCCGCAATGGGTCGCGGTTCCCATTGCCATCGTCGTCGCGGCGATCTTCGGCACGCTGGTCGGGGCGCTGGCGGTGCGCACGCGCGGCATCTACACCATCATGATCACGCTGGCGGTGGCGGCCGGCTT
Organism: Rhodobiaceae bacterium; assembly: GCA_007118805.1. GTDB lineage: Bacteria > Pseudomonadota > Alphaproteobacteria > Rhizobiales > Tepidamorphaceae > SKQW01. The sequence goes on along the minus strand of SKQW01000334.1, from coordinate 25,079 downwards.
CTTTTACCTGACGCGCCAAAACTACACGATCTTCAACGGCTATACCGGGTTTGGCGGGATCCAGCCGCCGCATCTGTTCGGCGTGAACATGCGCCAGCCGGTGCATTTCTATTATCTGTCGCTGGCCTGCGCCGTGCTGTCGTTCCTTGCCGTCGTCTATGTGTCGCGCTCGCCTTTCGGGCTGGCCTTGCAGGGCATTCGCGACAATCCGCGCCGGATGGCGGCGCTCGGCTACAACGTGACTGCCCACCGCATCGCGGCCTATACCTTCGCCAGCGTCATTGCCGCGGTCGGCGGTATCCTGCTCACTTGGCAGAACGCCCAGATCGCGCCGGCCTCGGTCGGAATCGGGCCGGTCATCGACATTCTGATCATCGCCATCGTCGGCGGAATCGGGCACCCGATCGGCGCCTTCATCGGAGCGTTTATCTACGTCATCCTGCGCCTGTTCTCGCCGGACATGCTGATGGCCCTCGGGCTTCCTGGCGACCGGTTCCGCACCCTGATCGGCCTCGGCTTCCTTCTGATCGTGTTCTGGTCGCCCGACGGCGTGCTCGGCTTGTGGCAGCAGCTCAAGGAGCGAATGCGCGATAACGCAGGGTTCACCGGCCTCGGGGGGGCGGGCGAGCGATGAACGTATCGGTCGCAGAGCGGCTTCACGCCACCGGAACCGGCAGCGCGCTCGAGCTGCGGGGCGTCACGCGCATGTTCGGGGCGCTGGCCGCGCTCGTCGACGTGACCATGACGATCGAGCCCGGCGAGCGGCGCGCCGTGCTCGGCTCGAACGGCGCCGGCAAGACGACCCTGTTCAATTGCATCACCGGTGACTTTTTCTCGACATCCGGCACCGTGCGACTGTTCGGCGAGGATGTGACGCACTTTCCCGCCCATGAGCGGATCCGGCGCGGGTTGCGGCGAACCTACCAGATTTCGCTCCTGTTCACCGGGCTGACGGTGCTCGACAATGTCTACCTAGCGGTCCGCGGTGTCTCGCGGGGGCGTTTCTCGCTGATCCGGCCACGCCGGAGCGAGGCCCTGATGCAATCGGCCGTCGAGCTGATCGAGGCCGTTCATCTGACCGATGTCCGGGATACCAAGGTCTCCGAACTGGCCTATGGTCAGCAGCGTCAGCTGGAGATCGCCCTGGCATTGGCCGGCGCCCCGCGGCTTATCCTCTTCGATGAGCCCGCCGCTGGCCTGTCGCCCACCGAGCGCAGCGAGCTGGTGGAAATCCTGACCAACATGCCCCGCCACATCGGATACATCATCATCGAGCACGATATGGACGTGGCGCTGCGCGTCGCCGAGCGCGTCTCGATGATGCACAATGGGCGCATCTTCAAGGAGGGGCTGCCCGAGGAAATCGAATCCGACCCGGAAGTGCAGGAGCTGTATCTGGGAGGCGGCCATGGCTGAACGCAGCCGCTCTTCCGCCAATGCGCTCGAAGTGCGCAATCTCAACGTCTATTACGGTGCGTCCCATGCACTCCAGGGCGTCAATCTGACGCTGCAATCCGGCGCGCTGTCAGTCGTCGGCCGCAACGGCATGGGAAAGACCACGCTGTGCCAGGCGATCATGGGGCTCGTGCCGGTTTCCAGCGGGTCCATCACCTTCTCCGGCCAGAACCTCGTTGCCATGCCGCCCGTGGAGATTGCCCGGCTCGGCATCGGCTATGTGCCCCAGGGGCGTCGCTTGTGGCCGTCGCTCACCGTCGATGAGCATCTTCAGCTGGCCCGGTCCGACCGGCCGGGGGAATGGACCATCGATCGGATCTACGAGACCTTCCCGCGACTGGCCGAGCGGCGCGACAATGGCGGCGCCATGCTTTCGGGCGGCGAACAGCAGATGCTGGCGATCGCGCGGGCGCTGCTGCTCAATCCTCGGCTGCTGGTCATGGACGAGCCGACCGAGGGTCTCGCGCCGATGATCGTGGCGCAGGTCGAGGAAATCCTCGTCCATCTCGCACAGGACAGCGATATTCATGTCCTCGTGATCGAGCAGAATATCGGGGTGGCCACGGCGGTGTCCGACAAGGTTGCCATCATGGTCAATGGCAGCATCAACCGCGTGGTGGACGCCACGCGGCTGGCCAATGATCGGGAGTTGCAGCAACGCCTGCTCGGCGTCGGGCGCCACGGGGAAGAGGCCGAAATCGGCAGCGAGGACGAGGACAGCGCTGAACTCGCCGAGGACGAGGCCCGCGGGCGTGGCCTGCGCCGCATCTACATGTCCAACCCGCAGCTTCCCACGCGCTGGTCGCAGCCCGTGCCGGTCGAACGCATCGAGGCGGCGGCGCGGACCGAGTCGGCATCGATGGCGGCGGGGCAGTCGGCCGAGAATGTCGAGCTTCGCCCCCTGACGAGCACAGGCGAGAGCGTGGTTCTGGTGGTCGGCACGCTGGACACCAAGGCGGCGGAACTGCGGTTTATCCGCGATCTGATCACCGCGGACGGCGTTCGCACCCGCCTCGTCGATCTGTCGACCAGTGGCAAGCCGTCGGCGGCCGACGTGCCGCCCCACCAGATCGCCGCCTTCCATCCACGCGGCGCCAGCGGCGTTTTCACCAATGACCGCGGCTCCGCCGTCGCCGCCATGACGCTTGCTTTCGAGCGCTGGATCGTGCGCCAAAGCGGCATTGCCGGGATCATCAGTGCCGGCGGATCGGGCGGCACCTCCATGGTGGCACCCGCGATGCGGGCGCTGCCGGTCGGTGTTCCCAAGGTGATGATCTCAACCGTGGCGTCGGGAGACGTCCAGAAATATGTGGGTCCCTCCGACATCCATATGGTCCATTCGGTGGCCGATGTTCAGGGCCTCAACTCGATCACCCGCGCCGTCCTTTCCAATGGCGCCCACGCCATGACCGGCATGGTCAAGGCCCGCGCGGAAACGCTCAAGGCGGCCCACGTCGCCCGCGCCAAGCCGGAGTTGCCGGCGGTCGGGCTGACCATGTTCGGGGTCACAACGCCCTGCGTGCAGCAGATTTCCGCCGCCCTGGAGAAGGATTTCGAGTGTCTGGTCTTTCATGCCACCGGCATTGGCGGCCAGTCCATGGAAAAGCTGGTCGACACCGGGATGCTGGCCGGCGTCATCGACGTCACCACGACCGAGGTGTGCGACCATCTCGTTGGCGGCATCTTCCCGGCGACCGACGATCGCTTCGGCGCGGTGATCCGCACCCGCATGCCGTATATCGGCTCGTGCGGCGCCTTGGACATGGTCAATTTCGGCCCGCCGGAGAGTGTCCCGGAGGCGTTCCGAAACCGGCTGTTCTACGAGCACAACCCGCAGACGACACTGATGCGGACAACGCCGGAGGAGAACGCACGGATAGGCAGGTGGATCGGCGAGCGGCTGAACCGGATGGAGGGGCCGGTGCGCTTCTTCCTGCCGGAAGGCGGCGTGTCCCTGCTGGACCGGCCGGGACAGCCCTTTCACGATCCCGACGCCGATCGCGCCCTGTTTCAGGCGCTTGAGGACATCGTGGTTCAGACCTCGCTGCGCCAGCTCGTCAGGGTGCCGCACAACATCAACGATCCGGAGTTCGCTGCGGCTGTGGTCGGCGTCTTCCGGACACTTCATGGGGGCCGCACGGCCCGCAGACGGACGGGGAGCTGAGCGATGAGCCGCGCTGCCCGTCGCCTCGCTCGAAGAGGCCGAATCGACGTGCCCGGTCATGCTGGAATGACGCATGCCGCCGTGGCAATTGCCAAACCAGAGCGGATGTCCGTTGGCTCGGGGATCTGCTCATTCGTGAAGCGCCATCAGGTCGTGGCCGCCTTGGTGGCCGCGTAAGGGGAGGGTGACATGTCTGGTGAGCTCATAGGCCAGCTCATTCTTTGGATCATTGTCGCGGTCATCGTGATCGCGGTGGTCTACTGGGTGATGAACTGGCTCTATCGCCGTTCGACCAAGGAAGTGTCGTTTGTTCGCACGGGCTTCCTCGGCGAGAAGGTCGTGATCAACGGCGGCGCATTCGTCTGGCCGATCGTTCATGACATCACGCCAGTCAATATGAATGTCCTCCAGATGGGGGTCACCCGGGAGAAATCCCAGGCGCTGATCACCAAGGACCGGATGCGCGTGGATGTGGAGGCGGAATTCTACGTCCGCGTCTCGCCGACCCCTGAGGCGGTGTCCCGCGCCGCCGCGACGCTCGGTCGGCGCACCACCGAGCAGGAACGCCTGCACGAGCTTCTGGCCGGCAAGTTCGTCTCGGCCCTGCGTGGCATTGCCGCCGAGATGACCATGGAGGAGATGCACGAGCATCGCGGCGACTACGTTGCCAAGGTCAAGGAAGCGGCGACCGAGGCCCTGGCCCAGAACGGCCTGGAATTGGAATCTCTGGCGATCACCGACCTCGACCAGACCGATCTCGACTATTTCAATCCCTCCAACCGTTTCGACGCGGAAGGTCTGACCCGGCTCATCGAGGACATCGAAGCCCGGCGCAAGCTGCGCAACGACATCGAGCAGGACTCGATGATCCAGATCCGCACCCGGAATCTGGAGGCCGAGAAGCAGTCGCTGTCGATCGAGCGCGAAGGCGAGGAAGCCCGTCTCGAGCAGGAGCGCGACATCGAGTTCCGCCGCGCCCAGCAGCGTGCCGAGCTGGCCCGCGAGCGGGCCGAGCGCGATACCGAGGCCGAACGGGCCCAGATCTCGGCGCGTGAACAGATCGAGACGCTGCGTATCTCCAATGAACGCACCATAAGCGAAGCCCGGATCGCCTCTGAGCGGGAGGTGCGCCAGAAGGAGATCGACCGCCAGCAGGCCATCGATTCGGCCGAGATCGCCTCGCGCGAGCAGACCGAGAAGGCACGGCTGAGCCAGGAGCGTGCCGTCAACGAAGCGCGGATCGCCAACGAGCAGGATATCCAGGCCCGCGAGATTGCGCGTCAGCGCTCGATCGACGAGGCGGAGATCGCGGCCCGCGAAGCCACCGAGCGTCAGCGCATCGAGCAGGAGGCGGCGATCAACGAGGCCCGCATCTCCAATGAGGAATCGGTGCGCCAGCGCGAGATCGCCCGCCAGCAGGCGGTGGAGAGCGCCGAGATCTCGGCGCGCGAGGCCACCGAGCGGCTGCGGATCGCGCAGGAAACCCAGATCAGCGAGGAGCGCATCGCGTCCGACCGTAAGGTCCGCGAACTCGAGATCGAGCGCCAGCAGGCCCTTGAGGAAGCTGACAGCGCCGCTCAGCAGGCCATCGAGGCGGCCAAGATCGCCCGCGACAAGCAGGTGGCGGCCGAACGCATTGCCTATGAGCAGGACGTGCGCGAGCGCGAGATTTCGCGTAACCGGGCGGTCGATGCGGCCGACATCGCGGCGCAGGAAGCCGTGGAACAGGCCCGCATCGCACAGCGGCGCAGTGTCGATGCCGAACGGATTGCCGCAGAGGGCGCGACGCGGTCCAAGGAGATCGAGCGCAACGAGGAAGTGGAGTCTCGCGAGTTGGCCTCGCGTCGCCAGGTCGAGCAGTTGCGCATCGAAACCGAAAAGGCGACGGCGCAGGATCGCATCCTCAGCGAGGAAGAGGTCCGCAATCGCGAGATCGCCCGCAGCAAGGTGCTCGACGAGGCGCAGATCGCCGCCGAGGAGGCCATCGAGCAGGCGCGCATCGCGCAGCGGCGCACGGTCGATGCCGAACGCATCGCGGCCGAGCAGCAGACGCGGTCGCGCGAGATCGATCGCGACGAGGCGGTCGAGGCGGCCGACCTCAAGCGTCGGGATTCGGTGGAGCGCCAGCGCATCCATGTCGAGTTCGGGCTCGAAAGCGAACGCATCGAGACCCAGAAGCAGCGCGAAGTGCTCGACATCGGCCGGCGCACCCGCGTCGAAAGCGAACAGGAGGATCACATCATCCGCGTGGCGGCCAAGAAGGCCGAGCGGGCCGAAGCCGACGGCCGGCTGCGCCAGAGCGAGATCACCGCACAGCGGGATGTTGATCGCAGCGATGTCGAGCGGGAGAAGGCACTCGATGCGGCCAAGCTCGACCGGCGCCGGGCTCATGAGCAGCTCGAGATCGCCCGCGTGCAGGCCCTGCGCGAGGCGGAGATTGGGTCCAACGAGGAAATCGAACGCGCCAGGATCGCGTCCGAACGGGGCCTCGACGATGCGCGTGTCGGTCGCGAGCGCGACCTGCGCAAGCTTGAGGTCGAGCGTGAGAAAGACGTCGAATCCGCCCTCATGGACAAGGCGATCGCCCTCTACCAGAAGTCGCTTGAGGAGTCGGCGGCCCACGCCGAGGCGGAGAATGCGCGGGCCCGTGCCGCCGAGGCCGAGGAGCGCGTGCTCACCGTGCGTGAGAGCGAGCAGGCGAAGCGCCGCCGCAGCGTCGATGTGGAGCTTGCCGAGAAGATTGCCCAGGAGCAGCGGATCGCCGCAGAGGCCGAACGCATCCGCTCGGCGGTCGAGGCCGAGGCCAAGAAGCTGCTCAACGAGGCCGAGAACGTGCTCAGCGACTCTGCCCGCTACGGCTTGTTCCGGCGCAACCTGCTGGAGCGCGTGGAAGGCATCGTGTCGGCCTCCGTCAAGCCCATGGAGAAGATCCAGGACATCCGGATCATGCAGCTCGACGGGCTCAATGGAGGCGGCAATGGCGGCGACCGCCGCAACGCCACCGACGAGGTGATCGACTCGGCGCTACGCTACCGGGTTCAGGCTCCGCTAATCGACAACCTGCTCGCCGATATCGGCATCGAGGGCGGGAACCTGTCGAAGATGGGCGGCCTGGTCCGCGAGGCCCGCGACATGGCGTCGATCGCCAAGGAATCCGGCGGTGGCGGCAAGGGCGAGAAGTCCGACCAGAGCGCGACGGCAGGCAGCGGCGATACGGCGACGGCGGAAGCACCGCCGGCGGAGGCGACGAGCGGCACCGGCAAGGGGGGCGGCGGTTCCCGCAAGTCGACCGGCCGTGGCTCCGGCCAGAAGAGCAAATAAGGCGGGGAGATCATGCCACGAGTCTATGTTTCCAGCGTCATCGACGCGCCGGCCGGCAAGGTCTGGGAGCGGGTGCGGGACTTTAACGGCCTGCCCCGCTGGCATCCCCGGATCCGCGAAAGCCGCATCGAGAACGGCGAGCCGTCGGACCGGGTGGGATGCGTGCGGGACTTCTATCTCCACAACGGGGACCGGATACGCGAGCAGCTCCTGGGGCTGAGCGACTACGACATGTTCTGCACCTACTCGATCCTCGAGAGCCCGATGCCGCTTGAGAACTACATCGCCACGCTGCGTCTGACCCCGATCACCGACGGCGACCGGACCTTCGTGGAATGGTCGGCGGAGTTCGATTGCGCACCGGAGAATGCCGAGGACCTGGTTGGCGGCATCGGCACGAACGTCTTCCAGGGCGGTTTCGACTCCCTGAAGCGCCACTTCGGCGCGTGACGCTGGGAGGGTCGGCCCCATGGTGAAGGTGGTCCGCAGCACGATCCTGGATGCGCCGGTGGAGGCCGTCTGGGAGGTTCTGCGCGACTTCAACGGTCATGATCGCTGGCACCCGGCAGTGGCCGACAGCGTGGTGGAGCGCCGGCGCTCCTTCGACGAGGTGGGCTGCGTGCGCCGGTTCCATCTGGTCGATGGGTCGGAACTGCGGGAACAGCTCCTCACGCTCTCCGACATGGAGATGACCTTCACCTATTGCCTCCTGGATACGCCGGTGCCGCTGCTCAACTACGTCGCCTTTGTCCGGCTCCTGCCGGTCACCGATGGCAACCGCACCTTCTGGCACTGGGAATCGACCTTCGACACGCCGCGCGGGCGGGAGGAGGAGCTGGCCACCATGGTGGGCAATGAGATCTATAGCGCCGGATTCGATGCAATCCGCCGGCATCTCGGGCTGGTGCAGTAACGGGACAGAACCAATGAGCTTGCAAGTCAGAACCTTTCCCCAGCTCGGCGAGGCCGCCCAGGCGCTGGCGGCCGATCGCGGCGCTCGCTATCTCGGCGGGGGAACCTTCGTGATGCGGGCGATCAATGAGGGCGATGTCAGCATCACCACGATCGTCCGGTCGACCGATCCTGCCCTGCAGCAAATCCGCAGCGACGGCGACCGGATCCATATCGGCGCTGGCGTGACCATGAGCCAAGTGGCGGCAAGCCGGGACTCGGACTTTCTGGCGGCGCCGGCTCAGTCGGTCGGTGGGCCAGCGGTGCGCAACATGGCGACCGTCGGCGGCAACCTGTTTGCGCGGTCACCCTATGGCGATTTCACCGCGGCGTTGCTCGCGCTCGATGCCACCGTCCATGTGGTGGAGGGAGCGGGCCGGCGCGAAACCCCGCTGGAGGAGTTCCTGCGCCAGGGCGCGCAGAGCGAGCCGCGACGGGTGGTCGCGGGGGTCAGCGTGCGGCGGCCACACTCGCGCGATGCCTTCCGCTTCCGCAAGTTGACCCGCGTCAAGCCGGCCGGCGCCTCCGTCATCGCTATTGCGGCGCATCTGCCGAATGCTGGCGGGCGCGTGCAGGGTGCGCGCGTTGCCTATGTTTCGATGGGCCCGCGGCCGACGCGCGTGCAGGCGGTGGAGCGCGCACTGGAAGGTGCAACGCTCGACGAGAGCGGGATCGCCGGCGCCCTGGCGGCGGCAACCGAAGGGCTCGATCCGCCAACCGATGCGATCGCGTCGTACTGGTATCGGCGGGAGGTCGCCCCGGCAGTCCTCAAGCGGCTGCTTCTGGGCATTCAGTAGGAAAGGGCAGGTAAATGGCCAGAAAGCCGATCCAGTTTCGCCTGAACGGCAAGGACGAGGCCGTCTTTGTCGAGGAAGGGCAGAACCTGCTCGATGCGCTTCGCCGGCAGGTCGGCGACACCTCGCCGAAATATGGTTGCGGGCAGGGCACCTGCGGTGCGTGCACCGTGCTCGTCGACGGCGAGCCTCGACTGTCCTGCCTGATGCTCGCCGAAAGCGCGGAGGGCGCCAGTATCGAGACCACCGCCGGACTGGCCGGCGCCGAACTGCACCCGCTGCAGCGCGCTTTCCTCGACGGCTTCGCGGCCCAGTGCGGCTATTGCACCTCGGGTATGCTGATGTCCGCAAAGGCGCTGCTGGACAGGAACCCATCGCCGACCCGGGAACAGGTGGTCGACGCCATTTCGGGCAATATCTGCCGGTGCACCGGTTACGAACCCATCATCGACGCCATCCTCGACGCCGCCGCCCGCGGCGCCGGGCGGCGCAGCGCGTAGGGAGGGCCCCCGCAATGCTGGATTTCCGCAAGGACCTCTTTGCCGACGAGCGCGACGACAATCTGAACGAGATCGGCAAGCCCACCCAGCGCCAGGACGGGCTCGGCCATGTCACCGCGCGCTCGCCCTATTATGACGACTACCGCTTCGACGGGCTGTTGCATATGAAGTGCCTGCGCAGCCCGCATCACTGCGCGCGCATTCGCTCGATCTCGACCGCCGAGGCCGAGCGCAGCCCCGGCGTGCGCAGGATCATCACCGGCGCCGATGTTCCGGTGAACCTGAACACGCTTCTGAGCCTTCTCGATTTCGGGCGCGACGACGAGCCGGCGCTTGCCACCGACAAGGTGCGCTACAAGGGCGAGCCCATTGTCGCCGTGGTCGCCGACAGCGAGCGCGAGGCGTTCGAGGCGATCGACAAGATCCGCGTCGACTACGAGGTGTTGCCCCATGTCCTCGAGGTCGAGGAGGCGCTTTCTGACCGGGCGCCGGTGGTCAATGATCAGTACCCCGGCAATTCCTTCGAGTATCACGAGCGATACGATCACCAGAAGCTGCGGTTCGGCGATGTCGATTCAGCCCTGGTGCGCGCCGATCACGTGGTGGAGGGGCGCTATCAGATGTCGCCCATCGAGCATGCGCCGGTCGAGCCGGCCGGCGCCATCGCCGTGCCGGAGACCAATGATCGCTACGCGTGCTACACCTCCACCCAAGCGCTCTTCTTCTCGCTGGGAACGGCGGCAAAGCTCCTCAACGTCTCGTCCAATCGCCTGCACTTCATCGGCGGCACAGTGGGCGGCGGGTTCGGCGGCAAGGTGGACTCGCTGAACGAGCCGCTGGCCATTCTCGGCTGCATGCTCACCGGCAGACCGGTGCGTTACGGCTTCGATCGACGCGAGGAGATGCAGTTCGGCCCGCCGCGCGGCGCCGAGATCTGGCACATCACCGACGGCGTGCGCAATGACGGGCAGATCGTCGCCCGCAAGTTCGTCGGCTATTTCGACGCCGGTGCCTATACGCGCTTGTCGAGCTACGCCGTGATCAAGAGTGTCGGCCACCTGCCGGGGCCGTATACGATCCCCAACGTCTATGCCGACGTCTATTGCGTCTACACCAACAGGACGCCGGCGACCGCCATGCGCGGCTTCGGGATCACCGGGGTCGACTTCGCCATCGAGTGCCACATGGACAAGGTGGCGCATGCGGTCGGACTGGACCCGATCGAGCTGCGCATCCTCAATGCCTATCGCGACGGCGACATGAAGGCGCATCGCCGTGAGGCCAAGAACTGCGCTCTGATCGAATGCGCCCAGGTGGCCGCGGAAAAGGCGAACTGGCCGATCCGCGATGAGTTCAAGCGCATGTCGTCGCGTCACGGGGGCGGCGGCGAGCGCGCCCAGATTCCCCACACAGTGACCGATCAGAATGGGCGGATCGGCGAGCGTCGGGGGTCCGCCCCGATGCCGCCCCCGCCACGGCCGGCACCGCAGCGTCAGCCGGTCGGCGCAACGACGTCCGCCGCACCGCCGCCGCCACCGACGCAGCACCAGCCGGCGCAATCCTCCCAGTATGACAGCTCGCGGCAGAATGCCGCCTCGCACGGGACGGTCCGACCGGCAGCCAATCGATTCTCCAGTATTTTTGGAACCCGGAGGCGCTGATCATGGCCAAGCATCGCGGGCGCGGCGTCGCCACCATCAACTACCCGATCGGCATGAATCTGGGCGGCGATCCCAGCCAGGCCCTGGTCCACTCCAATCCGGACGGCAAATTCGGGGTGGCCCTGTCCTCGATCGATCTGGGACAGGGCATGAAGTCGGTGACCCGCCAGATCGCCGCAGAGACGCTCGGCGTGCCGGTGGAGGATGTCTATGTCGACACTGCCGACTCCGATACCGGGCCGCACTGCATGGGCTCCTTTGCCTCCCGCGGCACTCACCGGGTGGGCAATGCGGTCATCGCCGCGGCCAAGGAGGCCCGGGCGGTCATGCTGGAGGCCGCGGCCGAGGAACTCGAGGTCAATCCGGAAGACCTCGAAACCGACGGCAAGGGCAACATCCACGTAAAGGGGGCGCCGTCACGGTCGATTTCCACCGGTGCCGCTTGCGCGGCCGCCCAGTTCAAACAGGGCCGCACCGTGTCGGGCCGCGGCATCTTCCTGATTCCGCTGTCGGACGTCGACCCCGACACCGGCGAGATGACGCCGGTGTCCTGTTTCGCCCACGCCGCGCTCGTCGTCGAGGTCGAGGTCGATGACGAAACCGGCGAATTATCGGTAGTCGAAATGAACAGCGCCTATGAGCTGGGCCGGGCCCTCAACCCCAAGCTCGTCGAACAGCAGCTTGTCGGCGGCGCGTGGATGGGGCTCAGCCACGCCGCTTTCGAGACGACGGAGCCCTATTATCCTGAGCGGGAGCATGGGCCGGTCGACTACAACGGCTACCCGATGCCGGGACCGGGCGACATTGCGCCGCACAACATTTCGGTCCTGGAGCGCCCGGCCCCGGACGGACCCTATGGCGGCAAGGGGCCCGGCGAGATGTGCGCCAATCCCGTGCTGCCCGCTGTCGCCAATGCCGTCTTCAATGCCGTGGGCATTCGAGTCGATACCCTGCCCATTACGCCGGAAAGGATCCTGCGCGGCTTGAAGGCGCAGGGCGGCGCCCGTCCCCAGGCCAGGAGATAACCGCATCCATGGCGGTCAGACCGAGCATCGTCGGAATAGACGGCCCGGGCGCGCTCGAGAACGCGCTCCAGTCGGCTCAGTACATTGCCGATGAAGGCCTGGCGACCTCGGCCTACCTTGCGCTCGCGCTGGGCAAGCCGCTCCTGCTGGAAGGGGCGCCGGGTGTGGGCAAGACGGAGGCGGCCAAGGCCATCACGGCTGTGCTGGGCCGCCAGCTCATCCGGCTGCAATGCTATGAAGGCATCGACTCGGCGGCAGCGCTTTACGAGTGGAACTATCCGCGCCAGATGCTGGCCATCCGGCAGGCGGGCGACGACTACGTCAACATCTATCGCGACGATTTCCTGATCGCCCGGCCCATGCTGCAGGCCCTCCAAGCACCGGAGAGCTCGGTATTGCTGATCGACGAGATCGACCGGGCCGACCATGAATTCGAGGCGTTCCTGCTGGAGTTCCTGTCCGATTTCCAGATCTCAATTCCGGAGCGGGGCACTGTCCGGGCCCATGAACGGCCGGTGGTCATTCTGACGTCGAACCGGACCCGGGAGCTGCACGAAGCGCTCAGGCGACGTTGCGTCTATCATTGGATCGACTATCCCGATGCGCGGCGGGAGGCCGAGATCGTCATGATGCGGGCGAGCTCGGTGGCCCGCTCGACGGCCGAAGCCGTGGTCGCGGCGGTCGGGCGGCTGCGTCAGGAGCCGCTGTCGAAACGGCCCGGCGTCGCCGAAACCGTGGAATGGGCGGAAGCGGCAACCCTCCTCAATCAGCAGGGCGCATCGTGGCCGGAGGCCTTCCGCCGGGCGATCGGCGTGGCGCTGAAGGACCAGGACGATCTCAACTATATCGCCGACCGGCTCGATGCGGTGATCAGCGGAGAAGCCGCGTGAGTGGTGCGGAACAGTTGCCGCGGGCCACCGAGCCCTTCGTCGGCTTTGCCGGCCTGCTGCGCCGCAACGGCTTTCCCGTCGCGCCGGAACAGACATCCGCCTTCATCGAGGCGGTCGGACTGCTGGGCCCGCGCGACATGGCCGACATCTACCGCGCGGCGACCGCGACGCTGGCGCCGCCCCAGGAACGGCGCGCCGAGTTCGACGCCCTCTTCCGCTTCGTCTTCTTGGGGCACAGCCTTGAAGGGCTGGAACAGGCGATCGAACCCGACGAGGAAATGCGCCTTCAGGAGGACCGTGAAGGCGCCATGGAGCCGCCCGAGATAGGCGAGGAGAACCTGACCGGCGAGCAGGCGGCGCGGGCCGAGGTGCTGGGCGCGCGGGACTTCGGCGTGCTGGGGGAGACCGATGTGCTGCGCCGCTTCCAGCGTCGGGCCCCTGCCGCGTTGCCGCAGCGGACCTCCTATCGTCGCACCCATGCCAAGCGTGGAAACCTATGGAATCTGCGCCGTTCAATGCGCGAGGCGGTCAAGCGCGACGGCGAAATCCTCTCGCTGCCGCGCCTTCGCCGCAAGCTGCGTCAGCGGCGAATCCTGCTGCTCATCGACGTTTCGGGTTCGATGAAGGCGCAGACCGATCAGAATCTGCGCTTTGCCCATGCGCTTGCCCGGGTCAGCGACCGCATCGAGGTTTTCACGGTCGGTACGCGGCTCACCCGGGTCACCCGGGCGATGCGGCTGAGAAATCGCGAGCAGGCGCTCCAGGCGGCGTCTGGAACCGTGGCCGACTGGGACGGGGGAACGCGGATCGGCGACGCGCTGGAGGCGTTTCTGGCCATACCGCGTTTTGCAAGCTTTGCGCGTGGCGGGCTGGTGGTCGTGGTCTCGGATGGGCTGGAGCGCGGCGACCATGCCGCGATGACCCAGGCCGTGCGGGATCTGTCACAGCTTGCGTGGCGCGTGGTGTGGTTGACGCCGCTTGCGGGCGATCCGGGATTTGCGCCGCGCACTGCCGCCTTGCAATCCATCCTGCCATATGTCGACGAGATCGGCGACGGCAGCACGCTTGAGCGGCTTTGCGACAACATCCTGAGCTTAAAGGGGGGCAAGGCGGCATGAGCGAGATTATCGATGCCCATCATCACATCTGGCGCCAAAAGGATCTGCCGTGGTTGCTCGGTCCGATGCAGCCGCGCATCTTCGGGCCCTACGAGGCCATCCGCCGCGACTATCCGATGGCGGAGTTCCTCGACGACATTGACGGGACCGGTGTCTCGAAATCGATCTATGTACAGGCGAACTGGGCCCCGAATTGGTATGAGGACGAGGTCGCCTGGGTGTCGAGCGTGGCCTCTGAGACCGGCTGGCCGCATGGCATCGTCGGCTATGCCGACTTCACCGTCGAGGATGTTCGCCCCCAGCTCGACCGGCTTCGCAAATATCCGCTGATGCGGGGCCTGCGCCAGCAGATCCACTGGCACCGGAACACGCTCTATCGCTTTGCCAAGCGGCCGGATCTCGCCGCCGATCCGCAATTCCAGCGCAATGTGGCACGGCTTGCCGATTATGGCTGGGCCTTCGATCTCCAGGTCTTCGCGCCGCAGATGGAGGGCGCAGCCGAACTGGCCGCCGCCTGTCCTGAGGTGACCTTCATCCTGCAGCATGCCGGGATGCTGGAGGATCTCTCCAAGAAGGGCTGGAGCGAATGGCGCGAGGGGATGAAGCGCCTCGCCGACCGGCCCAATGTGGTGAGCAAGCTGTCGGGGCTGGGCACCTTTATCCACCGCAACGACCCGGAGCATATCGGATCGGTGGTGCGGGCCACGGTCAAACTGTTCGGCCCGGAGCGCTGCCTGTTCGGCTCGAACTTTCCGATCGAGAAGCTGTGGACGAACTATTCCGATCTCGTCTCCGCCTACAAGGAGGCGACAGCACGCATGAGCAAGGCGGACAAGGCGGCGATCTTTCATGACACGGCCGCCCGGGTCTACCGGCTCGACACATAAGACGCCAGGGGAGGGCACAGCATGTCACTCGAAATCAAGGTACTCGACTACGGCGACATCGAGCTCGAGTCGAGCTTTCTGGTCCTGGGGCGCGACTGCGGTCGGGTCCGGCGGGTGCCGGTCTATGGATTTTTGATCTTGGGGAGCACCGATCCCGTGGTAGTCGACACCGGCTACCGCGACAATGCGATCATGGAATCGCTCGGCATGCGCGGGCTCCAGTTCCATGAGAACATGATCGAGAATCAGCTCGCCAAGTTCGGCCTCAAGGTCGGCGACATCCGCTATGTCTGCCACACCCATCTCCACATCGACCACGCCGGCAAGGACGACCATTTCCCGATGAACACGACGGTGGTGCTCAATCGCCGCGAGATGGAATGTTCGGTCTCTGGCTTGATGCATCCGCAGTACCCCTTGCCGGACATCAAGCATCTCGTCGACCGGCTGCACACACCGAGAGCGCTGCGCTTCGAGGACCTCGAGCTCTCAGGCCCCATCGAGCTCTTGCCGGGCATCGTCCTCGAAGCGGCGAACGCCCACACCGAAGGCTCGATGAATGTGCATGTCGAAACCAATGAGGGCATCGCCACCATCTGCGGCGACGTGATCTACGACATCAATGATCAGGTCGTGGACCCCTTCCGGCAGACCCAGGCGCACGAGCCGCAGGTGACCGGCAATCACGCCGGCAGCAAGCGCGCGGAGAAGGCGGCGGTGAAGAAGCTGCTCAATACGTCCAGCTTCCTGCTGCCGGTGCACGACAAGCCGGCCAAGGTGGAGCGCGGGCAGGTGGTCGGGCGCCTCGACATGCAGGTTCCCGGTCCGATCACACAGTCGCTGCCGCGGCGCGAATGGTTTGCGGCCTGACGCGGCCATAACGGGGGAGAAGCGCCATGGCACATGAAGCACTGGACCCGGCCTTCCGGGACCTGATCGACGAGCACGCGCCGGTTCTCCAGTCCGGCTCCGGCTTCACCTTCACCGAGGGGCCGATCTGGCACCCGAGCGAACACTATCTGCTGTTCTCCGACATGCCTGCGGACGTGCGCCGACGCTGGGATCGGCAGGGGGTGCGCGAGGTCATGAAGCCCTCCAACAAGGGCAACGGCATGACCTATGACGCAGACCTCAATCTGCTGGTCTGCGAGCATTCGACCTCGTCCGTGGCGCGTTTCCGACCCGACGGCACTCGGGAGGTGCTGGCCTCCCATTACGAAGGCCGGGAACTCAACAGCCCGAACGATATCTGCGTGCGCTCCGACGGATCGATCTATTTCACCGACCCCTGGTACGGTCGCATGGCGGGTTTCGGGGTCGAGCGCCCGCGTGATCTGGGCTGGCAGGGCGTTTTTCGCATTCGCCCCGGGCAAACCGGCATCGAGCCCGAGCTAGTGGTCGACCGGTTCCAGTTCAACATGCCGAACGGCCTGTGCTTTTCCCCCGATGAGAGCCTGCTTTACATCAACGACACCGAACAGGCGAATATCCGGGTGTTTGACGTCAATCCCGACGGGACGCTGTCACACGGACGCGTCTTCGCTTCCGGCATCAAGGACTCGCTCAAGCCCGGTGTGCCCGACGGCATGAAGTGCGATGCCAGCGGCAATGTCTGGGTCACGGCGCCCGGTGGCATCTGGGTCTACAATCCGGGGGGCCGACTGATCGGCAAGGTTTCGATCCCCGAGCTCGTGGCCAATTTTCACTGGGGCGGCGAGGACTGGCGGACGCTCTTCGTCACCGCCTCGACGTCGCTCTATTCGGTAGAGACGCGGGTCGGCCCGCGCAACGAACCGTTCATGCGCCGGCGCGCGGCCGGATCGTCGACATCGACGGCTTCGCGGGCCGCGTCGCAAGAATCGGCCCCGGCCGGGCCAGGGGGGGAGGGCCTTATGCTCGATCCCGCGCGCTGTGCGCTCATCATTCAGGACATGCAGAACGATGTGGTGATGGAGGGCGGCGCGTTTGCCGAGTCCGGATCGCCGCAGCACTGCCGCGATCAGAACTGCATCGAGAACATCCGCCGGCTGGCCGAGCATTGCCGGGCGCGGGGCGTGCCGGTGATCCATGTGTGGTTCATCATCGAGCCGGGCGCCCCCGGCATGACGCTGAACGCACCGCTGTTCGAGGGCGCCGTGTCGGCCAACGCTCTGATCCGCGACAGCTGGGGCGCTGGGCCCGTTCCTGGCCTCGAGCCGCAGCCGGGCGACCATGTGGTCCCCAAGATGCGCATGAGCGCCTGGGAGGGGACGAAACTAGAGACGATCCTCAAGGCGGAAGGCCGGGACATCCTCATCGAGACCGGCGCCTGGACCAACATGTCGATCGAGCACACCGCGCGGACCGGGGCCGACAAGGGCTATGTGATGATCATCCCCGAGGATGGCTGCTCAACCATGAATGCGGATTGGCATAACGCCTCGATCAACTATGCGATGCAGAATGTCGCGGCGGTGACGAAGGTGGATGAGGTCATTCGGGGGCTCGGTTAAGGACGCCTGCGCCTCACCCTATCGCTCCGATCGCGACCGGGCGCGGCAGGCGGCCGGGGCGCGCTTTCACGAAATCCACGTCAAGGCTGACCGCGCAAGGCGTCTGGATGGGGGTGGCCGGTCTCCAACCGGCCATCCGCGTTTTGCGCTAGGATAGTCCCGGCGGCCCGTGCCAAGCGCGGGCCTGCTCGGATCTAGGCCATCGCCTTCTGAAGGTTCGCGTCGATCTTGTCGAGGAAGCCGGTGGTCGACAGCCAGGGCTGGTCCGGACCGATGAGCAGGGCGAGATCCTTGGTCATGTGACCGGCCTCGATGGTGTCGACGACGACCGTTTCGAGCGTTTCGGCGAACCGCTTCAGAGCTTCGTTGCCGTCGATCTTGGCCCGATGGGCAAGGCCCCGCGTCCAGGCGAAGATCGAGGCCGTGGAGTTGGTCGAGGTCTCCTTGCCCTGCTGATGCATGCGGTAATGGCGCGTCACCGTGCCGTGGGCGGCCTCGGCCTCGACCGTCTTGCCATCCGGGGTCATCAGCACTGAGGTCATCAATCCGAGGGACCCGAAGCCCTGCGCCACCGTGTCGGACTGGACATCGCCATCATAATTCTTGCAGGCCCAGACATAGCCGCCCGACCACTTGAGCGCGGCGGCCACCATGTCGTCGATCAGGCGGTGCTCATAGGTGATGCCGGCCTTGCCGAACGCCTCGGCGAACTCGTTGTCGAAGACTTCCTGGAACAGGTCCTTGAAGCGCCCGTCATACTGTTTGAGGATCGTGTCCTTGGTCGACAGATAGACCGGATAGCCGCGCATCAGCCCATAGTTGAACGAGGCGCGGGCGAAGTCGCGGATTGATTCGTCGAGGTTGTACATGGCCATGGCGACGCCCCCGCCGGGAAAGTCGAACACCTCGTGTTCGATCCTGGTGCCGTCCTCGCCGACGAAGGAGATAGTCAGCTTGCCCTTGCCGGGGATCTGGAAATCGGTGGCGCGATACTGGTCGCCATAGGCGTGACGGCCGATGATGATGGGCTTGGTCCAGCCCGGAACCAGCCGCGGCACGTTCTGGCAGATGATGGGCTCGCGGAAGATGACGCCGCCGAGGATGTTGCGGATGGTGCCGTTCGGCGAGCGCCACATCTTCTTGAGGTTGAACTCGTCCACGCGGCCCTTGTCGGGCGTGATGGTGGCGCATTTGACGCCGACCCCGTATTCCTTGATGGCCTTGGCAGCGTCTACCGTGACCTGGTCGTCGGTCGCATCGCGATTCTCGACGCCGAGGTCGTAATAGACGAGGTCGATGTCGAGATAGGGATGGATCAGCTTGTCCTTGATGTATTGCCAGATGATGCGGGTCATCTCGTCGCCGTCGAGTTCGACGACCGGGTTGTCGACCTTGATTTTCGCCATGTTTCGCGAACCTCGCCTTATGCTGATTTCCGAACCTATGAGGAGAGGGCGCGCGCCGGGCGCGCCCATATGGGCAAGTCGCCGCCCCTATAGCATCCTAACCGCCGGGTTTGAAGGCGAGGGAAGGCGCGCGCGGACAGTCACGGCCGGCTCACCATGACCGCACCCGCCATCGTCCTGGTCGCCCCTCAGCTCGGCGAGAATATCGGTATGGTGGCCCGTGCCATGGCCAATTTCGGGCTCTGCGACCTCAGGCTGGTCGCGCCGCGCGACGGCTGGCCCAGCGAGACGGCGCGGGCGGCAGCCTCCGGCGCCGACTGGGTGGTCGACGGGGCAACCGTATTCGGCTCGGTGCCCGAGGCGATCGCCGATCTCGGCCTGGTTCTGGCCACGACGGCGCGGCCGCGGGAGATATCCAAGCCTGTGATACGCCCCAGCGAGGCAGCCGAGCGACTGGCCGCGCGGCTCGAGGCCGGGGAGACAGGCGGCATCCTGTTTGGCGCCGAGCGCGCCGGCCTTGACAATGATGACGTGGCGCTCGCCGAGGCGATCGTCACCTTTCCGACCAATCCGAAGTTCTCCTCGCTCAATCTCGCTCAATCGGTGCTGCTCATCGGCTATGAGTGGTTCGGCATGGCAGGCCAGCATGGCGGGCGGCGGCGTTCCGGCGCCGGAATGCAGCCGCTTGCGGCGAAGGCCGACCTCATTCGCCTGTTCGAACATCTCGAGGCCGAGCTCGACGCGGCCGGCTATCTCTATCCGGCCGAGAAGCGCCCGGTCATGGTCCGAAATCTGCGCAACATTCTTCTCAAGGCCGAACTCTCCGATCAGGAGGTGCGAACCCTGCGCGGGGTCATCAAGGCGCTCACCGGCGCCAAGGGTCAGCGGCCGGGACGATGACAGCGCCCCGCATACTGGTCTTCGATTCCGGGCTTGGCGGGCTGTCCGTGCTGCGCGAATTGCGCATCGCCCGGCCCGACGCGGAATTGTGCTATCTGGCCGATACCGCCGGCTTCCCCTATGGCGGGCTCACCGAAGGCCAGGTGATTGACCGGGTGATTAACGCAATGGACGCGGCAACAGCCCGCTTTGCCCCGGACATCGCCGTCATCGCCTGCAACACGGCCTCGACCCTCGTGCTGCCGCATCTCAGGGCTGCCTTCGACATCGCATTCGTGGGGACCGTTCCGGCGATCAAGCCAGCGGCCAACGCCACGACAAACAGGATGATAAGCGTGCTGGCGACGCCGGGGACCGTGAAACGCGACTACACGCGCGCGCTCATCGACACCTACTCCTTTCATATCGACGTCACTCTTGTGGGGGCAACGCGGCTGGCCGAGCTTGCCGAGGCCGTGTTGCGCGGACACCCCGTCGACGAGGCGGCGATCGCCAGCGAGATCGCCCCGGCCTTCGTGGAGCTTGGCCGGCGGCGCACGGATGCTGTCGTGCTTGGCTGCACCCATTACCCGCTGATCCGCGAGTATCTGGAACGGCTCGCCCCCTGGCCGGTAACCTGGATCGATCCCGCCCCGGCAATCGCGCGCCGCGCCGTGTCTCTCCTGCCGCCTGCCGACCCCGTCGTGACGGCAGGGGTGGGCAGGGCGTGGTTCACCGGCGAGGAGCGTGACGGCGCCACCGGCCTTGGCGCCGTATTGAAGCGGTTCGGTGTCGCGACACGCGACGTCTTGCCGCTCGAAGACGCGCGGCGGGGCCGCCTCGCGCAACCGTGATCGGCGGTCCGCGGGCAATCCTGGGGCTTGGCATGACAATGACACGCTCGGCCGGTATCGTCCTGAAACCCAGCGTCCTCGATTGGCAAGGAGAGACCATGCGACCGAGCCATCTGATGACATGCGCGGCCGCCGCCGCCCTGTTGGCGGGCATTGGCGGATCGCCCGCGCCCGCTGCGAGCGAAGTGGAAGTGACCGAGTGGGACGTCCCGTGGGAGCATTCGCGACCGCGCGACCCCTGGGTGGAGAGCGCCGAGCGCGTGTGGTTCGTGGGGCAGCGGGACCACTATGTTGCGACCCTTGATCCGCAAAGCGGTGAATTCGAGCGGATCGATCTTGAGGACGGCGCCGGCCCGCACACCGTCATCTGGAACGAACGCGGAGCGTGGTACGCCGGCAACCGCGCCGATCACATCGGCCTGATCGACGCGCAGACGGGTGAGATCGAACGGTTCATGCTGCCCGGCGAGGGGCGCCGCGACCCGCATACAATGGACTTCACCAGCGCCGGCGACATCTGGTTTTCGGTCCAGCACGGAAACCAGATCGGCCATCTCGATACCGAGAGCGGCGAGATCACCTTGCATGAGGTCGCGACCGGCGGCGCGCGCCCTTATGGCCTTCTCGTCGACGACCAGGACCGGCCATGGGTGACGCTCTTCGGGACCAACAAGCTGGCGACCGTCGATGCCAGCGGTGCTGTGGCGGAAATCGAATTGCCGCGGGCCGATGCCCGGCCGCGCCGCCTCGCCCTGCCCGGCGATGGAACGGTCTGGTACGTCGACTATGCGGGTGGCTATCTCGGCCGCTACGACCCCGCTTCGGGCGAGGTGGACGAATGGCAGACCCCGGCCGGCCATGAGTCGCGCCCCTATGCCATGACGAGCGACGATGATGGGCGGCTCTGGCTGTTCGAGACCGGCATCTTTCCCAACCGGCTTGTCGGCTTCGATCCGCAGACCGAATCCTTCACCGAACCGGTGGAGCTCGACAGCGGCGGCGGAACCGTCCGGCATATGGTGTTCGATCCGGACAGCGGCTCCATCTGGTTTGGCACCGACACCGATACGGTCGGTCGGGCGGTGCTCAAATAGCTCGCCCAGCGATGCAAGGCCGGGGCGGATCAGTTTGACACTTGTCATGGCCGCATATATCTAGCTTCCGGCGCGGACGGTTACGTCCGCGTCTTCACTTCCGCTTCCGTGGCGTTATCCGAAGGACCGGAGCGCCTGTCGGCCGCGATGCGGCAGAGGAGGGGCGGGTCATATTCGACAGGTTGCCATTTCTTAGGAAGGGTTCGACTGATGACCAAGCGTGTGCAGGCAAAGCACAAGATCGATCGCCGTATGGGCGAGAATATCTGGGGCCGGCCCAAAAGCCCCGTCAATCGCCGCGAATACGGCCCCGGTGAACACGGTCAGCGCCGCCGTACCAAGCTGTCCGACTTCGGACAGCAGCTCAAGGCCAAGCAGAAGCTGAAGGGCTATTACGGCAACATCACCGAGAAGCAGTTTCGCCGCACCTATGACGAGGCGAACCGGATGCGCGGCGACACCTCGGAGAACCTGATCGGGCTGCTGGAGCGCCGCCTCGACGCGGTCGTCTATCGCGCCAAGTTCGTGCCCACGCCCTTCGCCGCCCGGCAGTTCGTCAGTCACGGCCACGTCAAGGTGAACGGCAAGCGGGTCAACATTCCAAGCTATCGCTGCAAGGCGGGCGATCTCATCGAGGTCAAGGACGCCTCGCGGCAGTTGGCGCTGGTGCTGGAGGCCACCGACAGCCCCGAGCGCGACGTGCCGGATTATCTCGACGTCGACCACTCCAAGATGACGGCGCGGCTGGTCCGTGTCCCGGCGCTGGCCGAAGTGCCCTATCCGGTGATCATGGAGCCCAACCTCGTGATCGAGTTCTATTCGCGCTGAGGCAGCAGCACACTTGCAAGGCTACCAGGCCACCTCCTTGACGAGGTGGCCTTTTTCGTTCGGGCCTTGGTGCGGCGAGGTGGCGCTGTGACGAGTGACGCTGAGATCGGACTCGAACCGTTCGACGCCGCAGATCACACGGGGCTGCTGGCGCGGTGGCTGAGGGCGCCGCACGTGGCCCGCTGGTGGGGCAACCCGGACCGCGCGCTGGCCGAGGTGCTGCGCCCGCCCGCTGGCGGGGGGCATGCCGTGATCGTTGCCGGCTCGACGGCGGTGGGATACCTGCGATGGGAGGTGCCGCCCCGGCAGGCCTTCGCGGAGGCGGGCCTCCACGAGATTCCCGACGGGACGCTGGACATAGAGATCGCGATCGGCGAGCCCGACTTCCTCGGGCGCGGCATCGGACCAGCAGCGCTACGACGTCTCCTCGGCCGCCTCCTGCGACGCGGCGACGCGCCATTGATCATGATCTGCACGTCTGTCCACAATTGCCCCGCCATCCGCGCCTACGAGAAGGCGGGGTTCAAGCGCGTGCGACAATTCGACGACCCTGGCTACGGCCGGATGTGGCTCCTGACAATCGAGCCAGGCAAGCAACCGTTGCCGGGCTAAACCCGGCCGAGTGAGCGGCTCAGGCGGACTGGTCCTGGCGCGAGGCTATGCCCTTCTCCGTGAAGAGCGACTGCAGCTCGCCTTCCTGAAACATCTCGCGCACGATGTCGCAACCGCCCACAAACTCGCCCTTCACGTATAGCTGCGGGATGGTGGGCCAGTTGGAATACTCCTTGATGCCCTGGCGCATCTCGTCGCTGTCGAGCACGTTGATCCCCTTATACGGGGCCCCGAGATAATCCAGTATCTGCACCACCTGCCCGGAAAAGCCGCATTGTGGGAAAGTCGGCGTGCCCTTCATGAAGAGCACGACCTCATTGCCCTTCACTTCGCTGTCGATGATCTCGTGCATGTTGGTCATATCGGTCCTCGTCTGACTGGGTTGTTAGTCGGGCGCCGCCGTCTGCAGGGCGAGGGCATGGAGGGCGCCACCCATCGAGCCGCGCAGGGCGTCATAGACCATCTGATGTTGCTGAACCCGCGACTTGCCGCGGAACTCGGCCGAAACGACGGTCGCGGCGTAATGATCGCCGTCGCCGGCAAGATCGCGAATCGTAACCTCCGCGTCCGGAATATGGTGCTTGATCAGCCTTTCGATCTCCCGCGCGTCCATTGGCATTTCGTTCTACCGTCCCCTCTGCCCCTCACTCAGGCGGCGCCGCGCTCGGCCATGAAATCCGGTAGCCAGGATTCATGCTGCAACCGCAACGCCTCCACCAGGATTGGCTGCAATCCCGACAGCGTCAATGACTCTCCGCCCGTCGTGCCGACCCGGGCTGCCTCCACGCCGGACGCCTGCGCCGCCCGCACGACATCCGCCGCTTCCGCCGCACCGCAGGTCACTACATAGCGCGCCTGGTCCTCGCCGAACAGGATGGCGGAAATCGGCAATCCGCCAGGCGCTTCGATCTCGAGCTCGGCGCCGATCCCGGAGGCCATTGCCATCTCGGCGATCGCCACCAGCATTCCACCATCCGAGCAGTCATGGACCGCCGTAACGCGGGCCTCGCGAATCAGGCGCCGGACGAAGTCCCCATTGCGCCGCTCGGCCGCCAGATCGACGGGCGGCGGTGCTCCGTCGTCGCGCTCGAGTATCTCGCGCTGATAGATCGAGCGGCCAAGATGCCCAGACGTTTGGCCGACCATCAGGATCGCTTCGCCGGGCCCCTTGAAGGCGAGGTCGGCACTCTGGGACAGATTGTCGATCAGCCCCACACCGCCAATCGTCGGCGTCGGCAGGATCGCCTGGCCCGATGTCTCGTTGTAGAGCGATACATTGCCCGAGACCACGGGGAAATCGAGGGCCCGGCAGGCGTCGGCTACGCCCGCGATCGCACCGACGAGCTGGCCCAAGATCTCCGGGCGCTCGGGCGAGCCGAAATTGAGGCAATCAGTGACGGCGAGCGGGCTCGCGCCGACCGCGGTGAGGTTGCGCCAGACCTCGGCGACCGCCTGCTTGCCGCCTTCGACCGGATCCGCGCGGCAGTAGCGTGGCGTGACATCCAGCGCAAAGGCAAGCGCCTTGGAGCGTCCCGGCTCGACGCGCACCACGGCAGCGTCGCCGCCGGGGCGCTGGATCGTGTTGCCGAGGATCAGATGATCGTATTGCTCCCAGATCCAGCGGCGTGAGCACAGGTTGGGAGATCCGATGAGCCGCAACAGCGCCTCGTCGGGAGGAACCGGCTCGGCCAGCGTGGCAGGTTCGACGACCGGGGAGGGGGGCGTCGGTGTCCACGGACGGTCGTAGAGCGGTGCTTCGTCGCCCAGTTCCTTGATCGGCAGGTCGGCCACTGTTTCATCGTGCCGCTTGACCACGAAGCGCAGCGTGTCGGTGGTCTGCCCGACTATGGCGAAGTCGAGCCCCCATTTCTCGAAGATTGCCCGCGCTTCTGCCTCGCGGCCAGGCTTGAGCACCATGAGCATGCGCTCCTGGCTCTCCGACAGCATCATCTCGTAGGCCGACATGCCGCTTTCCCGGCACGGGACGGCGTCGAGATCGAGCTCAATGCCAAGATCGCCCTTGGCGCCCATCTCAACAGCCGAGCAGGTCAGGCCGGCGGCCCCCATGTCCTGGATCGCGATGATGGCGTCGCTGGCCATCAGCTCTAGGCAGGCCTCCAGCAGCAGCTTCTCCGAGAACGGGTCGCC